>DASTMK010000372.1:0-23527 GCA_035714225.1 Bryobacteraceae bacterium | reverse complement strand
ACCTCCGCATTCGCCGGAGAGCCGTAAGGACTTTTGGGACCCCAGTCCTCCATGAACTTTTCAATCGAGTAGTCGGGACATGGACTTTCAGGCGTACAGCCCCACAGCCGGTATGCCGCCTGATAGTCCTGCGTTTTGAGGAATTCGACGAACTGATTGGCTATCCGGTCTTCGCGGTAATTCCGGAACCCGAAATAAAGGAAGAGACCAATAACAAGCACCGCCACCACCGTGATGGCGGTCCATCTGATAATCTTCGAACGCTTCTCGTCGCCAGCCCCGTATGCTTCCAGGTAGCCGGACATTCCCTCACCTCACTTTACGGGATGGGCCGCGTCGTAGGCCGCCACCGCTTCCTTGGTCAGATCGAGCGCGGGCTTGAAAAAAACGGTATTTGTCACGTCGACGACGATATCGAGGTCTTTCTGCGTGGCGAGCTTGCCCACCACTTCCGACATCTGTTGAGACACCCTGGCAAGAATCTCTTCGCGGTCGCGGTTCACTTCTCCCTGAAGGTCTTCCGTCAGGCGCTGCAACTCCCGCTGTTTACGCTGTCCTTGCACAACAAGATCCTGCTCGCCCTGCTGCGTCAACTTACCCCGCATCGTCTGAAGTTGCTGCGATAGAGCCTCGACTTCCTTCTGCAACTTCTCCATTTCCTGCTGCTGCGGCCGGTACCGGGCTTCCAGGTCCGCCTGTGCCTTCTTGATGTCAGCCGTTTCCAACACGGCACGCTGGAGATTCACCACCGCTACTTTTGTCTGCGCACCCGCCAGACTGGCCGATGCCAGCAGTGCGGCTCCCATTACTATCAGACGGAACGAGGCTCTCGTCATTCTTCTTCAAGACTCCTTTTTCAACGGCACCGCTCCCTTACGGTCACGGCTCAGAACGGAGCCGCGCGCGTCAGCAAGCGGTATCCGCTCGCTACACACCGCGGCCAAAATACCGCCACGAGCGGCCCACCGCCTTCCTCACGGGTCGTTAGTTCTTTGTTTTCACCTTAGCACAGACCGGAAGACCAACCGGGGTACCTACTGCTCCAGTACTCCGAGGATCTCGTCTTCCCTCAGAACGAGGTATTCCTCACCCGCGCTTTTAATGTCCGAGCCGGCATATTTCGTAAACAGGATCCGCATGCCCGGCTTGACGTCGATCACGCTGCGCTCGCCATTGCTGAGCAGCTTGCCATTGCCGACGGCGATCACTTCGCCTTGCTGCGGCTTCTCTTTGGCGGTGTCCGGAATGATGATACCGCTGCCGCTCACGGTCTCAGCTTCCTCGATGCGTTTCACTAACACGTGATCATGCAGTGGTCGAATGTCCATAAATCACTCCTCGAGTCTATTTCTCCACATAGGATGACAGGTGTACGCCCGGTGCGGGCGCTGTCAGCATTTCATCCAGGACGCGGCCTTCCGCGCCGCTGGGGGTTTCGATCTCTAAAAACGTGGCGACGGTCGGCGCGATGTCGTTTACCGCGATGGGCTGGTTGTATTGGCCTGCCTTGATCCCGCGGCCCATGAAAATCACTGGCACGTGGGAATCGTAATTATACGGCGTGCCGTGGGACGTGCCCCGTTCCTCGAACAGCCAGTACGGCTCGACGACAATAAAAAGGTCGGATCCCCGCTCGTTATTGAAGCCATTGCGGACGCGCCTCCCGATCCGGTCTTCCAGAATCTGCCCGTTCTTTAACTGCTCGCGAGTATAGACCCGGGCAATGTGTGGAATGTTCCGGACCGCGTCGGCGGCCACTCGCTGCACCTCTGCCAGATCCAACTTGCGCTCGCGGATCAGTTGGTAGTTGAAATACGGAGCCGGGCCGGACTTGCCGATAACCCAGTTTCCTTCCCCGTACTTCGCTTCAATCGCCTTCTGCACACCGTCCAGCACCACGCGCGCGGACATTCTGCCGCCCGGCATCTTTCGTTGCTTCATGAGTTCGGGAAGCGGCGACACTCCGTGATCCGCCGTAAAGATCACCAGCACGTTGTCCAGCCCCACTTTGCGGTCGACGAAATCCAGCAATCTGGCGAACAGCCGGTCGGTTTGAATCGAGATGTCCCGAACTTCCGGCGCGTCCGGCCCCACGCCGTGCCCGACATAGTCGTTGGAAGAGAAGCTCACCGACAGCAGGTCCGTCGTGCCGCGCTGGCCGAGTTGCTCCGCTTCAATGGCGTGCTCGGCAAATAACTCCAACACCTCATTGCCGAAAGGCGTCCGCTCCAGCAGCTTGAAATAAGCGCTGTCCGGCTTCGGCGGCATCGTGGCGAACACCTGCGGCGCCGCGCCCGCCGTACCGGAATTGGAGGACCACTGTTTGGTTATGTACCGGTCCACCGCTCGACCGCTGTTGAATGCCTTCACCCATGCCGGTAGGTCGGCGGAATAGTAAGTACTGCTGACGAAGTTGCCCGTCACATCGTCGAACCAGTAGGCTGCGTCGGCCATGTGACCCGCAGGAAGAATGGCGCTGCGGTCTTTGATCGACATTCCGATCACGCGGGGCGTGCCCTTCCCCGACATCTTGAGCTCGTCGCCGATGGTGCTCACCAGCAGTTTCCGCGGAGACGCACCGGCCTCGCCGGCCCGGCCTCCCAGCAACTGCACGGTGCTGTCGGAAACGCTGGTCACTTGTTTGTTCAATTCACGGTCGTACCATTCATTTCCGACAATTCCGCTGATGGAGGGTGTCGCTCCGCTCAGAATCGTGGAATGACCAATTGCCGTGACCGTCGGAAAATGCTCATAGTGGGCGTTTGAAAAGACAGCGCCATGGGTGAGCAGACGGGCCAATCCGCCGTTGTAATCGGATCGGAAACGGGTCAGATAATCGTACCGGAACTGGTCGACCACCAGCGTCAGGATCAACTTGGGGGTACCCTGGGGAGCCGCCTGCGGCGGAGCGGCCGACGCCACCAGAGCGAGAACGAGACTAAGCAGACAGAGAAATGATTTTCTCATCACGAAACCTTTGATTGCGTCCGGCATGAGCCGGCTATGTTTGATTTCCACCAACTCTTAACACCGCGAGAAACGCCTCCTGCGGAATCTCCACACGGCCCACTCTCTTCATGCGGCGTTTGCCTTCCTTCTGCTTTTCAAGCAGCTTGCGCTTGCGCGTAATATCCCCGCCATAGCATTTCGCGATCACGTTCTTTCGAATGGCGGGAATATTCTCGCGGGCCACCACTTTATTGCCGATCGCGGCCTGCAGCGCCACCTCGAACATCTGGCGTGGAATCAACTTCCTCAGCCGTTCAATCAGGGCCTTGCCGCGTTCGTGGGCGAAATCCTTGTGGACGATGATCGACAATGCGTCCACCGGTTCACCGGCAACCAGCACGTCCAGCTTGACCATCGGAGATTCGCGGTACCCGGCCAAATGATAATCGAGCGAAGCATAGCCGCGCGAAGCCGACTTCAGCCGGTCGTAAAAATCGAGCACGACCTCGTTCAACGGAATCTCATACGTGAGCAGCACCCTGTCGCTGCCGATATGCTCGAATTTTTTCTGTACGCCCCGCTTTTCGTCCAGCAACTTCAGGATCTCACCCAGAAATTCTTCGCGTGTGATCACGGTGGCTTCAATGATCGGCTCTTCGATCTTATCGATTTTCGCCGGATCCGGAAACTTGGTGGGGCTGTCTACTTCCACTACATCCCCGTCCCGCAGCACAACCCGGTACCGGACACCCGGAGCGGTTGTAATAAGGTCGATCTGGAATTCGCGCTCCAGGCGCTCCTGTACGATTTCCAGATGCAGCAGGCCCAGGAAACCACAGCGGAATCCGAAGCCCAGCGCCACCGAGCTCTCCGGCTCGAAACTGAACGCGCTATCGTTCAAGCGCAGCTTTTCCAGTGCTTCCCTCAACACTCCGTGCTCGTGCGACTCCACCGGATAGAGGCCGGCAAAGACCATCGGCTTGATCTGCTCGAACCCGGGAAGCGGTTGAGCCGCCGGCTTTGCATCGTCAGTGACCGTATCCCCGATTTGCGCGTCGGACACCGTCTTGATGTTCGCGAACATGTAGCCGACTTCTCCGGCCGAAAGCTGTTCGGCCGGTATGGCCTTCGGCGACTGGTAACCGAGTCCCTCCACCTCGAAGGACTTGCCGTTCGACCACAGCCGGATCTTCTGGCCTGTACGAAGGGTTCCATCCACCACCCTGAGCAGCGTGATGACACCGCGATAAGGGTCGAACCAGGAATCGAAAACCAACGCGCGCAGCGGGCTTTCCGGTGAGCCCTTTGGAGGTGGCACCAGGTGAACGACGGCTTCGAGAACATCCTCCACTCCAACGCCCTGCTTCGCGCTTACCAGGATCGCGTCCGAGGCGTCGAGGCCGACGACCTGCTCAATCTGCGCGCGGATACGCTCGGGGTCCGCCGCCGGCAAATCGATCTTGTTGATGACCGGAATAATCTCCAGATCGTGGTGCAGCGCGAGGTAGGCGTTGGCCAGCGTCTGCGCTTCCACTCCCTGCGAGGCGTCCACCACCAGCAGCGCCCCCTCGCAGGCTTGCAGGCTCCGCGAAACCTCGTAGCTGAAATCGACGTGGCCCGGCGTGTCGATCAGGTTCAACTGGTACGTCTCGCCGTCGCTTGCCTGGTAATTCAGGCGGACAGCATGTGCCTTGATGGTGATGCCTCGCTCCCGCTCCAGGTCCATGGAGTCGAGCACTTGCTCCATCATTTCCCGCTGCGAGAGAGCTCCGGTTACCTCCAGCAGGCGGTCGGCCAGCGTCGACTTGCCGTGATCGATATGCGCAATGATAGAGAAGTTTCGAATGAACGCGGAATCCATGCGGTATGATGAGGCTCTGAGTCCGATTATCCCATATGTCCTACAGCCACATCCGGTTTGAGGCCGGGGCGGACCGCATCGCACTCGTCACGATTAACCGTCCCGAGAAACGGAATGCGCTCAACGCGCACGTGATGGAAGAACTCGCCGATGCGTTCGAACGTGCGCGGAGCGATGCTACCATCGGCGCGCTCCTCGTCACCGGGGCCGGCGACAAAGCGTTCGTGGCGGGAGCGGATATCGGGGAGTTGTCGGAAATGACGCCGGTGGAGGCTCGGCAAGCCGCTCTTCGGGGCCAACAGATATTCCGTAAGCTTGAGACGTTGGGAAAGCCATCGGTCGCCTGCATTAACGGCTATGCGCTAGGGGCGGGTCTCGAGTTGGCCATGGCCTGCACGCTTCGGGTAGCATGTCCCGAAGCGAAACTCGGGCAACCGGAAGTGAAGCTCGGTCTTCTGCCGGGCTATGGCGGTACACAGCGGCTGCCGCGTCTGGTGGGCCGCGGACGCGCGCTCGATCTTCTGCTGAGCGGCGAACCCGTGGACGCGGAAGAGGCGCACCGCATCGGCCTGGTGAACTACGTGACGCCGCGTGAGAACCTTCAGCCGTTCGCGCGCGGGTTGCTCGAAAAGGTGCTCACGAACGGCCCCATCGCCATCTCGCTCATCCTGGAAGCTGTGGATGTGGGAACCAGCGCGGGGCTGGAGGAAGGGCTGCGATTCGAAGCCGCCGCCTTCGGCCTGATCGCGGACACCCAGGACCGCCGGGAAGGAACCCGCGCATTTCTCGAAAAAAGAAAGGCTGTTTTCGCAGGGAAATAGCACATGCCGCACAGAATCATTGAAGGAAATCTCAGCGCGCAAGGACTGAAGTTCGCCATTCTGGTGAGCCGCTTCAACAGCATCATTACGGAGCGTCTGCTCGCGGGCGCCCTTGACGCGCTGGCGCGCACCGGGTGCGCCGAGGAAGATATCGAAATCGTGAAAGTTCCCGGTTCCTGGGAGCTTCCCATGGCCGCAAACGAAATCGCCGCGCAGAAGAAACACGACGGCATCATCTGCCTCAGCGCCATCATAAAAGGCGAAACGCCCCATTTCGATTACATCGCGGCGGAGGCCGCGAAAGGGCTGGCTCAAGCTTCCCTCCAACATGGCGTACCGGTGGCTTTCGGTGTCCTTACCACCGGCACGCTTGAGCAGGCGATCGACCGCGCAGGCGCAAAGAGCGGTAACAAGGGATTCGACGCAGCCATGACCGCCGTCGAGATGGGTAACCTCGTGCGCCAGCTTCGCGCCGGACGGTAGACCGGCATGCCTTCGCGCCATTCCTCCCGCGAAAGAGCCGTTCAAATTCTTTATCAGTTGGATATGCGGAAACAGGAAGTGGACGAGGCCATCGCCGCCTTTTACGGCACACTCTCTTCTTCCGACGAGCATCCGGCGAATATCGAGGAACAGGATGCATTCATGGAGGAACTGGTTCGTGGCACCGTCAGCCAACTGGCCGACATCGATCTGCTCATTGCCGGGCATTCCGCCAACTGGCGAATTGAACGGATGCCGGCCGTAGACCGCAATATCCTGCGCTGCGCCGTCTACGAGATGCGGTATCTCGGCACTCCCGCGCCGGTAGCCATCGATGAAGCGCTGGAACTGGCCCGCCGGTTTTCGGGCGACGACTCCGTCGCGTTCGTCAATGGAGTACTGGACGCCGTCAGCAAATCCACAACAATCAGAACAAAAGAGTCCGATTCCGTTTAGAGGGAACTTTCAGCGGCCGGAGCCGTCTAATCAGTTTTGAGAGGCCCATGCTGTTGGAGCGGGCCGGCGCAGGTAGACCGTTCCGCTGATGTAGAATACGGGTGAGGCTTGCCATGGCAGATACGACCATTGGCTATCACTTCGGCTCGCATGTCGCGGCCTACGATCTGGCGCCCTGCGCCGATTGTCACCAGCAGGAGGAAGAACTGTTGGTGGAGGGGCTCCAAGCCGGCGAAAATGAGGCTTACGAGGCGCTGATTTCCCAATTCCAGCAGCCTGTCTATAACCTGGTTCATCGCCTGCTCACGGATACCTCGGATACCTGCGACGTCGTCCAGGATGTTTTCCTGAAGGTCTTCCGGAATATCGGCTCGTTCCGGCGGCAAAGCAGCCTCAAAACCTGGATCTATCGAATTGCGGTGAATGAGGCGCACAACCAGAGACGCTGGTTCACACGCCACCGCCGCCAGGAAGTCGGTTTGGAGAGCGACGAGGAGCGGAACCGGAATTACCAGGAGACTCTGTGCGATTCCAGCCGCTCGCCTTTTGAAGAGACGCTCAGCCACGAAACCCAGGCCCTGATTGAACGCGCGCTCGCGCAGTTGAATCCGACGTTCCGCGCCGCTGTAGTTCTGCGGGACATCGAGGGGCTCAGCTATGAAGAAATCGCGGATGTCCTGCAGGTTTCACTGGGCACCGTAAAATCGAGAATTCTACGCGGACGCGAGGCCTTACGTAAGACCTTGGCGGGTCAACTGGAGCCGGGACCCGCCTGGAGTTGGACACCGCAGCCGGCTCTGGGACCAAGGTGCGAGCCATGAAGTGCCATGAGGTGGAGAAGAATCTGTCGGCGTACCTGGATGGCTTCCTGCCGCAAGCCGAGAGCCAGACCATTTCCCTGCACCTTACGCATTGCCCGAAATGCACTGTGCGCTGCGAGCAGACCGATGTTCTCCGCAGCCGGCTGAGGGCACTGCCCGCGCAGACGCCGCCGGCCAGTTTGACATTTTCGCTCCGGGTAATCGGCTCGAAGGAGCAAACCCGGAGGCGCAAGAGCGCCACTCTTTCCAACATTTGGGAGAAGTGGGCCGCCAGCACGCGGCTTTGGAGGGATAACCTCATGCGTCCGCTGGCGATTCCACTCGCGGGTGGACTCGCCTCGGCAGTCTTCCTGTTCAGCATGGTGGTGCCGAATGTCGCCACCTACCAGAGCTTCACGGGAAATGATGTGCCCACGGCTTTTTATACAGAAGCAACCGTGAAGAGCACCGGCCCGTTCACGTTCGGAGATGACGATATTATCGTTGAACTCACTGTAGATGAACAGGGCAGGATGGTGGATTACTCGTTCCCGTCGAAAGTTTCCGAGAATCCCGAGCTGCTGCGGATTATCGAAAACAACCTGCTCTTTACGACATTCACTCCAGCTACCACCTTCGGACAGCCGACGGCCGGAAAAGTGCGCGTCTCCTTCAGCAAGAGCCATATCGAGGTAAAAGGCTGAGTTTCTCCGCCGTACGATTCCCAGCAATCTAGAAAAGCAAATTCGGCCACGGATGAACACGGATTCACACGGATCAAGCCTTGCGTTTTTCTTATCTGTGTTCATCTGTGTCCATCCGTGGCCAATCAAATCTTCGCGCAAACATTCAGTACGTCGTGTTTAGACTATGGGGCGGCGGCTCGGACAACATTTCCTGGTCCGCGGCTCCGTTCTGGAGCGAATTGCGCGTGCCGCCTGCCCCGAACCTGCGCCGCGAGTCATCGAGATCGGCCCCGGCAAAGGCGCCCTGACAGCCCACCTGGTCTCGAAGGCCGGCGAGGTGATCGCGATCGAATTGGACGAAGAGCTCGCGCTGCGTCTCCGGTCGCGGTTTCCCGATATTACCGTCATCTCCGGCGACGTTCTTACCACCGATCTTGCGCAATGGGGCGCGGCCGTTGTCGCCGGCAACCTGCCTTACTACATCACGTCGCCGGTGATCGAAAAGGTGCTGGCTCTGGGGCCGCTGCTGACCCGTGCGGTTTTCCTGATCCAGAAAGAAGTCGCGCAGCGGCTGGTGGCTGAACCCGGATCGCGCGACTACGGCTATCTGACGGTTGCGATCCTGATCTACGCGCGTGCCGAATATCTGTTTACGGTTCCGCCCGCCGCCTTTCACCCGCCGCCCAAAGTGGAATCGGCCGTCGTGCGGTTAACGCCGCATCCGCCGCCGGTCGAACACCCGGAAGAGCTTCTCGCATTCGTCGGACAATGCTTCCGGCAGAAGCGGAAGACGATCCGGAATAACCTCCTTCCCGGCTATGGCCATCAGGTCGATGCCTGGCCGGAGGCGGCATTGCGCGCGGAGCAACTCACGCTCGAACAATTTGCCGCTATGCACCGCCGCCTGCGCGGCGTCGAGCGCTAACCCGCAACGCGGGTGTTCCGGGGCGGGTACGATGAAAGCAGAAGGGGCGCTGGCATGTTCGGGCAACTCTTTCTTACACTCTCCATGACTTTGGCTCTCCAGACAAGTCTTCCGGCGGACATCGAAAAGCGCATCGATGCCCTTCTTGCTCGCATGACGCTCGAGGAAAAGCTCGGGCAGATGTCGCAGGCGACCTCGATGCGCAACCCGATCGCAGAAGAGATCAAACAGCAGATCCGGCAGGGGCGCTGGGGATCTTTCCTGAATGCCGGGCTGCCGGAAGATCGGGCGGAAGCGCAGCGGATTGCCATCCAGGAGAGCCGGCTGGGAATCCCGCTCCTGTTTGGCCGCGACGTGATTCATGGATACCGCACCGTGTTCCCAATCCCTCTCGGACAGGCTGCCGCCTGGAATCCCGGCTTGATCGAACGCGCAGCCGCAATCGCCGCGCGGGAGGCGAGCACGGAGGGCATCCATTGGACCTTCGCGCCGATGCTCGACGTCACCCGGGATCCACGATGGGGACGCGTCGCGGAATCGTTGGGCGAAGATCCCTACCTGACAGGCCGGCTTGGGTCGGCGATGATCCGCGGATTTCAAGGCGGCTCGTTGCGGGAAGCCGGACGAATCGCGGCTTGTGCGAAGCATTTTGCGGGATATGGCGCCGCCGAAGCGGGACGGGATTACAATTCCACCTTCATTCCCGAGAATCAGCTTCACGAGGTCTATCTGCCGCCCTTCCACGATGCCATCGCCGCGGGCGTCGCAACTTTCATGACAGCGTTCAACGCTCTGAATGGCGTGCCGGCGAGCGGGAACCGGTTTTTACTCGATCGTATTTTGCGCAAGGAATGGGGGTTCACCGGCGTCGTGGTCAGCGATTACGAATCGGTGCTGGAGATGGTGCAGCATGGATTCGCCGCCGGGCCCGCCGAGGCCGCGCAAAAGGCGGTAACAGCCGGTGTGGACATGGAGATGGTCAGCACTACCTACTTCGACAACTTACGCCGGCTTGTCGAAAAGCAGAACGTTTCCATAGCCTCCATCGATGCCGCCGTCCGCCGCATTCTGCGCTTGAAGTATCAGCTCGGGTTGTTCGACGCTCCTATGCGTCCGGCGGCCTCCGTCCAGACCGCCAACGATGCGCGCGGCATCGCCAAAGAACTCGCCACCCAGAGCCTGGTGCTTTTGAAGAATGACAATGACGTGCTCCCGCTTTCGCCCGCGGTGAAGCGCATCGCGGTGATCGGCCCGCTTGCTAACAGCCCCGTGGATCAGATGGGCTCGTGGGTCATGGATGCCAGGCCGGAAGAGGTCGAAACGCCCCTCACCAGTCTCCAACGAAAGTTCGGCGCAGGCCGGATCCGGTATGTCGCCGCTCTCCGGAACAGCAGGGACACCAGCCGCGAGCAGTTTAACGCTGCTATCGAGGCGGCCAAGGCGAGCGATGTCGTTCTGCTGCTGCTGGGCGAGGAGCAGATCCTCTCGGGAGAAGCGCATTCCCGCGCCTTCCTCAATCTTCCAGGTGCGCAGGAGGGACTGGCCGCGGAGATCGCCGCGACCGGAACGCCGATAGTGACCATTATCCTCGCGGGGCGCCCCTTGACGTTTCAGAACGTGGCGGCGAAATCGGCGGGTGTGCTTTACGCATGGCATCCCGGAACGATGGGTGGGCCGGCGTTGCTCGACGTATTGACCGGCGATGTGAGTCCCTCCGGCAAACTCCCGATCTCCTTTCCTCGCGCGGTTGGACAGATTCCGATCTATTACAGCCACCTGAACACCGGCAGGCCCGCGAGTCCGGGAGAGCTCGGCATTCCTCTGGGTAGTCCCGTCAATCCGGAGGGCTTCACTTCGAAGTATCTCGACGTGGACTTTACGCCGGAATATCCCTTCGGCTTCGGCCTTTCCTATACGACGTTCGAATACTCGAAGCCGCGCATTTCAACCGCGGAGCTGACACCCGGTTCCAGCATCACGGTGTCGGCGGAGATCGCGAATACAGGAAAACGGGCGGGAGAAGAAGTCGCGCAATTGTATATTCGCGATCCGGTAGCAAGCGTTGCCCGGCCCGTCCGCGAATTGAAAGGGTTCAGCCGCGTTCGCCTGAATCCCGGAGAAAAGCGCACGGTCTCCTTCACCCTCACCCCGCGCGACCTGAGCTTTTATAACGAATCGATGGAGCTTGTGACGGAGCCGGGCGAGTTTCAGGTGTGGATTGCACCCGATTCGGCCAGCGGCTCGGATGTGCGATTCCGGTTCCGGGCGGGCACTAAGCCGGAAAACCGAAGCTTGAAGTAGGAAGGGTCCCAAAGATTTGAGACAACAGGGGAATGGAATCAAACGCGATGGACAAACCAGTCCCGCGCGAGATCACCGCCCTGTTGTCGGATGAGCGGTTGATTCTGCGCGAAACGCAACGCGCGGTGACCCCGTTCGGGGGGATCGCGGTTTTCATTTCGTTCTTGGGCAAAATCGGCTTGGTGGAAGCAGTGCGGCAGCACATGCCGATTCGCTTCAAGTCGCCGAATCAGATCCAACCAACGTTCACCTTCACGGCATTTCTGGTGTCGGTGCTGGTGGGAGCCAGACGGTTCGCTCACGTCAGTCTGCTGCGCGGTGATCGGGCGCTCCATGCGCTGCTAGGGATAACCCGTTTTCCTACCGACGATACCATCCGCAATTTGTTCCGCCGGTTCGGGATGGGCCAGGTGCAGCGGCTGTTCGAGCCGCTGGCGGAATGGCAGATGCAGCGTTTGCCGGCGCGCGACGACGGCTACACCCTGGATTTGGATTCGACCGTTTTTGAACGTTACGGCAAGCAGGAGGGTTCGCTCAAAGGGCACAACCCGCGCAAGCATGGACGGCCCAGTCATCATCCTTTGCTAGCGGTGATGAATGAAGCGCACTTCCTTCTCCACGGCTGGCTTCGCAGCGGCAACTGCGGAACCAGCCGTGGCGTGGAGGAGTTTCTCAAAGAAGCTCTCGCGCTGTGGGGACAGCGCCAGAAGATCCGCTTGCTACGGGCCGATTCCGGCTTCTTCGATGACAAGCTGCTGAGCTTTTTGGAACAGCGCCTGCTGCCCTACATTGTAGTGGCCCGGCTGACTGGTTGGGTGAAACGCGCCGCCCAGCGGGTGGAGCAATGGACGATGTTGGATGACGACTATGCCGCGGGCGAGTTTCAGCTCCAGTTGCACGGCTGGAAGACGGAACGGCGATTCGTGGTTCTACGGGAGCGAGTGCGCGAGGGCCGCAACAGTGTAGGGCGCAAGCTCATCGACGTGCCGGGGTACACCTTCCGCGTCTTCCTTACCAGTTGCTCCGACCCTCCGCAGGAGATCTGGCGAGGCTACAACCAACGCGCCGACATGGAAAATCGCATCGCCGAGTTGAAACAGGACCTGGGTGCCGATGGCTTCTGCCTGAACCAGTTCTTCGCTACCGAGGCCGCGTTTCGTGCCGTGTTACTGCTGTTCAATCTGCTGGCCGAGTTCCAACGCGCGGTTGGTTTGCCGGTTTATCGCCAGCCGGCCACCATTCGGACTCAAGTCCTCACTTGCGGCGCGATCCTCGGCCGAGCAGGGCGCAGATTGGTGATCCATCTGTCGGAAAGTTGGGGCGGGCTGAAAACCAGGATCCCCTTGCTGGACAGTCTCTCGAAGTGGGAAATCCCAACTTCGCCGAAGTTAGAATCCGCCGTCGTAACCTGATCGGCGGACAGTCGCCTACCTACGTTTCGAAGGTCCCCAGGAGGTCAATCAGGCGTTCAACTTCGGATTTCAGGCTAATCGTCAGTAAGCCGGCGCGCTCTATCATCGAGAGAGAAGAGGAATGCATATTCTGATGATCGGCGGCACACGCTTCATCGGAGCGCATGTAACACGACGCCTCCATGACGCGGGAGCAGAGATCGTCGCCTTTCACCGCGGCTCCAGCACCAACCCCATCCTCCCTGACATTGAGCATGTTTTGGACCCAAGCGCGGAATACCCGGTGACGCATTTCCCCGAACGGCTGCATCGTGAGTGGGATGTTGTCGTTCACATGGTGGCAATGGGCGAAGCGGACGCCGGGGCTGCGGTTCGCACGCTTCAGGACCGGACACGGCGCCTGGTCCTCATCTCAAGCTGTGACGTCTATCGAGCTTATGGGCGACTGACCAAAACGGAACCCGGACCACCTGATCCCGTTCCCCTGAAGGAGGATGCTCCGCTTCGTTCGGTTCTCTATCCCTATCGCGGGATGGAAGCACAGCTTGGCACTTTCGCGCACGACTATGACAAGATATTGGCCGAAAAGGCCGTGCAGAGCGCCGTCGGCCTCGACTGGACGATCCTCCGGCTGCCAAAAGTTTACGGACCGGAAGATAATGCCGATCTTTCGAAGGGCCGGCCATGATGCAGCTTGCTGCCTTGGCTACTTCATCGCCAAAGAATGGACGTGCGTAAGACGCCGGGCGAACACTATCCTTCGGTGAACTCGGCGCGCTTCAAAGCCGCCACCACTTCGGGGTTCCTGGAAAAAGCGTCCCATACGAACCCGGTTCGCAAATTCTCGGCCATCAACAGCGTCACGCCCGTATCGATTCCCACCACGTCGGTGTCGTACCACTCCGTCATGGGATTGAAGGCGTTGACGAATCCATAGCGGCTCCAGGTCCGCTCGCCATAACGGCTTCGAATATGCTTGAGGACCCGCAGCGTCTCCCGCGGTAGAAAAGCGAGCGAACCGCCTGCCGCGCTCGGAACCACTGTTCCATCAATGGGGCCCATCTCCGGCGGGCCGCCCCAAACCACATAGCCGTTCCTGGAATCGGACGCTGTAATGCCCCAAAGGTCCTCGGTGAAATGTGGATACCTTTTTGACAACTCGAGACAAAAGCGGCGATGGACCTGCGTCGCGATGGTCGAATTCTGGAAATAATTGGCGTATCGATCCCGCGTGCCTCGAAAATCGAACCAGGCTTGCGAGTACTGATGCACGAACAGCGGCGCGTAGGAGCCGATATAGCGGAGGCCGTCGTATTCGAACGTCAGCCGCTTCCAGGCGTGCCAGGTTTGAACCGGCAAAGGATGCGTCGTAGAGCCCAGGCCGAGAAGATACATCATCATGAGTTCGCTGTAGTAGTCCCAGCGATATTGGAGGAAGCCGAGTTCCGGAGTCCAGCCGTGCGGCAGCAGGCTGGTATCCGCCGAAAGCCACGTCCAGTTCACGCGATTGAAGATCAGCGTCGCAAGCCGGCTGATTTCGCGATACCGGAAATGCTGGCGGCAGGTGAGCACACCGCACAACAGAATGGCGGTGTCGATAGACGAGATCTCCGAATTCCACGTCCGTTCCCCGCTGTGTACGTCGGCCCAATGATAGAAAAAGCCGCGATGTGCGGGCATCTTCTCATACAAGAACCGGAGTGCTGCAATCACCCGGCCGCGCACGTCGGCCAGCGGGACGAAACCACGTGAATGTCCGATGCAGAGAGCCGTGAGGCCGAACCCGGTTGCGGCAATGCTTGCGACCGTACCCGTGTCGTTGCCGCTCCGCACATTGCAGCGGTCTTTTACCAGTCCGGTGTTAGGGTCGGCCTGCTCCCAGAAATACAGAAAAGCGGCGTGTTCGAGCTCGTCGAGGAAGGCCTGGTCCTCCGGGGACAAAGCAGCCTGTCCCGCGATAAGATCCGGCTCGCCCGTTTGCGGCTCCGTGGTCTCGGCAAGAGAGAACAGCCTGTTCGCGGTTGCCGATGCGCCTGTCAGGATCGCGATGCGCCTTAGTGCTTCACGGCGCGATGAGACAACATTTGCATGTTCTGTTCCGAAACTCACAATGTGAGAAACGCCCCCCGATAATCTGGCATCCTTATACGCATCGTACTATATTTATGGGATGCCCCCGGCTATGTCACGCAGGACTACTGTGATCGCTATTGTTGTGGCGCTAATTGTGGCGGCCGCAGCCCTGCTCCTTTGGAGATCGATTCCAACACCGGAAATCTCCACCGTCACCGGCGCCGTTCTCGCACGGGATCCCGACCCGCACAAGCAACGGCCCATTCCAAACGCGATCGTCATTGCCGGAGCCGGTGGCAGGAACGCCAAAGCCGTCTCGGATGGTAAGGGGCTTTTTCGTTTGCGCCTGGAACCGCCGGTTCCCGCAGGGGAACAGATCTCCCTGCGGGTAGAGCATCCCGACTATCGTCCATTCACAACCGGCACAGCCGCCGGTGACGAAATTCAGTTGCTTCGCCTCACTCCAAAAGCACCGGCCCCTGTGCCGCCGCCCGCGCAGAAGCAAGTGGCCATCGCGAATATTCGCGTCCGGTATGCAACCAAGGCCACCAACACCGTGAATGTCGGAAGCGTCGTCCGTACTTTCGACATTCTGAATCGGGGCAACGTTCCGTGCGAGGGCCAGCCGCCCTGCTCACCCGACGGAAAATGGAAAGCGATGCTGGGGTCCCTGTCGATCAATACCGGCGAGGACAACAAATACTTCCGCAACGCGAGAGTGTCGTGCATTGCCGGTCCGTGTCCGTTCACGTCAATCGAATCGGACGGCTTTTCGCGCGGCGGCCGCGCCATCAGCGTCGTGGTTCGCAACTGGTCGGATCGCGTCACCTATGTACTCGAAGCCGAGGTCGAGCAAACGATACAAACCGACTTGATCCGCCACACGTACCCCGTGATGTTCGGCCGGTCGCTCAACTTTACGCTACCTGCCCAGGCCAAAGGACCCAGCATTGAAGCCGAAGTGGACGGAGCGGAGATCGCGTTCCCTCTGGGACCGGAACTTCGCCTGTCATGGGCCGCTTGCCGGCTCGAACTTCAGCCGGACGGCACTCAGGTGTACCGGTGCGAACTGAAACCGGGCTTCCGGTTTGGATAACGGCGAGGCGTCCGGGAGAAGTTGTATGATCCGGTAGACATGTTCTACCGGAACGTGCTGCTGTTGATCGTCGGCGCCACCGCCCTTTGCGCCGCGCCCGAAACGCGGTGGCAAAGATGGGAAACACTCCAGCGGGAAAACCTCACCAGCATTACGGCCTGGCTAAAGAAGAAAAATCCAGCGCTCTCCAAATTTTCGGTGCACGACAAGCGCTCCATCGACGGCACCTACGCCGTGATGGTTGTCACAGGCTTTGACGAGGCGCGGCAGCAGCCGTTCGATCCATGGGCCGGCGTTTTCGTGGTCTACGGAAAAACGAATCAGGTGTATATGGTGCTGGACATCCGCCCGGCGCCACAGTGCTGCGGCCCTCAACTGCGCAACGCAACCGGCGAATTCGTGTACGTCGATTGGATCGGCGACTACGGACTCTACGGGGGCACTCAAAAATACCTGTATCATCTCGCAACGCGGCGCGCTCCCGAACGCTACCGCTTTCACCGCTTTTCCGTAAAGACTGTGCAACCCCGGCCGGACCATATCGCGTTTTTCGGTTCCTACTCGGCTTCGAGTGAGATGAGCACGGAAACTTTGCCTGGAAGTATCGCGCTGGTCCATCGGATGAGCGACGGGCAGTGGCACGCCCGCGAGGAACCCGCAGTGGTCTTACAAGAAACGGAACAAGCGACGGAAATCGCCGGCATTCCGGCGCCCGTGCTCAATGCCGTCCGTCTACCGAACGGCAGTCTCCCGGGCGTGGAACGAATCCTGAAAACAAAGCGCGGCCTATGGCTCTATGTGGCGCCCGGGGAACTACCGTGTTGTGGCTATCAGAAATCGGGAGTATATGTCGTGAACTCGCGAGGTGCGGCGCAATTCTACCCCGTTCCGGTTCCCACGGCCGCGCTCTGTAACAGACTGCGTCGCAGCACCGGTGAGGTTGCATTCACACCCGGCCCCTCTTCGGACGGTCTGAGGAACTCGATTGGGCCCTATGCATTCGACGGAGCGAAGCTTTGGTTTGCCAACTATTTCTACGACGGAGAGGGACTATCCGGAGTCGGGGCTGTAGGCAGCTTCGATCCTGACAGCCGCCGCTACGAGATGCGATATCTTCCCGAAATCGCGCCATGGTCCGGCTCCGCGCTGTTGCTCGATTCCGGTTCGATCTGGATCGGGCTTATGCGGCAGCCTGAAGGCGCGGCATACGGCGGCGGGGTGCTCCGGTTCGGCACGCAATCCGGTTTGGCGCGGAAATACCCGATCAATGACTATGTCGCTACCATCACACGGGATGGTTCCACGCTGTATTTCGGCACTGCTCACGGCGTGTACGTCTATGACACAGACAAAAACTCACTGGCGCATGTGCGTGTCGAGCCAGGGCCCGGCGGGCCGCTAGAGGTCGTGACACTCAATATTGAGACGGAATGAACCACAAGTGAAATCGGGTTTCGATATTCTTCCGAAAGCTGCATTTGCTGGGTAAGATTCACGTATAATCGGTAAACACATGGCAATAGCCGAATCCAAAAGAAGAGCCGGAGCTGCTTCCGGCGAGGAGGAACGGCTCAAATCCCGCGCGCTCGCCAAGGGGCTGGAGATGTTGGAACGTCTGGCACAGTGCTCGCATCCGCTCGGGCTTGCGGAGCTTGCCCACGCGGTGAGCCTTGGAAAGCCGTCGGCATTCCGGTTGCTTCAAACACTGGTTGCCACTGGTTACGTCCGCCAGCGGGAGGACAGTATATACGAGTTGAATCGTGTATGGGTGCCTGCGTTGACACAGGACTGGCAGCTACGGCTGGTTGCGGCGGCCCGGCCTGAAATGGAAGCGCTCGGGATGGAACTGGCGGAGACCGTGACCCTGGCGGTGCTGATGGTGGACCACATCCGCGTCGTGGAGACTCGCGAAAGCCCGCAGCATATCCGCATGTCCAACTACCCGAACCGCATTCTGCCGCCCTATGCTTCTTCGCTGGGAAAGGCGATCGCGGCGTTTCAACCGCCGGAGCGGCTCCAGCAACTGTTCCAGGTTTATGGCATCTACGCCACTACGGAGAACACCATCACCGACCCGGCGGCCATCCGGCAGGAACTGGCCGGTGTGCGCGAGCGCGGCTTCTCCCGCGAGTTCGAGGAGACGGTAAAAGGCGGCTGCTGTTTTGCGGCCCCCATTGCGGAAAAGAACGGCGCCGTTGAAGCCGCCATCAGTGTCTCGTTGCCAACCGCGCGGCTGACTCCCGCCCTGGAAAAACGGATTCCCTCGCTCGTGATGGCCACCGCGCACCGCATCGAGAAACGGATGCGCCAGAGCTTTAAGGAATAACACCGTCAGACGGCGGTTTCGATCGCGTACTGCCGGCAACCCACGATGGAATTCACCACCTTTTGGATTTCCTGAAGCTCGCACTGCTCGCTGACCACTTGAAAAGCCCCCGATTCGAGCAGATCAACCCAGCCACCGTCGAGCTCCGGCAGGCATGCGATCACCGGTACCGGATTCGTGCGTTGCGCCGCCATCTCCACCAGGTCGCGGAAATTGCCGTCGGGCAGCAGCACAGGGGTAAATACGGCGGCGATCTGATAATGCATCGACAGAACTTTGCGCGCTTCCGCGCAGTCCGCGACCGCGAAGACCTCCAGGCCGCAGTCTGAAAGGTGCTGCTGAATTCCGGAATAGCAGCCCGGCGGGGAGACCAGCAGGACCCCCGAGCGCGTACCTTCGTTCGCCGGCAGCGATTGACTCATGTTCGTCAGGAACGCATCGCGAACAATCGGCTCCGCGATATCCCGCAGGGCGGTCCACGGCAGCGAACTACCGATTTCGCTGTCGGAGCCGGCAGCGAGATTCGACCCGCCCCAGATCTTCACGTCCGGATGGTCCTCGGCGGCTTGAAAGGCATCGATGAGTTTCCCGATCTGGAACGTGTCCTCGTCGTAGGACGAGCCGCGGATCAGGCTGTACGTGAAGCGGCCGGAC
Source organism: Bryobacteraceae bacterium (assembly GCA_035714225.1). Classification (GTDB taxonomy): domain Bacteria; phylum Acidobacteriota; class Terriglobia; order Bryobacterales; family Bryobacteraceae; genus CAADGY01. The sequence goes on along the minus strand of DASTMK010000372.1, from coordinate 4,684 downwards.
GGACGCGTGCAAACCCGGCTGATCAGGTTCGTGTAACCTTGCGCGGCCAGCACCAGCCGGGAGTGCGGATCGCCCTTCTCATCGGCGATGACGAAATTGTATGGAGAGTTGTAAAGGATCTCCGGTTTTGCCGTGATCGGCGCCGTCTCCGCCGTTCCGTCCAGAAGACGCCGTAAACGCTCGCAGACCTGCGCGATCGTATCGGTCACCAGCGCCTCGTCGTTCTGGCCGCCCTTGCCTCGCATTCGCTGCTGGCGGTATGGCTCAAACACCCACGTGAAATGGTTCTCTTCCAGTTCGTGGAGGTTGACCGGGTAGATACCTCCACAAACGTCGATCTTGTTGTTGTACTGCACAATCCACCGCAGTAACGGCGAACCTTCGCTGCGTTCCAGCAGTTCGTGGTTCTCCAGAACAAATGCCGCCAGGCAGACATCCTGATCGGCGTTCCAAACGTAAACGGGAACCGGTTTCCGTTTCCGCAGCCAGCGGTCCATCAGACGTCCCTGGCGCACGGCGATGTACGCCTGTAGCGCGGCACTCATGGTCGCCTCCCGGATCACTCCGGAGTGATGGTCGAAATGTACGTGGTGGCCGCGGTGCCCCGGCGTGTCATCCGCTACCTCTAAGCCGATGGAGTACTCCGGCGTTTCCCTGACGAAGTCCTCCCAACTTTCAAAACGCTTCGGGGCAACCCGCAAAGCAATATTCTTAAAACCGTAGTCCATCTTCATCCCGGGGGAAAAAGGCTCCTGCATTGCCCGTCGGAACGGGGAACCCCGGTTGCCCGGAACAGCAACTCACACCGGCTGTCCCCACAACCTTCCCGCCCTCATTGTCGCCGTGTCGGGCCGGGCAGTCAATCGCCACCCGGTCTGTGAAGCCTACAACCGGATACGGTAGATCTTCATGGCGGTGCGGCCTAGAATCCATTCTTTGTCTTCGGCCGTAAAGAAAGGGATCAGGTCTTTCATGATCACGTACTCGAAGAAATTCGCGTAGACCAGGCGCTTCGCTCCGTAGCGGTGGTACAGCCGCTTCAGAAAAGGCCAGACATCCCGATACGGCATCACCTTTGTTTTGGACGGGTTATGCAGGGAAGTGCGGATATACACATTGGGGAATTTCGCTAATTCCAGCAGCGGCCCGAATCCGTCGCTGTCGGAAGCGGCGATATCGATCATTGCAATGTGGTCGATGACCACCGTCACCCCGGGAAAGCGCTCCGCCATATCGGCGACCTGCTTCACCTGGTGCGGCGCCAGAAAAATGTGAAACACGGCCCCAAGTTCTTCGGCGTTTTTCCATAGCGGATAGCACACCGGGTCGTTCAACCAGACGACGTCGCGGTCGTAAATGGGGCTCAGGCGCAAACCGATAAGACCATCGTCTTTGATGAGCCGCCGCAGCCGCGACGGGTTCTCTTTATCGCCGGGCGAATACAGCCGGTAGCCAACCAGCAGGCCGTAGCCGGAAAACTTGCCGGGATACGTCTTCACGCAATGTACGGCGTAGGAGTTGTCCCGCCCGTAGTAGCAAACATGCGAGATAACGACATGGTCGTGGCGGTAAAGCCGCATCTGATCGAGCAAAAATTCCGCCGAATAACCATGCCGGGCGAAATTCTTGGGGCAGGTTGCCACTTCCGGCCGCATTGGAAATCGCGGATCGTCGATCACCCAGGCGTGTTCGGCGGCGTTAACGACGGGAGCAGCGGCGGAAGCGGCGGGAAGCAGGCCCGCGGTTCCGGTTATCAGCAGGTGGCGGCGCGTTATCGGCGGATCTTATCACAGCCGGGGCGGGACTGGTCCTCCTGGTACCAATCCTATTGGCAAAAATTCCGGAGATATGTAAACTTTGCGCAAGGGGTAAAATCGTGAAAAGGATTGCTCGTTTCCTGGCAGCCGGAATCGTATTTTGTGGTATAGCCAGTGCGGATCCCATCGATTTCATTTACGATTTCGCCTTTCGAACCAGCGGTGGAATCTCTCACATCCAATTCCGGTTTACTCCTCCGCTATTGCTGCATCTCTTTGGACCTCCACCCGGACCGAAACTCGGGCTTTTTCCCGGCTCGGTCACGCGAATAACCGCCGGATCTTTCAGCGGCGGGGAATATTTCCTCGACCGCTTCCTTTTCAACGATCCGGTTACATCGAACGGCACGGTGTTGCCGGCGCTAGCGCTTCGCGATGCCGCAATTCCCGGACAGCCGTGGTTTAATACGCGCGATGCCGCCCAGGCGCTGAAGCTGTTTCCGGGAACGTACCGGGGCAAGATGACCGCTGTCGACTTCAACACCGGCAAACCGGCGCCGCAATGGAATTCGGGATTTACGATTACCGCTACACCTGAACCGGCGAGCGTGGTTCTGCTGGCCACTACCGGCGTCGTGATCGGGTTGATCGCGCTGCGGCGGCGGCGCGGCAGAAATCACCACGTTTAGCCGGCGGACGGCGCGCTCCACCTGGATCGGGGATTCGGAGTCCAGCGCCAGCGGCCGCCGGTTTCAACCAGAAATTGCATCGCCTGTTGATGGCAAATCAACTGCGCGTCCAGAAGATGGTCCGGCGTGTGGAGAAAGGGCTGCCCTTGCCTCTTCGCGGTGGAGAACGTGTGCGAGGGAGACTCCACCAGCACCGTAAGAGCGCCGCAATGCATATTGATTGCCGAATCGAGATTGAACACCGAAAGACGCTCGCGGTTGGGGTCGGCTTCCTTTGCGGGGTCATCGGTACCCTGAAGGCCCGCCTTGGTCAGCGCGGTCATGATGCCGCGGTATACACCCTCGAAGGATGAATGAAGAGCCGGCTCGATGAAGGAACGCAAGGGATGGACGAAGGTCGCGCCGGTATGCATGTTCATGGTCAGATCCGGCCGTTCGGACGCCGCGAGAGTGAACAGAGCGCGTGTCTCCGGCTGCGGATTCCCGAAGAAATCGTCATGCTGAATGTTCACGCCGGCGTCGTTGGGATAGCCCCCCGGAAACTGCGTTTTCGAGAAATCGAGTGGGATGTATTCCTTACACTGTGGCCATCCGATGAGGGAGCCATCGGGACGGCCACCGGTATTGAAGTACTCGGCCACCGTGTAATCGCTGCCTCGATGTGAGCCCATGCGCAGCGGAACGCGCGAGCGGCCGTCGCCGTTCACAATCGGCAGGAGAATGATCCGGTCCAGGGCGGCTGCCGCGGCGGATAATTCCGGCCATCGCTTCCCACGAAGGTCGGCTCCGGTTTCGAGCACCGCCAGCAGGTTCACCATTCCGACGATGCCTTCAAATTCCCCGCCATGAACCGCCGCCATGCCCCAATACACCTTCTTCTCGTAATCGGGCCCCACCCAGGCGCGAACGTCCCCATAGCCGAGCGCGCCGGAAAAGGTGGAGGTTCCTGCTCCCGAGCGTGGCTTTCCGTAAAACACCGCGCGTATAGGGCGTCCCCCGGCGGTGGTGCCGATCGTACGAACCGTACCCTTGCGCACGCTTCTCGTGAGGAAGCGCTGCACGTCGTCAAAGGTGCTGACCCAAAACTCGGGGATGTGCTCCGCCTCTGTCAGATAGTCCGGGCGGATGGCGAATCCCGTCAACTTCTTTTGCAGTCCCCGCCCGCCCGGTTCCTTTTGAGGCATGGCGGCAAAGGCGGCCGGCGCACCGGCAGCCACAAGTAGTTGCCTTCTATTCATGGAGGAAGTCCTGTGTCCAGTGTAGTGCGGAAATAACGTGAGCCGCTCCCGCCCGGCACAGGCGGAGCAGTTAAATGCTTACCGGGAAAGCTCCCGATGCAGGTTTTGCAAGGACTGCTGTACGATCCAGCCTTCATCCCAGGCCACCGGCTCCGGCCCCACCGGGGCGTTCTTCAGAACTTCGGAAAACACCTGCACGATATCCGGATCGCGCCAGCCGGCCTGGCATTCCTCTTCGAGGATCGCCATGGCGCGTGCGGAAGAAAACGCGGGTTTGTAGGGTCGTGCAGTTGTGAGCGCGTCGTAGATGTCACTCACCTGGAGAATTCGGGCCAGCAGCGGTATTTCCGTGCCCCGCAGCCCGTCCGGATATCCCGACCCGTCGTACCTTTCATGATGATGCCGGATGATCGGCAATACCGGTGCCAGGGTCTTCATCGCCAGGCAGATCTGCTCTCCGCGAATCGTGTGCGTGCGCATGATCTCCCATTCTTCGACTGTCAGGGGACCTTGCTTGTAGAGAATGGAATCGGGTATCCCGATTTTTCCAATGTCGTGGAGATAGCCACCCCGATGCAGCGCAATGATGGAAGTGCGGGGGAGTCCCATCGCTATGCCGATTGCCGAGCTGTATGCGGCCAGCCGCTGGCAATGTCCGGCGGTGTAGGAGTCGCGATGCTCGATGGCCTGGGCAAGCGCAAACAGAATGCTTTCGGCTTCTTCGAGCGAATCGACGGCTGCCTTGTTGCGCAGCATCGCCCTGATCCGTGCCCGGACGACATCGCCGTGAAGCGGTTGTGTCAGGAATTCATCGGCGCCCGACACCATCCCGTTGATTTCGTTTTCAACGCCCTGCACGCTGGTCAGAATAACGATGGGAATGAACTGCGTCTTGCGATTGCTCTTCAGCCGGCGGCAGAGGTCGGGGCCGCTGATCTGCGGAAGTACGAAATCGACGATGATCAGATCGACCTTTTCACGGTCGAGCACCGCGAAGGCA
>DASTMK010000371.1:0-8641 GCA_035714225.1 Bryobacteraceae bacterium | reverse complement strand
CATACGGCCTCATCTCCGACGTGAAGATGCTCAATTTTTTCCGTTTCGTTGGAATGACTTCAGCCATCACGTTGGCGGTTCTGGTGATTCTCTCGGTATTCGTACAGAACTTCTGGTGCCGTTATCTCTGCCCGTACGGAGCGTTGATGGGTCTGGCGGCATTTTTCAGTCCCGCGCGCATCCGCCGCAATCCGGAAACCTGTATCGACTGCGCTAAATGCGCCAAGGCCTGCCCTTCGCTGTTGCCGGTAGACCGGCTCATTACGGTCCAATCGGTAGAATGCACCGGCTGCCTGGAGTGCGTAGCGGTGTGTCCGGCCGAGGACGCTCTCCATATGAGCCTGCCCCGCAAACGCGTCCTGCCCGCGTGGGCGATGGCGGCTGCCGTGTGCGCCGTTTTTCTCGGCGTTGTGGCATATGCACAGCTCGCCGGCTACTGGCATACGCCGATAGCGGATGCGATCTATTTCGAGCTGATTCCCCGGGCCCACGAGTTCGGCCATCCTTGAGACAAGGGGGGCGTGGGTGCCCCGGTTCCCGGCACTCAAACGCTGTGCTAACCTGAAGCGTTTGGCACTGCCCGAGTTATGACGCCCACTCGCGAGAAGACTCAACTCATGAGCGCTTCCGAGATCGATCGGACGCTGGTTCGGCTGGCACACGAAATCCTGGAGAAAACGCAAGATCTGGACAAACTGGCGTTCATCGGAATTCAACGCCGGGGAGTCCCGCTTGCATACCGGCTGGCAAAAAAAATCCAGTCTCTCGAAAACCGGGACATCCCGGTTGGCATCCTCGATATCAGTTTGTATCGCGACGACCTGTCGACGATCGGGGCCGCTCCGGTCGTGAACGGCACGGATATCGCCTTCCCGGTGACCGGCAAGGACGTCATTTTGACCGACGATGTGCTGTTCACGGGACGCACCGTTCGCGCCGCTCTCGACGCGCTGTTTGATCACGGCAGGCCCTCACGGGTTCAACTTCTGACGCTGATCGACCGGGGCCACCGCGAACTGCCCATTGAGGCCGGTTACGTGGGCCGCAAAGTTCAGACCACATCGGACGAAATTATCGAAGTGAAGTTCAAGGAGATCGACGATAGCGAAAAGGTTCTGCTCGTTGAAAGAATCTCCTGACCGGGAGGACGCATGAGCGCCGGATTGTTGGGGATTGAAGACCTGGAGCGCGGCGAGATCGAAGCGATCCTGGCCCGGGCGAAGGAGTTTCAGCGCCTGGGAAGTCAGGCTCGCAAACGATTGGATATCCTGAGCGGGCGGATGGTGGTCAATCTCTTCTATGAAGCCTCTACCCGTACCCGCACCAGTTTCGAAATCGCCGCCAAAAGACTGGGTGCGGATGCCGTATCCATCACCGCCGCCGGGTCCAGCGTTTCAAAGGGCGAAAGCCTGGTGGACACGCTGAACACGCTGGCGGCGATGCGGCCGGATGCCATCGTCATGCGGCACGCGGCCTCCGGTGCTCCGCACTTTCTCGCCAGGCATTTGCACATGCCGATCGTCAACGCCGGCGACGGAACGCATGAGCACCCCACGCAAGCGCTGCTGGACGCCCGCACGATACTCGACTGCCGCGGTTCGCTTGAAAAGATGCGCATCGCGATCATCGGCGACATCGCCCATAGCCGCGTCGCACGCTCTAACATTTATCTGTTATCGAAATTCGGCGCCGACATCGTTCTTTGCGGTCCGGCTTCGCTGCTGCCCCCGGAATTCGCGAGTGTCGCACCGGGTGTTACGCTCACGCACGATATTCGCGAAGCGATTCGCGACACCGATGTCGTCATGATGCTTCGCGTACAACTTGAACGGCAGCACGAAGCCGCTTTTCCCGCCAGCGAGTACTTTCAATTCTACGGCTTGACGCTGGAGCATCTGAACGTGGCAAAGCCGGACGTAATCGTCATGCACCCCGGGCCGATGAACCGCGGCCGCGAGATCGCTTCGGAAGTCGCCGATTCACAGCGGAGTGTCATTCTCAACCAGGTGGAGAACGGGGTTGTCGTGCGAATGGCGGTGCTCGAGCGGGTGCTGGGGAACTGATTATGGCAAGGCTTTTGATAAAGAACGGCCGCGTGATGGATCCCGCTTCTTCGCTCGACAGAGTCGCCGACGTGCTGATCGAAGGGGACAAGATCGTGGGGATCGATGAAAATACCGATGCGGCGGGAGCCGAAGTCATCGACGCGGCGGGGTTGATCGTGGCGCCTGGTTTCATCGACATGCACGTTCACCTGCGTGAACCCGGTTTCGAGCATGCCGAGACGATCGAGACAGGTTCTCGCGCCGCCGCCGCCGGTGGCTTCACGTCTGTCTGTGCGATGCCCAACACCGCCCCGATCAACGACGATGCAACCGTCACGCGGTACATTGTGGAGCGCGCGCGCCGGTATGCCGTCGTGAACGTGTTCCCCATCGGAGCTATTACCAAAGGCAGCGCGGGCAAAGAACTGGCCGCCATCGGCTCAATGAAAGAGGCCGGTATCGTCGCCATTTCCGACGATGGGCGTCCGGTGATGAATGCCCGCGTGATGCGGCGCGCCATGGAGTTCGCGCGCGAGTTTTCGCTGCCCGTCATCGATCATTGCGAAGATCTGAACCTGAGCGCCGGCGGCGATATGCACGAGGGCTTTCAATCCGTGCGCCTCGGCCTGGGCGGGATTCCCGCGTGTTCGGAGGAAGTCATTGTCGCGCGCGATATTCTGCTGGCGGAGCTGACCGGAGCCCGCTTTCACGTCGCCCACATTTCAGCCCGGAACTCCGTGCGCATGGTCGCCGCCGCCAAATCGCGGGGATTGAAAGTCACCTGCGAGGCAACGCCCCATCACATCGCGTTAAGCGATTCGGACATGATTCCCTACGACAGCAACTATAAAATGAAGCCGCCGTTGCGATCGGCCTGCGATGTGTCGGCGGTGGTAGAGGGAATCGTGTCAGGCACTGTGGACGTGATCGCGACCGACCACGCCCCTCATGCAGGAAGCGAAAAGATGCAGGAATTCGAGAAGTGCCCGTTCGGCATCACAGGCCTCGAAACAGCGATTGGCGTGGTGCTGGAGCACCTGGTCCACACCGGAAAGATCGGCATCTCGAAGATGATCGAAATGTTCACAGTGAAGCCCGCTTCCATCGTCGGTCTGAAAGGCAGGGGGACGCTTGCGCCCGGCTCGTTCGCCGATGTAACGATCATCGATCCGGAGCTCACCTGGACATTCGACGCCAATCAGTCCTGTTCAAAAAGCCGCAATACTCCGTTTGACGGCCACACGTTCCGCGGCGGCGCGGTAATGACGGTGGTGAACGGAAATTGCGCCTGGCGCCGCGATATTGCATAGAATGGGGCTTGGCCAACTACCACTCGATTGAAGGCACTCCGCGCGGCCGCAACACGGCTCTAATCGTTCTGCTCGCGCTCGTAGTTCTGACTTTCGTACTCGGCCGGTCCATTCTTTCTTATCTGATTGAATACCGGTGGTGGCACGAACTGGGCCAGACTTCCACCTGGTTCACCATGCTGGGCTACAGCATCGCACCGCTCGTGCTGGCTACACTCATCGCCGCCATCGTGCTTTGGACCGCACATAGCATGGCCCTGAGGTTCGCCGGAACAAGCCTGCGATACTACCCCCTTTATGCGAAGCTCTCCATCCTGGGGGCGCTCGTGCTGGGCTTCTTCTTCGCCGCCGTGGTGACCGATACCTGGACAGTGGTGCGTTTCTTCGGAGGCTCGCGGTTGGACGTCCAGGAAAACGCCTGGCACGACCCCGTTTTCGGACATTCGCTTGTTTTCTATTTTTTCCAGGTCCCGTTTTACTCCCTCCTGTTGCGATTTGTGCTGGGACTGTCGGTGGTCGCCGCCCTCGTGTACTGGCTTACGGCTCGCGGATGGCAGTTGCGCGAACAGATGCCACGCTGGCAGGACAAGGGCGTTATCGAGCTCCAGGATCTTGGACTGAGCGGAGCCATTGAATCCCGTTTTCTGCGGGGACTGGCGGTGGTGTTTCTTATCGGACTGGCGGTGAAATTCTACCTGGATCGCTACACGATGCTGCTCAACGAGCATGCCTTCATGGTGGGTGTCGACTGGGTGAACGAGTACGTCAGTCTTCCGCTTCAATGGCTGACCATTCTTGGCGCTGTCGCCGCGGCGGCTCTTGTGTGGATGCGCCGTCCCAAACTCGCGGCGGCGATGCTGCTGGTTCTCCCGGTCCGTGCACTGGTGCCGGTTATCGCGAATGCCGTCTATGTCCGGCCCAATGAAATTTCGATTCAGCGGCCCTACATCGAACGGCACATTCAAGCTACCCGTTCGGCGTTCCGCCTCGACCGCAACGCGAAGGAGATCGATTTTCCCGCAAAGCTGGACACGAAGGTGGACCGGACGAAGCACCAGGCATTGCTGGAAAACGTCCGCCTCTGGGACTGGCGGGCCTTCCACGATACGGTCACGCAGATACAGGCACTGCGCCCCTACTACGCCTTCGCGGACTCCGACGTGGACCGCTATCAGATATCGGGCAAAATCAACCAGGTTCTACTGTCGCCGCGTGAGTTTGACATCAGGCAGTTGGCGGGAGCACAGGCGAGTTGGGTGAACCAGCGCTTTATCTATACACACGGCTACGGCCTGGTGATGGCCGAGGCGAACCGCATCACCCCCGAAGGACTTCCGGTCCTGTTCGTCCGCGACGCTCCTCCCGTGGTGGAAACGGACTCATTGCGCCTGACCCGGCCGGAGATCTATTACGGTGAGGTTGTGCATGAACCGGTATTTGTGCGAACGGCCCAACCCGAGTTCAACTATCCTTCCGGCTCGGAGAACGTGCACTCGCGCTACGAAGGAAAGGGCGGTTTTCCGGTTTCGTCCTGGCCCATGCGCATCGCCGCCGCCGTGACGTTCGGCGATTGGAACATCGTGCTGACGCAATATCTGACGCCGGAAAGCCGGATGATGATCCGCCGGAATATCAGCGGGCGCTTACGGTCACTGGCGGGGTTCATCAACTGGGATCCCGATCCGTACCTTGTGCTCACCGACGAGGGGCGCCTGGTTTGGATGATTGACGGGTTCACCACGTCGAGAGCGCATCCCTATTCGCGCAGCATACAAATGCAGGGTGTGGGCGAATTCAACTACATGCGGAATTCCGTGAAGGCGACGATAGATGCCTACGACGGAAGCATCGATCTCTTCATCTTCGATTCCGCCGACCCCATTATTCAGTCGTACGCGAAGCTGTTCCCCGCCCTCTTCAAGCCAGCCGCGGAGATGCCCGCCGACATGCGCCGACATGCGCGGTATCCGGAAGTGATCTTCCGCGCGCAGGCGGAGATTTACCGCACCTTCCACATGCGGGATCCGGAGTCCTTTTATAACAAGGAAGACTTGTGGGATCTCGGCAAGAACATATCCGGTCAAGGCGGGCGCGCCGAAGCCGTGAACCCGACATATGTGGTGGCGACCATGCCGGGCTCCAACGTGCCCGAGTTTCTGCTCGTCATCCCGTTCACGCCCCGCAACAAGGACAACCTGATTGGCCTGATGATGGCGCGGTGCGACGGTGAAAACCTGGGGGAACTCGTGTTCCTGCAGCTATCCAAACAGGAGCTGATTTTCGGCCCGATGCAGATCGAGGCACGAATCAACCAGGACCAGTTCATTGCCAAGGACCTGGCGCTGTGGAGTCAGCAGGGCTCGCAGGTGTTGCGCGGGCACATACTGGTGTTGCCGTTGGAGGATAGTTTCCTGTATGTGGAGCCGATCTACATCCAGGCGTCCGAAGCGCGCATGCCGCAGCTCCGGAAAATCGTGATGGCTATGGGCAACCGTCTCATCTATGCGGACAATTACGAGCAGGCGGTCGCCGCGCTCACGGGAACGGAGGCCGGAGAAGTGGGGACGATTCCGGTTTCCAGTGAGATCCCACCGCCGTCCGCGATGGCGCCCTCTGCCTCCGCACCGGCGGCACAACCGGCAACCGCGCCGCCCCCAACGGATAAACGCATCGAAACCATTCGCGACCATCTGCGACGCTACCGCGACTTCGCCGCCCAGGGCCGCTGGGCCGAAGCGGGGAAAGAGCTCGAAGCGATTCAGTCCGTTGCCGGGAGCCGGTAAGCCGGGAGCCGCCGTTTAACGTCCCATCCAGCCGCCGTCAACAAGCAGGATGGTTCCATTCGCATAGTTGGAAGCGGACGACGCAAGGTAAACCGCGGCGCCCTGCAAATCCTCCGCTTCCCCCCAACGCCCCGCTGGAATTCGCGCCAGAATGGCCGCGTTACGGGCCGCATCGGTACGAAGCGCTTCGTTGTTATCCGTTCGTATGTAGCCCGGCGCAATGCCATTGACCTGGACGCCGCGCCCCGCCCATTCGTTCGCCAGCGCTTTCATCAGCGATGCGATGGCGCCTTTACTGGCCGCGTAACCCGGCACGTAAATACCGCCCTGAAAGCTCAATACCGATGCGATAAAAATGATCTTCCCCGAGCCGCGCGCCACCATGTCCCCTCCGAATTCCCGGCTCAGAATGAATTGCGCGTTGAGATTGATTTCGATCACCCGGTCCCAATCCTCGTCAGGATGTTCGGCCGCCGGTGAGCGCAGGATGGTGCCGGCGTTATTCACGAGAATATCGATTGGGGGAACCTCGCTTTTAACGCGCTCGATGAACTTGTAAACAGCGTCCCGATTTGCGAAGTCGCAGGCATAGCCGCGAAACCGCCGTCCTGCTTTTTCTACTTCGCGCTCCACGGCACTTCCCGCCGTTTCAAGCGATGCGCTGACACCGGCGATGTCAGCGCCTGCTTCCGCCAGCGCCACCGCGATGGCTTTTCCTATTCCACGACGGCAACCCGTGACGAGCGCGGTTTTGCCGTCCAGCTTAAATCGTTCCAGAACGTGCACAGTTGTTCTCCGATATCAGGCTCTACCCTGCGGCGGTGACAAAACAACAGGCATTCGCACCGGCGGAGTGAGCTATCATTTCCTTCACAAGGAGCAGTATGCCAATACTTGAGCCGATCGATGACCCTAGCATGGATCGCCGCGATCTGATCAAAGGAGCAGGAACTCTGGCCGCGTTATTGGCAGCCGCCGATGCCGCGGCGGGGACCGATGCCCCAGCCGACCGCGTGCCGGACGCACAAGGAGGGCCGGTACTGCCGTCGGTCCTGTTCGGCCGCCATCGAATCACGCGGTTGATTGCCGGCGCAAACCCGATTTACGGCCACTCCCATTTCAACTACCTGTTCAATGCGCACATGGTGGAGTATCACAACACGCCGCGCGTCATCTCCTTCCTCAAACAGTTGGAGAAAGCCGGTCTGACCACGTGGCAGGCAAGCTGGAGCGAGCGTCTGGAGAAGGACTGGCTCGAATACAAACAACAGGGCGGCACACTGCAACTGCTGCTGCTCTCCCGTCCCACGTTCAACCAGCAGTCGGAGATGCTGAAACGCGCGATGAAGCTGAATCCGATTGGCATCGCGCAACATGGCGGCAGCACCAAACAGTTGTGGGAATCCGGCAAGTTCGATCTCGCCAAGGACTATTTGAGCCGCATTCGCGACACGGGCGCGATGGCAGCCATTTCGTGTCACGAGCCAAAAGTAATTGAGTATATAGAGGAGAAAGGCTGGGATCTCGACTATTACATGACCGCGCTCTATAACATCGTGCGGCCGCAGTCCGAGTTCGCCAAAATTCTGGGCGAGGTGCCATATGGAGAGGTTTATCTGGCTTCCGATCCGCCCAAAATGATGTCGGTCATAAGAAAAACGAAAAGACCATGCCTGGCTTACAAAGTGCTGGCCGCAGGCCGGACTGTAAGTTCGCCGGCTCAGGTTAAGAGCCGTATCGCCGCCGCGCTCGATGGCATCAAACCGGGCGATGCTCTGATCATCGGCATGTATCAGCGTTTCAACGATCAGATCGGCCAGACGGCGCAGTTCGTGCGCGAGTTACTGAAAGCATAGGCTCACCTTCCTCGCGCAACCGGCGGCAACTGCGTATATGATGTTTTCTGATAGGGATTTCTGTTTATGTATAGAATTTGTCGATTTCTCCTTCTTTTGTCCGCCGCCGTGCCGCTGCTGGCCCAAGCCGACGGAAAGCTGCGCATCATAGCTTTTGGTGCGCACCCGGACGACTGTGATAGCCGGGCGGGCGGAACCGCCGCCAAATACGCAAAGCTCGGCCATCACGTCAAGTTCGTGTCGGTTACGAACGGCGATGCCGGGCATCAGTCCGAGGGAGGCGGGGCCCTGGCCAAAAAACGGCGCGAAGAGGCGCGCGAAGCCGGCCGCCGGATTGGAATCGAGTACGAGACGCTCGACAATCATGACGGAGAATTACTTCCCACTCTTGCCGTCCGCCACCAGGTGATCCGGAAAATCCGCCAGTGGAACGCCGACGTTGTCATGGCCCCGCGGCCAAACGATTATCACCCCGACCACCGTTATACGGGCGTGCTGGTACAGGATGCCGCTTACATGGTAGTGGTGCCGAACGTCTGTCCCGATACACCGCCTTTACGGAAGAACCCGCTCTTCCTTTATTTCCAGGACGGTTTTCAGAGACCTAATCCGTTTCGCCCGGATGTGGCTGTCGCCATCGATGACGT
>DASTMK010000370.1:0-11713 GCA_035714225.1 Bryobacteraceae bacterium | reverse complement strand
CGGTGATCGATGCCGGCGCCGTCCGGTTCCGTCCGATGATGCTTACGGCGAGCGCGGTGGTCGTGGGCGCCACGGTCATCCTGTTCGACCCGATTTTTCAGGGGCTGGCCATCTCTCTCATGGCGGGCGAAATCGCTTCTCTGCTGCTGTCGCGTATGACTGTCCCCATTGTTTATTACGTGGTCCACCGCAGGCAGACGGCACCTGCCGCGCCGGCCGCGCCAACCGCTGTTCTCACACATTAAGGAGGATTTGATTGTGACGATCGATCGTTACTTGCGAATGATTGCCGGCGCCTTCGTCCTGGCGAGCCTGGCCCTCGGCTATTGGGTTCACCCCGGCTGGTTCCTGTTCACCGCTTTTGTCGGCTTGAACCTGTTCCAATCGGCGTTCAGCAACTGGTGTCCGATGATGACGCTACTCCAGAAGCTGGGCATCCGATCCTGCGCGCATGACTTAAAGAGTAGCGCCGCCACTCACCGGTGAGCGGTCTCCGGCTTAGATCCAGACCTGTTCCAGAGGAACTCCGCGCTTGCACAAATCGCAGGAAGAGGCGTCGATCGAATAAAGCGCATCGAGTTTGGCCAGATAGTAAAACGGCAGAGGATCGAAGCTGGGTGTCTTCGGGTTCGGCTGATAGATGACCACCGCCAACCCGACGACCTCCGCGCCATTCGATTCGACCAGCTTCTTCAGTTCCGTCAGTCTGCGGCCCGACCGGAGAATGTCATCCACCAGCAGCACTTTTTCTCCGGGCATCTGTTTCAGATACTGGCGGAAACGCAACGGCTCATTTTCGTTTTCGCGCTCAGCCCAGTATACCTGTGCCGCTCGCAAAGCCTCCGAAACGCCGTACGCCACGGGCAGCCCTCCGGTGGCCGGCGCCACAATCGAAAGCTCCGGAATCATCGCCCGGATCTCCGGGTTCGCCCGGAGCAGCCTGCTAAGACCCACGCTGAGCGTCTTGGCGTACTGAAAATAGCGCATGGCGAGCGCTACTTGAAGATATTCGTTGGAATGAAGTCCGTTCGGGTATTCGAAATGGCCCTGGCGCAGCGCGCCGGTCTCCCGGAACACCGTAACAACATCGTCCTGCGAGGGGACGAGATGCATAGCTTAATAAGCTCCCTTCCCGGTCAACACCCGGGGAATCGTACGAAGAATGATTTTCCAATCGAGCGACAGCGACCAACTGTCGATATACTGCATATCCAGTCTCATCCAGGTTTCGAAGTCCAGCGCGTCGCGGCCGCTGACGGCCCACAGACAGGTGAGCCCGGGCCGCATGCGCAGGCGCCTGCGCTGCCAGCGCTTGTATTCCCACACCTCTTCCGGAACCGCCGGGCGGGGGCCTACGATGGACATGTCGCCTTTCAATACGTTCCACAATTGCGGCCATTCGTCGATCGAGAAACGGCGCAGGTAACGGCCTAGCGGCGTCAGCCGCGGGTCGTCGGGAATTTTGAAGGCCGTGGTCTTGCGGTTCAGGTGGCGCAGCGCGAATTTCATTTCGTCGGCACGGTCGCACATGGACCGGAACTTGTAAAAGACAAAACGCCGTCCGTTCAACCCGCACCGCTCCTGGCGGAAAATCACCGGACCCGGCGACGTGAGTTTGATTAAACCCGCAATGGCCAGCATGACCGGGAACAGAAGCACCAAAGCCGCCGCCGCCAGCGCGATGTCGGTCGCGCGCTTCAGGAACAGGCGCAGTTCATCATTGGGAGCAGCGGAAAAGCTCAGCATGGGAGCGGGACCGATCCGCTCCAGGTGCATGTCGCTGTTCACATGCGGAAAGAAGTCGAGGAGAACGCGCGTGTTCACCCCTTCCTCATCGCACATCAACAGCACTTCTTCGAGTTCCCCCAGCCGCTGCGGCGTCACGGCGAAGATCACTTCGTCGATCACCTGGTATCGCAGAAGCTGTGGGAGATCCGCCAGCGGATAGACCGGATATTCCTGCTCCAGCCTCACATAACGGGGCGCCGTCTCGGTGGTGTCGTTGAGAAAACCGCGAATCCGGATGCCGTATTTCGCGGATTGCTCCAGCAGTTCGCCGAGATGCTGCGCCTTCGGGCCAAGCCCTACCAGAACCACATAATGAGGAGCGCCGAATTCCCGACGGATGGCCCCGACAAGCTGCCCCGCATACAGCCGGAACAGGCACAGCAGCATCCAGCTATACACCGCAAACAGACCCAGGAACGGACGGCTCAAATCCAGCCGCAGCATGAACTGAAAAACGACAACGGCAACAAAGCCGATGGCACACTGGCGGAACGTGTCCCGCAGGATCGTCCGCGGGTGCGCTGAATCGAGCTTGCTGTACACCTCGAACCAGAAGCCCAGCAACACCCAAACCAGCGCGCAGAAACCTAACAGAAGCGCCTTCGTGGGGACGGTCAGGAAGAAGACCCTCTCCAGTTGCATCCACACGCGCGTCTGGTAGGCCGCTTCAAAGGCAAGGGCCGTCAGCAAGACATCGGAAAGTCCGAATAGAATCTTGACTTTGCGATGGTGCGGCGCGAACATCCGTCCATCAGAATATCAGAACCACGAGCGGCCGTGCGCCTGCAAGAGGCACGTCTCGAAACGGTTAACAGCACTTGCCCCGCTGGTATTTCGCGCGAAGGTGGTGGTCTGAAAACCGCCGCCACTCCTCCGGAGAATGGCGCCGCCCGTGCGCGGCCAAGTGCCGCTGATAAGCATTTTCGTCGCCGATCTCTTTCATCAGGCACAACAGAAAGCGGCCGACAGCGCGGACGGCTTTCATATCTCCTCCGCCCTCAACGTCGACGGTACGTAAGGCGCCTCGTGAATGGTGGCGTCCCGGGTCCCGCGCAGAATACCCACCCAGACCCGGATCGAATCCAGAAGAATCGTTGTCACCAGCACCAGAAAAATCCCGCAAACCGCCGCGTCCAGCCGCTCGTTGAAAATTCGCGCCTGTGTTTCGGCGATCCGGGCCGCCGCTATCTCTCCGCTGGCGAGCGCGCTTTCCAGTTGTGCCGCCTGCGCGAGGAAGCCGATCCTCGGCACCGGCGAAAAGATCTTCTGCCATGCCGCCGTGTATGTCACCACTACCAGCCAGACCAGCGGCACACACGTGATCCAGATGTACTTCACGCCGTGCATCTTTAACAGAATCGTTGTCGCGACGCAGAGCGCGATCGCGGCCAGCAACTGATTGGCGATCCCGAACAGCGGCCACAGCGAGTTGATACCCCCCAGCGGATCCCGCACCCCCTGGACCAGGAAATAACCCCACGCGAGGACGATGGCCGCGCTCGCGCCAATGACGCCGGGCATCCAACTGGTCCGGCCCAGCGGCGCGTATACGCTGCCGAGAAGATCTTGCAGCATGAACCTCCCGACGCGCGTTCCCGCATCGATAATCGTGAGAATGAATAGCGCCTCAAACATGATGGCGAAGTGATACCAGAAGCCCAGGATCGCCTGTCCTCCCCCGCTGCGAGCGAAGATATGCGCCATGCCGAGAGCAAGCGACGGCGCCCCGCCCGTACGATGCATCAGCGTCTGCTCGCCCACATCGCGGGCGAGAGATGCCATCTGATCCGCCGTGACCGGGTAGCCCCAGGAGGTGATGGTTTGGACCGCCACTTCCGGAGTCGCGCCCACGATGCCCGCCGGTGCATTCACGGCGAAGTACACTCCCGGCTGCAACACACAGGCGGCAATCATGGCCATAATCGCTACAAACCCTTCGAGCAGCATCGAGCCGTAGCCGACCGGCCAGGCATGCCATTCCTTTGCGATCATCTTCGGGGTGGTGCCCGACGAGATCAGCGAGTGAAATCCCGAGATGGCGCCGCAGGCGATGGTGATAAAGCAGAACGGGAATATTTTGCCCGCGAAAATTGGCCCCGTGCCGTCCACGAATTGCGTGAACGCGGGTAGCTCCAGGTCCGGCCGGACGAACACGATTCCTACCGCAAGCATCATCACCACACCCAGCTTCACGAACGTGCTGAGATAATCGCGCGGGGCGAGCAACAGCCACACCGGCAGCGCACTCGCCAGGAATCCATAGATGATCACAGCGACCGCGAGAGCCATCCCCGAAAACGTGAACCAGGGCGCCAGGGCTTCCGAATGGGCCACCGCCTGTCCCCCGAAAATGCTGGCGACAACCAGAACGAAGCCCAATACCGAAACTTCCAGGACCTTTCCCGGACGCCAATAGCGCAGGTACAAACCCATAAACACCGCGATCGGCATGGTGGCGGCAATGGTGAACGTGCCCCACGGACTCCCTCTCAGCGCGTTCACCACTACCAGTGCGATCACAGCCAGAAGAATGACCATGATGAGGAGCACGGTAAGCAGCGCCGTGATGCCCCCCACTTTCCCGATCTCCTCGCGGGCCATCTCGCCCAGGGATTTGCCGTCGCGCCGCATGGATGCGAACAGAATGATGAAGTCCTGAACCGCTCCCCCCAGCACCGCACCCACAATGATCCAGAGCGTGCCCGGCAGGTATCCGAACTGCGCCGCCAGCGTGGGCCCCACCAGCGGACCAGGGCCCGCAATGGCGGCAAAATGATGGCCGAACAGGATCCACTTGTTCGTCGGCTCGAAGTCGTGGCCGTTTCGAAGGCGTTCGGCGGGCGTGGCGCGTGCGTTATCGAGCAGCATCACCTTGGCCGCAATAAACTTGGCGTAAAACCGGAACCCCACCAGGTAAGTGCAGGCGGCCGCGACCACCAGCCAGATGCTGTTGATCGGCTCCCCGCGCTCGAGCGCAATGGCGCCGAACGCCAGCGCGCCGGCGACGGCAATGCCGGCCCAGATCAGATGCCCAACGAATTTTTTCATAAGGAATGAATTCTATCGAAGCGCGGAGGAGAGCGTCCGCTCTCGCTGTCGCGGCGGGAGGGAGAATGACGGTGCTTCAGAATCGCTTGAGGGCCATCAACATGGGCCTTGTATTCCGCCCGTCAGGCAATTCCACGGAGTGAACTACTTTCCAGGCTTTATCCATGGCGCCGATATACGTGGCATTGCCGCGTTCGCTGCCCATCAGAATGATGGAGAGTCCCTGCTGCGGGTAGTTGAGGATGCGGTACTGCAACTCGCCCTTATCCGAGCGCCAGTGGTCGTCCGACGGCGTCCCGAGCTTTCGGATCACCGCATGGTAGTCGTCATGCGCCGTAAGGCCGATCTCGGACTGCAATACCGTCGTGTAGTTGACACGCGTGCCGGCGGGACCTCCCCGGAAAAGACTCACTACCACCACGCACGCGATGATGCCGATGAGCAGCACTCCGCCAATCAACTTGCTGATCCTCGATTCCGAACTGCTTTCGAACCGAAGGCCAACGACCGGCGCAGGCGACGGGGGTTCCGTACCTCCCGCAACGGGACGGACGTCATTGACCGCGCGCGGCATCTCAATGACGCGTTTCTCGGCCGGCCACACCGACCCCGCCCGGAGCTCCAACTCTTTCAACAGCCCCAGGATCATGACCGGCTCATCGACCCTGGAAATCTCGCCAAGATAACGCCGCGGAATCCAGACTTCGGCGCCCGACGCGGTGTTCCTTACCAGGATCTCGGACCACGTGGCACGCTGAAACCGCCACTCGTTATGGTCCACGTTCAGCAGCGGAGGATAAAACGAGAACGGACGCTGGCCGAATTGCTCCAAGGGCGGAGGGATGGGCGGCACCGGCATGGCTGCTTCTATGGTAGCCGCTTCCGGCCCGCGGCAGCACGTGTCTGGTGTCAAAGGCGTTACGGAGCCGCGCGCGCGAACAAGCGGTTTTCTATGTTTTTCAACAAGCTCGTTAGTTCTTCTTTATGCTGACTTCGCGGAAGAAGACGGTGGATTTGGCGTCGTGGTTTTGAAGGCCGATGTAGCCGATCTCCGGGCGAGGCCCGCGAACCGGTTCAAACCATGCCTTCCGCGGCGGCACTTCTTGTCCTTCCACATATTCGTTGACTTTCTGGCCGTTCACGAAAACCGTTGTTTTCGGTCCTTTCAGGACGATATCCATAGTGTTCCACCCGGAACCGGACGTCTGGGGGCGGGCCGTGACTTTGCTGATGGAGTAGATGGCTCCGGTGCAGTGCCACTCGTCTCCACCGGATTCGATCTGAACCTCGTAGCCGTTGTGAACCCCGTACCAGGGGTCCTTCGGCGGCTCAGGCAGCCGGATAAACACACCGGAATTCCCGTGTCCTTCGGTAGTTCGGAATACCACCCGGAGCGTAGCGTCCCCGAACTTCTCACGCTCATAAAACAGGAGGCCCATGCCGCCCTCCGTCTTGAGCTCTCCGTTCTCGACAACGAACCGCCCCGGGCCCACCATTTTCCAACCCGTCAAATCCTTGCCATTGAATAACTGCTTCCATTCGGCGGCGCATAAACCGGCGGCCATTACACAAAAAAGTGCGAGAAATCGCATTGGAGCTTCTCCCGTTCGTCGAAATTTTCATTCTAGCGCGTGGGCGGGTAGTACCCGCGCCTGTAACCTGCACTCTACACTT
This sequence comes from Bryobacteraceae bacterium, assembly GCA_035714225.1. Taxonomy (GTDB): domain Bacteria; phylum Acidobacteriota; class Terriglobia; order Bryobacterales; family Bryobacteraceae; genus CAADGY01. Next base: position 5,203 of record DASTMK010000370.1, on the reverse strand, counting down.
CCGGCCACGCGCGTACGATAATCCTTTTGGAGGTTGCATGAGGATATTTGCGGTTGCGGCTTTGGTTGCGTGTCTCGGTCCCGGCTCACTTCTGGCCGACTTCAGCTACGATCAGTCATCCAAGGTTACGGGCGGTGCTCTGGCAAGCATGATGAAGGTTGCCGGAGCTTTTTCCAAAAAGGCGCGGGAGCCCATCCGGTCCACTGTGCTGGTGAAGGGAAACCGGATGGCGACCGTCGGCGGAAGCAGTACCCAGATTATCGATCTGGACAGCGAAACCATTACGGATATCAATCTGGAAAAGAAGACCTATTCCGTGATCACTTTCGCCCAAATGACCCAGGCGCTACAGCAGATGGCGCGCAAAATGGAAGGCGAAACCAAAGCGGATATGAATTTCAAGGCCTCGGTGAAGGACACCGGCCAAAGTAAGAACATCTCGGGTCTTGATACCCGGCAGGTTATTCTGACCGTCGAGATAGAAGGAACCGACAAGCAGTCGGGGCAGACGGGCGCCATGACCGTGACATCAGATATGTGGCTGGCCGCTGCGGTGCCGGGTTACGACGAGGTGAAAGAGTTTCAAAAGCGCATGGCCCAAAAACTGGACTGGTCACCAGGCTCTACGATGCCGATGATGCAGCCCGGAATGGCGAAAGGTATGGCGGAGCTTTGGAAGGAATCGTCGAAGCTCGAAGGCATGCCGGTCCTGATGGTCGTGACGATGGGAGCAAAAGGCCAGGGCGGCGAGATGCCGGAAGGTTCGGCGCAATCCGCCGGGCAACAGCAGGCTCCTCCGCCACCCTCGGCCGGTGAAGCGGCGGAAGGCGCGGCAGCCGGCGCCGTCGGCTCCAGATTGGGACGCTTGGGAGGACTCGGCGGATTGGGAGGTTTCGGACGCCGGAAGAAGCAACAGCAGGAAGAGCAGGCTGCGGCGCCGCCTCCAGCGGAACCCTCCGCCCAATCCCAGCGCGCCGGTTCCGGTACGAGTGCCGGAGCCCTGCTTGAGCTGACCACCGAGTTGGCCAGTTTTTCTCCTGCCGCGGTGGATGGTTCGCGTCTGGAAGTCCCGTCCGGCTTTAAGCAGGTCGAGAGCGAGATGCTCAAGCACCTCAAATAGCTTCTTGGATCTTCGACCGCTCGCTCGCGCTCGCGGCAGGGAGCGGCAATTAGGAGGAAGAGTCTTGTTCAAGGCACAAACTCGCTTCGCAGTGATTCTGCTTTCCGTCTCGGGATGGGCTGCCGCTGACGTACGCCTGCCGTCGCTGATCTCCGATCACATGCTGATTCAGCGGGACGCGCCGGCGCGCATCTGGGGGAAAGCCGATCCGGGCGAGCAGGTCACGGTGACGCTCGCCAGCAGCACTCGCAGCACAACAGCGGACGCGCTCGGCCGATGGGAGGTGTTCCTTCCGCCGGCGCAGGCTGGCGGCCCTTTCGAACTCACCGTGAAAGGGAAAAATACGCTTCAGGTGAATGACGTTCTGGTTAGCGACGTATGGATCGCTTCCGGACAGTCGAACATGGTGTGGCAGGTGAGCCGTTCCGATAACGCGCAGCAGGAGATTGCATCGGCCAGGTTCCCGCGCATCCGTCTTTTTAAAGCCGCTCTGAAAACGTCGGACTATCCGCTGGACGATGTCGAGGGTGCCTGGACGACCTGTAATCCCGATACCGTCGGCGCATTCTCCGCGGTGGGTTATTTCTTTGCGCGCGATTTGCACCAGAAGTATGGCATACCGGTGGGCGTCATTCAATCGGCATGGGGAGGAACTCCCGCGGAATCCTGGATCAGTCCCACCTCGCTTGCCGCCGACCCCGCGCTGATTTCCGTATATGCGGATTGGGCCCAACTGATCTCCGATTACCCCGAAGCTCGCGCCCGGTATGAAATACGGTTGAAGGAATGGGAGGAGAAAAACAAGACGTCGGGCGGCACTCCGGCGCCCGGCAGGCCCGGCCCTCCGGTCGGACCTGGCCACCCCTGGGAGCCCTCGTCGCTGTACAACGCCATGATCGCGCCGCTTACACCCTATGCGATCAAAGGGGCTATCTGGTACCAGGGAGAGAACAATGCCCACAAGAACCGCTCGTACGTTTACCGGCGCCTTTTTCAGGCAATGATTCAGGATTGGCGCCGCTCCTGGGGCCAGGGTAATTTTCCGTTCCTCTTCGTGCAGCTCGCAAACTACGCCAGGACGCCCGCGGCGAGTGAATGGCCGGAGCTCCGGGAAGCGCAGGCCATGGCGCTCGACCTCAGCCAGACCGGCATGGCCGTCACCATTGATATCGGCGACCCGAACGACATACATCCGACAAACAAGCAGGATGTGGGACACCGGCTGGCGCTGGCGGCGCGGCACATCGCCTACGGCGAAGAGATTGTCTATTCAGGCCCGCTGTTTCGAGAGGTAACAGAAGGCAAGTCCTTGCGCGTGTGGTTCAGCCACGTGGGCGGAGGATTGACGGCGAAAGGCGGCCCGCTGCGCGCTTTCGAAGTAGCCGGCCGCGACAAAAAGTACGTACCGGCTAATGCAGCCATCGAGGGGAAAACGGTTATCGTGTCGAGCGAAAGTGTCGCGGAGCCGATGTACGTTCGCTACAACTGGGCAGACAGCCCGGACGGCAACCTATACAACGCCGAAGGATTGCCCGCTTCACCTTTCCGCTCCGAAGAATGGACCGGACCGGCGATGTACCGGTAGCTTCAGGATCCGCAATGCCACGACGCGTGGTTACTTACACAGCGATTGTGGGTCTGCGACTGGAATATGCGCGATTCCGCTTCGATCCATCGATGTCTCGCGGCGACCTCGCCCGTGTGCTGGCTGCCAATCCACCCCAATGGAAAACCGCTCGTTGGCCCCCGCCGCTGACAGGTACAGACGCTGACCTCTCAATTCTGGCGCTATCGATGTTGAAGGCAAACCTGGATTTCACGAACAGGTTGTCCGATGGGACCGCGCGGCAGATGGAGTCTGCCATACAAGTGCGATTCCCGGGCATCACTTCCGAAGAAGCCGGAGCATCCGGAAACTACAAGCGGTTCCCGATAGAAGCGGAAATATGGGAAGACGGCAGCACCAGTTGGGGCTACGAGATCCCGGAGGCCGGCGAGTTCCCTCCTGGCTTCGAAGCGGATCCAACCGGACTTGAGATCTTCCTCAGAAATGTGGTCCGCGCCGATCTCCAGGCGCGTCTGGAAGCACTCGGCTCGAAGTGAGCCCCGTCACATAATCGCGGTGGGCGGCGCGGGTTCGTCGGGCCGGCCCGCGTTCGCCAGCGGCACCCGCACCATCACCAACCCGAGCAGCACAAGCACCGCCAGAGCAATCAGCAGCGGCGGATGCTCGAAGATGACGGGAAGCGGCCATTCAAAGAACCGGAAAGTCGCCACGACGAGTCCCATCAGCGCTTCTCCGGCTATCAGCCCGGAAGCGGTAAGCACCCCCGCATTTTCCACCCGGGCTTTCTGAGCATCGTTGAAGGCCCTCCGCTCTCGCATGGAGTCCGTGATCCAGCGAATGACGCCGCCGATGAAGATCGCGAATGTGGTTTCGAGCGGCAGGTACATGCCCACCGCGAAAAGCATGGGGCTGCGCACCTGCACCATGATCAATGCGAAACCCATCATGATGCCCACTACCACCAGCGGCCACGGCATATCGCCGCCGACGATGCCCTGCGCCAGCGATGCCATCAAGCCCGCCTGGGGAGCCGATAGCGCACGGTCGCCAAAGCCGGTTCCGCCCGCATTGATGTTGCCCTGATGCAGTAGCAATAGCGGAAAATAGAGCAGAAGACTGGCCGCCGCCACGCCGATGAAGTCGCCGATCTGCATACTGCGCGGGGTGCCGCCGAGAATGTGGCCGACTTTCAGATCCTGCAGCATCTCACCCGCCACCGCGGAAGAAACGCAAACCACGGCCGCCACACCGAGCACGGCCGCCACACCCGTCATGCCGGAGACACCGATAGAAACCATCAGCAATGCCGCAATGATGAGCGTCGATAAAGTCAGCCCGGAAATCGGGTTATTCGACGACCCGATCAACCCGACGAGATTGCCCGAAACCGCGGCAAAGAAGAAGCCGAGGACGATCATCACCAGCGCGGCCACTACGCCGCCGGCCAGCGTACCCGAAAAATACGTGTACAGCAGGACCATGCAAATCAACGTGGCGCCGAGGCCCAGGAACACGGTTTTCGAACTCAGGTCGAGCTCCGTGCGATTCGTGGCCTGCTTCTGCCCACTGGCTTTTTTGAGATCCGAAATCGAACGCCGGATTCCCGCACCCAGGCTCTTTCTCATGCGAAAGAGCGTGTAGGCCGCGCCGACCAGCATTCCACCCACGGCAATCGGCCGGACGATGTTGAGCCACACCGAGGTCGCGGCGCCGGCCCAGTCTTCCGCGGTAGCGTCCGCGGGCAAAGTGATCTGGAGCTGTGGCCCCAGAAAATAGATGAACAGCGGAACCAGCAGTCCCCAGGCCACCACACCACCCGAAAAATTCAGAGCGGCAAGCCGCGGGCCGATGATATAGCCGACACCGAGGTAAGCAGGACTCACGTTTGGAGCCGAAACCATCGTAACGCCCCCCACCCCAATGGCCGGGGACTCGGCGGTTCTGCCGAGACGCAGCAGAGTGCTGCCCAACTCGCCGATCCGGATCATGAAATCGTTCGATGCCGAAAATACCTTGACAACCCCAAGCGAGTAGATCAGCGCTCCGAAGCCCATCGCGGAGAACAGAATCCCGGCCGCTTTGCTGCCGTGCTGGCCCGCTTTATGAATCTCGGAAGCGGCGACGGATTCCGGGAACGGCAACTCCGGGTCTTCCACCATCACGCGCCGCAGCAGCGTGACGAAGAGAATGCCCAAAACGCCGCCCACCATCATGAGAACCGTGGAGGGCCAATAGGCGTGCTCGAAATCGAAAGACGGCCAGGCGCCGGAGATCACGAAGGCTGGAATGGTGAAAATGGCGCCGGCAGCGACTGATTCCCCGATGGAACCAACCGTCCGCGCCATGTTTTCTTCCAGAATCGAGCCTCTCCAGATGCGCAGGATCGCCATGCCGATCACCGCGGCGGGGTAAGTGGCCGCAATGGTCATGCCGGCCCGAAGACCGAGGTACGCGTTCGCGGCACCCAGGATGACGGTCATAATAAGGCCCAGAATCAGGGCCCGTGCCGTGAACTC
>DASTMK010000369.1:0-3674 GCA_035714225.1 Bryobacteraceae bacterium | reverse complement strand
GACCTTTGTGGACGGCAGCAGGCGCAACACCCGGTTCTTGATCTGTTCTATCAGCTCAGAACGCCGCCGTTCCCACGCAGTTCGTTGGGGCCAGGGGCGCAACTCATGCACCGGGATGAACCGCCTGTGGATGCTGTCGTTGATTGTGCCGGGCGGATAATGATCGAGAACGCGCAACACTTCGCCGGGTTCCTGCTCGATAGCGCCTTCATCGAAAGGCGTGTTGTCCTGTTTCAGCCAGCGATTAATCCACTCGTTTGCCGCTTTGCGGAACGGAAGGATGTCTTCGTGGGGAGCGTCGTGTTCGTACTGCGCCAGTTTGCCGGAAGCGCCATGCCAGCCGTAAACGGGTTCGAGCCGGCGAAAGACGTCCAAATAACCCGCCGGCGGGAACACCACATCTCGTGTGGCATTGATCATTTTGAGCGGGCGCGGAGCGATCAACGCCCCGGCGAGAGGCAGATCCGCCTGAAAGGTGTTGTGGAAGAAGATACAGTCGCAGTTTCCGCGGACATGGTCGAGCGCCACCTGCTGTTCGACTGTCCAGGTTGCACACACCGGCGCCGCAACTTTCACCCGGTCGTCGACCGCGGCGGTGTACCAGGTCATGGCGCCGCCGCCGGACATGCCGGTGATCGCGATGCGGTCCGCGTCCACTTCCTTTCTCGTCTGAAGGTAGTCGATGGCGCGGATGGCATTCCAGACTTCCGGACCCGCCGGCGTGAAGCCGAGCGATAACCAGTACCACATGCCGAGATCGTGCAGGCCATGATGAACCCCCGCCAGTTCGCCATATTCGATGGTGTCAATCAGAAATGCGGCGTAGCCGTTGCGCGCGAACCAAACGCCGTGGTGCTGGTAGTGGATCTTCGCGCCGTGGGGACTCGGCGAGTGGCCGCACAGATAGAGCACCGTGGGCAACGGACCGCCGGCGTTTTTCGGAAGGTAAAGGTTGCCGGTGACGTAGAGCCCTGGCATGCTTTGGAGAACGATCTTCTCGATGCGATGAGTGGGCCGCTCGATGACGCCGGTAACTTTGGCTTCGAGCGGGGTCTTGGCGGGCATAGGGTCCAGCCCCAGCATGTACCGCATCTCGCGGGACACTCGCGGCTTCTCCCGCTTCCACTGCTCGAGCGAATGGATCGTGCTCAGGTTCGCTCGAGAAACTTCCGCCGCCCGGCGCTGTAGATACTTTTGAAACAGCTCGTAACGCTGGTTCGCGTCATGGCGGACATTTTCTCCCGTGGCGCCGGGTCCAGGCGGGGTTTGACTCCAGGCCGCTGGTCCGGCGCCGGCCAGAAGGAGAAGATACGAGATGCGGCATATGCGTTTCCGCCAGGTCATGACATCGCTCACCGCCATGGAGCAAGCTAAACGATCTGCTGTTTTGCGGCATCGAAAGTGGTGCGGCGGCCGCTCCAATAGGACTGGATCGCCATGATGCAGGCGATGGACTGACCGTAGCCCGCCTCAACCGGCGCATAGACCGCATCCTGTTTACGTTGCCGGATCGCGGAAAACCAGTTGGCCATATGATGCTGCACGCCCGTTGCTGCGGAAAGCTCGGAATCCTCTTTGACCGCGTCCGGCTGCTTTCCGACTCCGCCCGAAAGGCGAAAGCGATCCGCAACCTCGATCGTCCCTTTCGTACCCAGATAATCCGTGCCAAAACCTGTACTGTTGTTAAGGCAGGCACTGTATGCCACCAGGAACGGGGACCGCTTTCTTCCATATTGAAAAGCGACCTGAAGGGTATCCGGATTTTCGCGAAAGTCGCGGTATTCGTAGACTCCTCCCAGGGCGACGGCGCTGAGCGGATAAAGCTCGTCCGTAAGGAAGTGCACCATATCGATATCGTGGCTCATCCACTGATCGGCGATGGCGCCGGAAAACTCCCGGAACAGCCGGAACGACCGGTAGATGCGCGGGTCGAAAGGCCGGTCGGGCTTGCCCATCAGAAAGGCCTTCCAATCGACATCGCTCTCCCGCACGGCCGCAAATTCTTCCGGCTTAAAGGACCACCGGAACGGAGTGTATTGATTGCCGCATATGTCGACTTTCACCAGATTGCCGATGCGGCCCTTGCGCATCAGGTCGCGAGCGGTCTGGTAGCGCGGAAAACTGCGGCGCTGGGTGCCCATCTGAACGACCCGATCGGAGCGCTGCACGACGGCCAAGGCCTCGTTCGCCTCCTCGAGAACGTTTGCCATGGGCTTCTCGCAGTAGACGTCCTTGCCCGCCTGCACGGCCTGGATGAGCATCCTGGCATGCTGATGATCGGGAGTGGCTATGATCACCGCATCGATTTCTTTGTCGGCCAGAAGCTCCTCGTGATGACGGTAGGTCTTCGGCTCCGTACCGTAGGATTCACGAACACGGCGCGCTGCGCGTTCCAGCGCCCGGCTCCAGATGTCGCAAACTGCAACCATCCGGGCATTGCCGGCGCTGCCAAGCTCAATACACTCTTTAAGAAGCTCGGTCCCGCGAGCGCCCGGTCCGATAATACCCACCTGGATGGTGTCGTTTCGGGTTTGCGCCTGGCCCGGCGAAAGACCCGCCAGGGCCAAAGCGGCCCCCGTAGTCGAACTCTTCAGAAAATGGCGACGATGAATCGGCATGTTGATTTCAGAAAACCTTCCGGATGTGGGCAATTCTACCATTGGAGCCGATGTCCCATGTTCATAGCCGCCGGCAGGAGCGGAGAAAATTAGTTGTTTGGCGGAAGCTAGTGGGAGTCGAACCCAATATCCGCATTGAAAACAAGTAACTTATTGATTCTGTTAAGAGGCCAAACGGCGAGAAATGCCAGAAATGCGCCGTTTTGGTACGTTTTGGTACAGTGCTTCTGAAACAAAATCAAGCTTCGATGTTGCGGCGTCCAGAATTCGCTGGAAGGAATCGACGAACGGCGCATAATGTTTCTCCGTGGTCTTGATACTCGTGTGTCCCAGGAGCAACTGAACTGTGCGAAGGTCTTCACCCTTCTCGAGCAGCCGCACGCTGAACGTGTCGCGGAACCGATGCGGATGTCCGGCCACTTTCGCGACGGCCAGCACGCGGGAAATAGTCTTCCGCGCGTTTCCTACGGCTGTGGAGAGCTTCGATTCTCCGTTCCAGAAGAAGTACTCACCACGGCCCGGCAAAGCGCTCAAAGCGTCAATTGCGGACCGCCCCAGGCGAACGTAGAGTTTGCGGCCAGTCTTCATCACCCGTAACAGCATCTTGCCCGTGGTGAGATCCACGGCTTTGCGGCGAAGCTTCACAGTATCGGAGATCCGCAGCCCTGAGTAGAGCATCACCAGACAGAACGCCCGCGCCCGTGCCCTGGTACGCTCCAGCCTGTTGGGATTGCCGTCCTCCATCTGGTCGCACGCCTTTAGGATGGCGTCCACTTCCGGGGTCGTGAATGGCAGTGTAGGGCAGTCCTCCTCTTTCGGCGCCCGCACTTCCTTTGCGTAGTCTCTCCGATGCAGCCGTGCTTCTTGGCGAAGGCGCAGAAGGCCCGCATGGTCTCAAGCTCCTTGCCGCTCGTGGAGCCGGTGATCTCCCGTTCGGTGACTTCCTCGCCATCCTTGACGGTGACCCGCCGGCCCGCCCTGAAGTCTGTAAGCGTTGTGAGCGAGATTTCGCCCGTGTACTTGATGCCGTCTTCGTTGCAGAAGTTCTCGAAATGC
>DASTMK010000368.1:0-3164 GCA_035714225.1 Bryobacteraceae bacterium | reverse complement strand
GTCCCCCGCATTGCGAACAGGTCTGGCGCACGGAAAGAAAGCCCTGCTGGAAGATGACCTCGCCGCGTCCTCTGCAACGGGAGCAGGTGGTGAAGCCGTCGTGTGCTTCGGCGCCGCTGCCACTGCAGGATTTGCACGTCTCCAGGCGCGGTGCCTGAATGTCGGCCGTCATGCCCTTGATGGCATCCTCGAAACCGATCTCGAGATCGTAACGCAGGTCCTCTCCCTGCTGGGCGCGACTACGCCGCCGGGTCGAGTTTCCTCCAAAAGCATCCCCGAAACCGAATCCGAAAAAATCCCCCAAAATGTCCGTAAAATCCGCGAAAATGTCGGGGTTGAAACCATTACCGCCGCCTTGCAGACCCTGGTGGCCGAAGCGGTCGTAGGCCGAGCGTTTCTGCGGATCGGTCAGCACACTGTAGGCTTCCGCAGCCTCTTTGAACTTCTCCTCGGCACTCTTGTCGCCGGGGTTGCGGTCGGGATGATACTTCAATGCCAGCTTGCGATAGGCGCTCTTCAGCGATTGTTCGTCGGCTTCCCGGCTGACACCGAGAACCTCGTAGTAATCTCGCTTGGACACGTTCATGAGCTAAGGTCTGACGGCAACTCTTACCATTGCGGGCCGCAGCAGCCTTCCTTTGAAATTGTAGCCCCGCTGGTACTCGGACACGACGGTATGATCCTCGAAATCGTCGGTCTTAATCATTTCCACGGCATGGTGCAAATTGGGGTCGAATGGTTGTCCTTCTGCAACAATCGGCCCTACCCCGAGTTTCTTCAGGGTATCCAACAATCCCTGGTAAATCAGTTCAATTCCCTTCGCGTACTCGGAATCTTGCGATTCCGCTTTCAGCGCGCGCTCGAAATCGTCGAGTACCGGTAGAAGCGGTTTGATCGCTTCCATCGCAGCGAACTCGACGAATTCCATTCGTTCGCGCTCTTCCCGCTTTCGGAAATTGTCGAACTCGGCTCGTAGCCGCAGCAACTGGTCCTGTAATTCCGCCTTCTCCCCAGCCAGGCGATCTCTTTCCGAGACCAGCGCCAACAGGGTTTCTTCTGCCGGTTCCGTCTCGCCCTCGGGTAGCGCGGATGGACCGCTATCGACTGGATCGTCCACTATGGGTTTATTCTCAATTGCCATGTCTGAGCTTCATTCCAGGAAAATAACGTTCTTGGAGCGGAGAACTCCTCTGTTTCGCCTAACCGGTGCTACTTCTTATTATACAGGCAGACTCTGAAAGGCCCGTCCCACGTGCTGAACCGCCGAGATCACGTTGCCGTAGTCCATTCGCATCGGTCCCAGGACCGCGATCTTGGCGGATAAGCCGCTCGGAAGCCGGACATTCAGACCAATGAGCGAGAACTCCCCGAGATCGGGATGAGCGCCGCCAAGACCAACCTGCACCGCCACCTCGCCCTCCGGTTTCTCCATGAATTGCTCCAGCAGTTCGAGAATTCTTTTCTTCTCTTCCAGAGCGTGGAACAGCGCCCGCATCGTCTCACGCGTCCATTGCAAACCGACTCCGACCAGGTTCGAAGTGCCTTCCAGGTGAACTTCCGGATTGAAGCTCAGGTTCAGCAAGCCCTTATCGTAGAGCAGGATCAACTTTTTCAGGATCTCGTCGTAGGCTGCGCTCTCGGCCTCCAGCCTCGATTTGAGTTCCTTTTTTACATCCGCGAGGATCCAGCCGCTGAAGTTGCGGTTGATGTAATTGCGGATGGAGTTCAACTCGTCCTGCGACACGGCCTCTTCGAGCGCCACCACGCGGTTGCGGATCATACGATCCCGCGTGACCACAATCATCAGCACACGCTGCTCGCCCAAGGTGAGTAATTCGACCTGGTCGAGCGTTTGCCCGGAGGTAGGGATGGCAGCCGCAATTCCGACGTTCCGGGTCATTTCCGTCAGAATATGAGAGGAAAGCTCGACGCGGTCCTCCATCGTGTCCAGCCTGCCCAACTCCGTACGGATCCGCTGGAGTTCCGCTCGAAGCACGCGCTGCTCCGCAATCGAACGCACGTAGCTTTCATAGGCTTTCGCCGTTGGGATCCGGCCCGCGGAGGTGTGCGGCTGGGCAAGGTAGCCTTCATCGCACAAATCGGCCATCACGTTGCGGATCGATGCCGGGCTGAGCGCGCCGCCGCTCCAGCGCCGGGAAATCGTCCGGGACGCGACAGGTTCGCCCGTCTCGATGTAGGACTGCACGATAGCGTGCAGAATATTCATCGAACGGGATGGTTTTCGACTAACCATAGCGAGAGGGAACACCCCTGTTAACATATTGTAAAATAGACACATCAACCCGTCAAGCCATGCCTGCCCGTGATAGGCGCCGTGCCTGCCGCCTCCACAACCAGTAGGTTGGAATGCCGCTTGCAATAATCAGTGCCCCCAGTAGCGACGGGATCGGGCGGGAGATGAATGTATTGATTACAAAGGCCAGGGCAAACGCTGTAAAGAGCAGTGGAGCTACCGGATAGCCCCACATCCGGTAGGGACGCGGGCGATTGCCATCCTTACGGCGAAGAATTATTACGCCGAACACCGCCATCGCATGAAAGAGCCACATCGCGAAAAGAACGTACGATAGCAGCGTTTCATACGACCCGGTTAGCGTCAGGAGCATCGACCAGATTCCCTGCACCAGAATGGAAAACCCCGGTGTTTGGAACCGGGGATGGATTTCAGCGAATCTCTGGAAAAACAGTCCGTCGCGTGCCTGGGCGAAGTAAATTCGCGGGCTGGAAAGAATGGCCCCATTGGCCGCGCCCGCGCAGGACAGCATGATCGTGAGGGCGACGAGAGCCGCGCCGGCGCTTCCCATTGTTTGTTCGGAAACCACGGCGGCGACGCGTTCGGTGGAAGCGATCTGGCTCAGCGGAAGTACTCGCATATACGCCAGGTTGGCGAGCAGGTAGAGGATGATGACGGCACCCGTTCCAAGCCCCAGCGCGAGCGGAAGGTTCCGTTGGGGATTTCGCACCTCACCGGCCACGAATGCAATGTATTGCCAGCCGTCATATGCGAGGAAGCAGCCCAGCATGGCGATCGCTACGCTCCGCAACGACAGCACCGACGCCGGAGATGCCCATTCGAGCGCCACCGGTCCGCGATACAGAAAGGCACTCGAAATGAGTAGCGCCAACCCGGCCACCTTCAGCAG
>DASTMK010000367.1:0-7015 GCA_035714225.1 Bryobacteraceae bacterium | reverse complement strand
ACGGGATCTTTCTCCATGGATGATCACCTCCTTTCGCTGATGGCGTTCAACGCGAGTGTTTGTAGATCAGATCCACCAGCTCGTCGTACATGGCGTGGGCCTGCTCTGGCGTACCTCTGATCGCATGCGTTGCGCAATGTTTAAGGTGGTTGCGCATCAAGGCCCGGCCAACCGTTCTGAGGGCTTCCTGCACGGCCGATATCTGCACCATGACATCCGCGCAATACCGGTCCTCTTCGATCATTCTCTGAAGGCCGCGCACCTGGCCCTCAATGCGGCGCAAACGCCGCAGATTGCCGGCTTTAATCGCGGGATCGACGGCGGCTGCTTTGCGCTCTCCAGCCTCCGACACTCCTGAATGCTTTCTTGCGCCCATAAATACCCTATACGGGTATCTTAAGATACCCGATGGGGGTATTGTCAAGAGACGCAAGTCAGACCTTTGGTATACTGATGTTACGTTCTGGCGCTATCGTCTAACGGTTAGGACGGAGCCCTCTCAAGGCTCAAATACGGGTTCGATTCCCGTTAGCGCTACCAAAAAACTTCCATTCATCAAAAAAACTTACAAGACGATCTCGGCCGGTTATCGCATGCGCGTAGATGCCGGCAGTGACGCGAGGTGAAGAGTGCCCCAAGCCGTTCCGTGCTGACTCGCGGGAAAATCAAGAGCCGGACTGCGAAGCACACAGGCGGTAAGCCGAGGTAAAAGCCACATTCCGGCTTTTGCCAACTGCATATCTAGAATAAAAAGGTCTTTATCTATGATATTGGCCGCATATAATATATTTGATCGCATACTGGAAGATCGCGCCAGCCACGCTGTCCGCACGAAAGGATGTGCTTGTGAGCAGGTCACCTGGGTTCGTTCTACTACTCCTCCTTTGCGCCACACTGTCCGCCACACAAATCGCCGAGAACGGACGCGCGCGGGCCGTGATTGTGGCCGGAGACCATCAAGCCGCGGCCGAATTGATCACCTATCTAGGGCGCGTCACGGGGGCGGACCTCGCTACTGGTGCGCCGGGCGGCGACCGCATCCTGGTGGGTGGCAGCGTTTGCGCCCCGGAGATCCGGCAGTTGATCGAGCAGATGGGCCGGGACGGATACCTGATCAAGACACAATCCGACGGCGCCTTGTGCCTTGCGGGCAGCGGCTCGGACGGCACAGCCTTTGCGGTGTACCGATTTCTCGAGGAATTTGCCGGAGTGCGATGGCTTTGGCCCGGTGAACTTGGAGAAGTGGTGCCACGCCGGCCCACTCTCGGTATTGGCAGGGTCTCTATTCGGGAGGAGCCGGCGTTCGTTTGGCGCGATCTCGGTCCAGGCGGCGCGCTATGGGGTCCGCTGGATAAGTTGGCTGCCGAGCGCAAACTCGGGGTTTCCGAGGAACACCAGAAGACCCAGAAGCTGTGGGAACGCCGCAACCGCTTTGGCGGAGAGCGGATTTACGGGGGGCACGCGTTCGGCGAGATTCTGCCGCCTGCAAAGCTCGGTCCCATTCATCCCGAATATTTCGCGTTGGTGGACGGGAAGCGCGACTGGCAGTATTTCAACGGCAAGCACCGCTCACAACCTTGCACCAGCAACCCGGACGTCATCCGGCTTACCACCGAATACGCGAGGGACTTTTTCGGCAGGCATCCCGAGTACGACGCGTTTTCTATTTCCTTAAACGATGGCCGCGGATTCTGCGAGTGCGACAACTGCCGGCGTCTCGATAGCGGGCAGACGCAGGTGGAAGCCGCAGATCCGGAGACTGGCAGGACGGCCCGGCTGCCGGTGATCACCGATCGCATCGTGGCTTTTGCGAACCAGGTCGCGGAGGGCTTGGCGAAGACCCATCCGAACAAGAAGCTGATCCTGTTTGCGTACGGAATGTACAAGGAACCGCCGCAGCGGGTCAAGGTACACCCGAACGTGATCATCCAGTACACATTTCACGCATCGCGGCTCGGGGATTCGCGGGCGGAGCGCGATCAACTGGGTGAGACGGGAGCGTGGAACGGAGCGGCGAAGTATCTCGGCATCTACGAGTACTTCGTACAAGGCAACAGTCCCGATATCCCCCGGCTGATACCGGAGCTGATTGCGCGGAGTGTCCGGAGGCTTTACGGCCAAGGCTACCGCTATTACCAGACACAGGCGGGCAACGGGTACGCGGTCAATGGGCTGAACTACTACATTCTCGGGCGGCTGTTATGGAACCCTGACGCCGACGTGCGGGCGATCGAGGCCGACTACATCCGGAGCGGTTTCGGGAAAGCGGCGCTGCCGGTGAAACGCTACTTCGACCGGCTGGAGTCGCGCTGGAAGGAGCTGGGCGGAAAGAACGTCGGGATGGATACGGCGACAACAGCCAGCTATCGCGCGCTGGCAGAGGCGTTTCCGCGCGCCTGGCGCGACGCCTGCAGGCGTGACCTGGCGGAGGCTGCCAGTGTTGCAAGCGACATGGAGCGGCGCCGCGTCGCGTTCTTGCAGAGCGGCTTCGACTATGTGGACATGACGCTGGAGGCGGTGGAGAAGACGCTGCCATTGCTGGAATCGGGATGGAAACTTGGGCGCACGGTTGCTGCACCCGCCAACGCAAAGATGCAAGACTTTGGTATAGCGCTCGCGGCCTGGGAGCGGCGCCATCGGTACGTCGAGGATCACAAAGAAGACTACACCCTGTCGTACCTGTGGGTGCGCTATAACGACCACAACCGCACGTTCAACCCGCTGGCAGGGATGCGCGCTTTGGCAGCCGCCAAGAGCGATCCGGAGGAACTAAGAAGCAAGATCCGAGAGACGCTCTTTGTCCCGGATCCGCTGCCCGCTCTCGAGGCGGAAACACACGGGAGTTTCGAACCGGAGCCGGGCATCATCGCGGAGCGTGTCAGCTATGCCACCCAGTACGGCATGCGCGTGCCCGCAATCTTGTACCTTCCGAAACAGCGCAGCAGCAAGATCCCCGCATTGATCATCGTCAATGGGCACGGCGGCGACAAGCACAGTTGGTATGCGGCCTACTCGGGTGTGTTGTACGCGCGCGGCGGCGCGGCGGTGCTGACGTACGATCCCATCGGCGAGGGGGAGCGCAACGCGGAGAAGAAGTCCGGTACACGTGCCCACGATACGTTGGAGCGCGACCGGATTCTCGGCCGGCGTCTAGGCGGTCTGATGATGACTGATGTCATGCAGGCGGTTTCCTACCTGCGCTCGCGGCCGGAGGTGGATCCGGAGCGCATTGCGGCGGCCGGTTATTCGATGGGCTCGTTTGTCTTGAGTTTGGCCTGCGCTACCGAAACGCGGCTGAAAGCATGCGTCCTGGCGGGCGGCGGCAACCTGGACGGATTCGGCGAGTACTGGGACTCCTCGAAGCCAATGTGCCAGGCGTATCCATATCAATCCCTGGAGTTCCTTGGAGACCGCGCGGCGATCATCTACCGGCTGCACGCACAGCGCGGTCCGACACTCGCGATCAATGGATTGCGGGACAGCATCATGCAGCCCGAGCGGCGCAATCCGGTGGAGTTCTTTAAGCAATTGCAGGCGCGCGTCGCGATGCCGGGCCGCGTCTTCGACACCGAATACATCGAGGAAGGCGGTCACCGGCCGTATTTCGTGACCAGGAAGGCAGCTCTGTGGCTGGAACGGAATCTGGATTTTCCAAATTGGGATGAGTCGCGCATCCGTTCGATGCCAGAGAGCCACATCTTGACGTGGGCCAGGGAGCAGCGCGCGGCGATGGACAAGTCCTACGCCACGGAGCTTTCCGAAGGGGGCACAAAGGCGTTGGGAGAAGGGGTACCCGGGCTCACGCGCGAGCAGTTAACGGTTTTTCCGGGCCATGTGTGGGCCAGAAATCGCAACCAGATCATTCTAGAAGGATGGGTACAGAGGACGAAACAATGAGCGCAAGAATTGTGACAGCCTGTCTATTGACGGCAGGCGTTTGCTTCGCGCAGGGAACGGGTACGATCACCGGCAACGTGACCGACCCGTCGGGGCTTGCTGCGGCGGGCGCAACAGTCACTGCGTTACTCGAAGAGCGGGGCACGACACGCACGATTTCCGTTGATGACCGGGGCGTTTACGTGTTGCCTCTACTGCCCGTGGGGACCTACACCATCAAGGTGGAAGCGCAGGGCTTCAAGACCTTTTCGCAAAGCGGCGTGACGCTCACTTTAAACCAGAACGTGCGCGTGGACGCGAGACTCGAAGTGGGCGCGGTGAGCGAAGCCATCAGCATCACGGCGGAAGCGCCGCTAGTGGACAGCCGTTCGGCGCAACTCGGCACATTGGTGGATTCACGCCGTGTCACAGAGCTGCCAACCAACGGACGAAATGTTATTTCGCTGGCGGTCCTGCTACCTGGCGCCACCAGCATCAGCGCGCCGCAGACGTTCACCGGCGACCGCAGCGGGCCGACGGTTTCAATGTCCGGTTCACGCGGAAACCAGAATGCGTTCCTTTTCGACGGGCAGCACTTCAACGCGGTGTTTCGGAACACCGGCCTGAACTATCCTCCTCCGGATGCGCTGCAGGAGGTGAAGGTTCTCACCAACAACTTCAGTGCGGAATACGGCCGCAACGCTGGGGCGGTGTTCAACATCGTGACACGCTCGGGCACGAACGAGATCCACGGCAGCCTGTGGGAGTTCCACCGCAATCACGCGCTGAACGCGCGCAACTTTTTCGCACCCTCGGAAAAGCCGAAGCTGATCCAGAACCAGTTCGGCGCGGCGGCGGGCGGTCCCATCCGGCGCGACAGGCTGTTCGTTTTCGGTTCGTACGAAGGCCTGCGCATCCGGCCAGCGTCGCTGAGCACGAGTGCGTTTCCGCTGACAGATGCGGAGCGAGCGGGCGATTTCTCGGCACTGGGCACAGCGATTCGGGATCCGCTGACAGGAGAGCCGTTTCCTGGCAACAGGATCCCAGCGAATCGCGTCGATCCGGTGGCGAAGGCTCTGATTTCGCCCAACCTGATGCCCTTGCCGAACCGTCCCGACGGGCAGCTCGTCACCACGGCTCAGGAGCCGCAAAGCAACAACACTTACCTCGTCCGGCTGGACTACAACATGAGTCGCCATACCATCGACGCGCGGTACAACCTGAACCGCGCGGTGGAGGCCGATTCGGCCGGACAGATCCCTACGTATCTGCCCCTGAGCCGGACAGCGGACGTGCACAGTGTGGCTTTAGGCGATACGTTCCCGATTTTGCCCACACTGCTCAGCCAAACGCGGCTCAGCTTCAACCGCGTCGCGGCGACGATCCTCAATCTCAATCCGATCCACATGACTGATCTGGGTGGCAACTTCCCGGTGCTGGGGCCGAAGATCCCCCCGGCCATCGAGATCTCCGGGCGCGTGTCGATGGGCAACGGTTCGACGGTGGACGCCATCAACGTGAATGAGTCGTATCAGTTGGATCAAATACTGAGTTGGAACAAATCCAGCCACACCATCAAAGCGGGAGCGCAGCTTCTGAGGCTTCGGTATCTCAACCGCTCCTATTTCCTCATCATGGGAGTGTACGCGTTCAGCGGCCAGATCACTGGCAACGCAGCCGCCGATTTTCTGATCGGCCGACCTTCAAACCTACAGGTAGCTAGCCCGGTACTCGAACAGGCGGGACGCCAGTTCAACGCGTACTTCTTTGTGCAGGACGACTGGCGCGTGCTGCCACGGCTGGTTCTGAACCTGGGGCTGCGTTATGAAGTGCCTGTGCCGTGGGTGCACCCGCAGGATTTCTGGGGAACGCTGCGGCCCGGACAGCAATCGCAAGTGATCAAAACGGCGCCTGTGGGGTTGGTCTTCCCGGGAGACGCTGGGGTCCCGCGCGGCCTCATCCAGACCGACAAGAACAACTTCGCTCCACGCTTCGGATTCGCGTGGGACATCTTCGGCAACGGCCGCACCTCGCTGCGCGGCGGTTACGGCCTGTTTTACGAGACTCTTAATGCGGACATGATCCAGAACACTATGCAGCCCTACCGGTATTCGTTCACCATCAACCAGCCGTACAGTCTGAGCGATCCGTTGCGCGGGCAACCGGAGATTCCTCTCACGGTGAATCTGCTGAATCCCGTGTTCACAGGGACTCCGGAGGTGTTTTACCCCGATCCGTCGCTAGTCAGCCCGTACGTGCAGCACTTCAACCTGGCGCTGCAACGGCAGGTATCCGGGGACCTAGCCGTCCAAGTGGCCTATGTTGGCAAAGTCGGACGCAAGCTGCTGATGGGCCTGTCCGACAACCCGGCGATCTACGGTCCCGGAGCAACGCTGGCCAACATCAATCAGCGGCGCATCCTGTCCGGGTTCGGAAACAACAGTATCATCAGCTCGCGAGCTAATTCCAGCTACAACGCGCTCCAGGTGGAAGTGACCAAGCGCTACGGCAGGGGATTTTCGCTGCAGGGCGCCTACGCATTCTCGAGATCGCTCGATATGGCTTCCGGCATAGCGCTGGGGGCCGCTGTCCCCAACGTGTTCGACTTAAGCACGCAATGGGGACTGTCTGACTTCCACGCCAAGCACGTCGCATCCCTCTCGTGGATCTGGGATGTGCCGGTCACCGGTTCCTCTAGTGCTTTCGTGAAGACGGTGGCGGACGGCTGGCAGGTGAACGGTCTGATCACGGCAAAGTCCGGATCTCCAATCGATGCGCGGACCGGGGCGGACAACGCGCTGAGCGGCACACCAAACCAGCGCCCGGATGTGAACGGAGACCCAACCCTTACCGGAGACCGGCCCAAAGCCGACCGTATCAATGCCTGGTTCGACCGAACGGTTTTCGGGACTCCCATGACCGGCACGTTCGGCAATGCGGGCCGGAACGTCCTGATCGGACCAGGCGACTTCGGTGCGAATGTGGGGTTGTTCAAGAACTTCGCCGTGCCAGGTCGCGAGCGCATGCGGGTCCAGTTCCGCTCGGAGTTCTTCAACCTGTTGAACTGGGTGAACCTTGGCAATCCCAATGCGACGCTCACTTCAGGGACGCGCATGGGCCGGATCACGTCGGCGGGCTC
>DASTMK010000366.1:0-8946 GCA_035714225.1 Bryobacteraceae bacterium | reverse complement strand
CAACCGGTGAGACGATAGCTCGAACGGCGATGCCCAAAGTTTTCCTTTTCCTGCTTTGCGCACCCGTCTTCGCCACGGAATTTTTTCCGGTCGCCGTATGGTACGGAGGCGGAAAAGCCCGCGCTCCTATGCTTGAATCCGGAGCGCGCGGGAAAAAAGAGACATGGCGCAAGGACATTCGCACAATCAAGTCGCTCGGCTTCAACACGGTTCGAACATGGATCGACTGGGCTACCGGCGAGCCGCGCCAGGATCAATACAACTTTGAGAATCTGGATGTGATTCTGGAGCTGGCCGAGGAAGAGGGGCTCAAGGTTTTCCTGCAGGTGTATATGGATTCGGCTCCGCACTGGGTGGGCAGGAAATTTCCCGACTCTTACTTCGTATCGTCCAACGGCGCCGTCGTGGAGCCGGAGTCCTCGCCCGGTTACTGCATGGATCATCCTGGCGTTCGGCAGAGAGACCTCGCTTTTTATGCCGCCCTGGCCGGCCGGGCGCGGCGCAGCAAGGCCTTCGTGGGGTGGGACCTGTGGAGTGAACCGCACGTTATCAACTGGGCGAATCCCACCTATATTCCGAATCCCGAGTTCTGCTTCTGCAAGAACACCATCGCCAAATTCCGTTCCTGGCTCCAAAAGAAATACGGCTCTATCGGGAAGCTGAACGAAGCCTGGTATCGCCGCTATGAAGACTGGGATGACGTTGTGCCGGGGCGGATGAGTACAATCCTCTCCTATACCGACTACATTGACTGGAAAACTTTCATCGCCGGCAAGCTGGGCGACGATCTCGCCGCGCGTTACGCAGCCGTGAAGGATGCCGCTCCCCAGACCATCGTCACCAGCCACGCGGCGGGCGTGGGCCTGTTCGTTTCGCCGCACCACTGGGAAGGCCAGTCCGACGATTGGACTATGGCGCAGAAGGTGGATTACTACGGCACATCCTTTTATCCCAAGCATTCCGCTTTCGTCGATCGCGATGTCCCCTGGCGTGCCGCGTTGCTCGATTTCACGCGCTCTTTTGGGTTCGCGGGCGGCGGGCGCGGCTTCTATATCGGAGAATTGCAGGGCGGCTTCGGAACTATCGCATTGAATGTCAGTCCCACTGTCACACCGGAGGATATCCGCGTATGGGCCTGGTCGGCGCTCGCCCGCGGCGCCAAAGGCGTGAACTTCTACGCGTGGTATCCCATGAGTTCCGGCTATGAGAGCGGCGGATTCGGTCTGATCGAGCTGGACGGGACCGTCACGGAACGGGCGCGTGTAGCCGGTTCCATCTCGCGTGTAGTCGACCAAAATCAGAAGCTGTTCCTGGACGCACGCCCGCCGAAAGCGCAAGTGGCCGTAGTCTACAACCCTTTGTCGCATTTTGTAGGAGGCAGGCAGCGGGCAACGGCCTATGGCGGCCCGCAGGGAGAGGTCGCGAGCATTGAGCGGGATTCCCTATTGGGCATCCACCGCGCTCTGTTCCCCCACAATGTGCCGCTCGACTACATCCATATCAATCACCTGTCTCCCGACCTGCTGGCGCAATACAAACTGGTAGTGTTGCCGTATCCGCTGATGTTGCCGGAGGCATCGGCGAAACATTTCAAAGAGTATGTCCGCGGCGGTGGCGCCCTGGTCGCGGAAGCGCGGCTGGGCTGGAACAACGAGCGTGGTTATGCAGCCGAACGCATTCCCGGCATGGGTCTGTGGGAAGTAATGGGTTGCCGCGAAACCGCCGTCCAGACCGGTGTAAAAGGGAGGACGGCTCTCCGCTGGACATCGCCGGACTTGCCCGGCCTGAAACCGGGAGAGATGCTGGCGGCGCGTTGGTACGAGGAAACCATCGAGCCCCTCTCGGAAAGCGCACGGGTAGTGGCCGAGTTCGCATCCGGAGCGCCGGCGGCTGTGATGTCTCGCTACGGGAAAGGAAAGACCCTGATGCTCGGATCGTATTTGAGCGCGGCATACCAGTCGACGCCAACGCCCGAAGTGGAGCGCTTCTACACCGGACTGCTCGAATGGGCGGATGTGGAACTGCCGGTGAAGACGTCGAAGGGCGGCATCGAAGTCCGCACACTGGAAACCGGACCGGATACGTTGCTGTTCGTTTTCGGACATGGCAAAGCCCCAACGGATGCGATCGTCGATGTTCGGACGGCGGCGCTCACAGCGTTTGACCTTGTGGCGCAGAAGCCGGTACCGGCCGAGCGCGCCGGAGACATGCTCCGGCTTCGAAAACGCGTGGAGCCTTCCGAAGTCTGGGTGCTCCGGTTATCTCTGCAATGAATAGCGTAATCGCAATCGATCTCGGCGGAACGAAAACGGCTATGGCCGTTGTGGATGAAGCGGGCTACGTGCACCACAAGCAGAAATTTCCCGCAGCCCGCACCCTCGAAGGCACGATCGATCAGGTTGTTGCCTATACCTCGGACGCCGGAGTAGCCCAGGTAGGCATGATTGTGCCGGGTATCTATCACCCGCGCAATGGAACGGCGTGGGCGCCGAATCTATGGGGGCACGATTACGTTCCGCTGCGGGACGCTCTACAGGACCGCCTGAGCCTTCGCACTGCTATCGCCAGCGACCGCACGGGTTATGTGCTGGGCGAGCAGTGGCTCGGCGTGGCACGTGGACTGAGCGACGTGATCTTCGTGGCGGTGGGTACGGGTATTGGCGTTGGTATCCTCGCCGGGGGCCACATCGTTGAAGGAGCACACGGAATCGCCGGATCGGCGGGATGGATGGCGATCGAAAGCGCGTGGAAACCGGAATACGCTGAAATGGGCTGTTGGGAGTCCGAGGCGGCCGGCCCTGCGCTGGCGCGCCGCGCCGGAATGCTCTCCGCTGAAACCGTCACCGCCGCCGCGCGCACAGGAGACCAGCACGCCGTCACGGCCATCGCCGAAACCGCGGAGTATCTTGCGAAGGGAATAGCCAACCTGATCAGTGTCCTCGACCCGGAACTGGTTGTGCTGGGCGGTGGACTGATGCAGGCGGCGGATCTTCTGCTTGAACCCGTTCGCGCCGCCGTGCCCCGATGGGCGCAGCCGGTGGCCGCGAAACTGGCACGAATTGAAAGGACCTGGTTGGGTGAAGATGCGGGACTGCTGGGCGCCGCAAGGCTCGCGCTGCTGCATACCTGCCGCCAGGATTAACTCAGGACTACCCTATGTCTGCTAAGAATTACTTCCAACGTATCAGCGAGGTTCTCGGCTCCATCAACGAGCGTGAGATGAAGAAACTTGAAGAGGCAGGCGAGATGCTTGCCGCTGCGATTCAAGCGGGAAAGCGCGTCTACCTGTTTGGCAGCGGACACTCCGTCATCCCCGTCATGGATGTGTTTCCCCGCTACGGGAGCTTTGTCGGGTTTTTTCCGCTTTACGATCCGCGGCTCATGTGGCACAACGTGGTAGGTCCCGGCGGCGCGCGAGAACTGCTTTGGCTGGAGCGCCGCGAAGGCTACATCGAACATTTTTTGCAAAGCTACGCGTTTGACGCGGGCGACTGCATGATCGTGTTCTCACATGGCGGCCTGAATGCCGCGCCCATTGAAGCCGCCCTTTACGCGAAGGAACGGGGACTGAAGGTGATCACCGTTTCCTCGCTCGCCAATGCCGAAATCGCAGCCGCTACGCATTCGAGCGGCAAGAAGCTTTCCGATGTGGCCGACATCGCGCTCGATAACTGCGTAGAGCCCGAGGACGCACAGGTGGATATCGGCCGGCGCGAGAAGGTAGCGGCGGGCTCCACGATAGCGGCTGTGTTCCTTGCAATGGCGCTTGTGGCCGAAACCGGTGCGCGGCTGGCCGCCAACGGAACCGTGCCCCCGACATTCGTATCGCCGAATGTTTCCGGAGTGGAGAAAGACCACAACTTCCGGGTATTTGACGCATTCACCGGGAAGCTGTTTGAACGTTCGCCGGTTCCGCATGGCAACGTCTGACCGGAAAATCCACAGAAGACTGCTGAGCGTAGCCGCTTATGCCGGCATGTTTGTTTTCGGCATTGTCATGGCGCTGCTTGGCACAATTTTGCCGGTGCTCTCCGCGCGGCTCGAATTTCAGGTCTCCAGCATTGGCACACTGTTCCTGGTAATGAACTTCGCCATGCTGGCTTCGAGCCTGCTGCTCGGGGTGGCCATGGACCGTTTCGGGATGAAACCCCCGCTCACAGCCGGTCCACTGCTGGTGGCGGTATCCCTGGTGATGATCCTGCGGGCGGATATTTTTGTGGAGTTGATCCCCGCGGTTGTGCTGCTGGGGATTGGCGGCGGCGCGCTAAACGGCGCAACAAACACACTGGTTGCCGACCTTCACGATGAGCCGAAGCGTAAAAGCTCGGCGCTGAACGTCCTGGGTGTGTTCTTTGGTTTCGGAGCGTTGTTCCTGCCTTTTACCGTCGGGGTACTGCTTGCGGCGCTAGGTCTGGAGCGTCTGCTGTTATTCGCTGCCCTGCTATGCATGGCCGCGGGGGTATTTTCCGTAGCGCTGCGGTTTCCGCCCCCGAAGCAGCGGCAGCGGGTACCCTTCGCGGTAATGCCCCGCTTTCTCCGTTCACCACTGGTCCTGTTTGCGGCGGCGCTGTTGTTTTTCCAGTCCGGAGTGGAGTTTACACTTGGCGGCTACATTGCCACGTACCTCACGAACACCATGGGGTTCGCGGTATCGAGCGCATCCTTCGTTCTGGCAGGCTATTGGGCGGCGTTGATGGTTTCACGCATCGCGCTCAGCCGCATGCTGCTCGGCGGCGATCCGCACCGGTTCGTCACCCTCTGTGCGTTGGGCGCGTGCGCGGGGGCGGTATTGACGGTGGTTGCGTCCTCGCCGGCACTCGCTGCCGCCGCAATTGTTTTCACCGGACTGGCGCTCGCCGGGATCTACCCGACCGTTCTCGGAATTGCCGGCGCGGAATTCCGGGAACACTCCGGAACTGTGTTCGGTCTGCTTTTCACGGTCGCACTGACCGGAGGCATGACCCTGCCATGGGTGGCGGGACAAGCGGCCCAAGCGGCTGGCCTGCGTTGGGTATTCGTCATCGTAGCCGTATCGTTCGGTGCAATATTCGTGCTCGGGCGGTTGATGGCGCGCCCGAGCACAGATACGGCTGCGGTTCGTTAAGGGATATCCCGGCTCAGAGCGCGGCAGCCCCCGCCTCCGCTACGGCGTGATCCTGTTCCCCGGATCCGCCGCTGACACCGATAGCGCCGACCACTTTGCCGCCACTTTTGAGCGGAATGCCGCCGGCGAAAATCATGATCCGGCCGCCGTTGGAGACGTGTATCCCGAAAAACTGTCCGCCGGATTGAGAATGCGAAGCCAGGTCTTTGGTAGAGATAGCGAACGCGCGCGAGGTGTACGCCGTGTTGATGGAGATATCGATACTGCCGATCCAGGCGCCATCCATGCGCACGTGCGCCACCAGGTTGCCCCCCTCGTCCACAACGGCGATGTTCATGGGCTGCTTGATTTCCGCCGCTTTCTTTTCGGCGGCGGCAATGATCTTTCGAGCGACATCAAGAGTGATGGACATTGCTCTATTGTGGATGAAAACGGGAGCGCATGCTTTGCCGCGGATGATAGAGTTGCAGGTCACGGCCCGGAACCGAGCCGCGCGCGCCAGCAAGCGGAAATCCTGACTGTTTACTCCCATTTACCACTTCCGGATGATATCATCCGAATAATCATGAGTATTCGTCTTTCTACCGGTATCGAGATTCCGATCGAAATGCACAAAGTTCGAATTGTGCAAAAGGTGCGCCTGCTGCCCGCCAAGGAACGCCTTCGGGCGATAGAGGAAGCGGGGTACAACACGTTCCTCATGCGTTCGCGCGATCTTTTCCTGGACATGCTGACCGACAGCGGCACCAATGCCATGACGGACAATCAGCAGGCCGCCATGATGCAGGCCGACGATGCGTACGCCGGCTCCGAGAGCTTTTACAGGCTGGAAGACGCCGTGCGCGAAATCTTCGGCTACCGGTATGTTCTGCCCGCGCATCAGGGCCGGGCCGCCGAACACCTGCTGGCGAAAACGTTCCTGAAACCGGGCAATGTGGTGCCCATGAACTACCACTTCACCACCACCAAGGCCCACTTTGAACTGGCAGGCGCGAGCGTCCGGGAACTGTTCGCGGCGGAGGCCTTGAACACCGAGAGCACCCATCCGTTCAAGGGGAATATCGACGTCACGCGGCTGAAGGAAACCATCGACGATGCCGGCCCCCGGAATATACCGTTTGTCCGGATGGAGGCGACCACCAACCTGCTGGGCGGCCAGCCCTTTTCCCTCGCAAATCTGCGCGAGATAAAGGCGTTGATTGAGCCGATGGGTATTCCGCTGGTGGTGGATGGCAGCCTGATCTCCGAGAACGCCTACTTCATTCGCCAGCGGGAGGAGGGATACGCCGGCGCTTCCATCAAGGACATCATCCTGGAGATCATGTCCGTGGCGGATCTCTGTTACCTGTCCGGACGAAAAAGTTGTAGCGTCCGGGGCGGACTCATCGCTACCAATCGCAGAGACCTGCACGAAGCGATACGCCCATGGCTGCCGGTCTACGAGGGCTTTTTCACTTACGGCGGCATGTCTTCCAAAGAAGTGGAGGCCATGGCTGTCGGCATGCGCGAGATGACGGAACTCGACGTGGCAGGCTCGTCGGCGGACGCCATCAAGTACTTCGCCAACCGCCTGATTCAACTCGGACTGCCGGTAGTGACGCCTCCCGGCGGCCTGGCGTGCCACCTGGACGCCACGCGATTCATTCCGCACGTACCGCAGGAAGATTATCCCGCCGGAGCGCTGGCCGCGGCGGTGTACATCGCCTCGGGAATCCGCGGAATGGAGCGCGGAACGATCTCGATGGACCGTGACGCCGAAGGACGCGATGTTCTCTCGGATCTCGAACTCGTACGGCTCGCCGTTCCCCGGCGCGTGTTCACGATGTCCCATTTCGAATACGCCGCGGACCGTCTGAAATGGCTTCACAACCACCGGGATTTGATCGGGGCCCTCGGCTTCTGCCAGGAACCGCCTGTCTTGCGCTTCTTCGCCGGAAAGCTCAAAGCGAAATCCGATTGGCCGGAGCAATTGGCATCGGCGTTCGAGAAAGACTTCGGCCCGCATTGCTGAGGCAGCACAGCCGCACGTCCAGAATTTTGGACAAATAAGAGGCGTCGTCCGCAACAACTGCGTCGAGCTCGCAATAGACTGTAAGGACATAGGAGCTTCATATGTCCGAATCAACCTGGAACCGCCGCCGGTTCCTCGCCGCGGCATCCGTTAGCGCCGCCGCGGCAGGCAGGGCCATTGGCGCGAACGACCGGCTGTCGGTCGCGATCGTAGGCTGCGGAGGACGCGGCCTGCTCAAAGAAGTTCTGGAATTTTCGACGGCCACCAATTCGGAAGTAACCGTCGTTTGCGACACCTGGCGGCAGCAGCGGGAGAAGGCCGCCGCCGCGGTAGCAGAGGCAACCGGCAAACAACCCAAGACGGCCGTGCGATACCAGGACGTCCTGGCGATGAAAGACGTGGATGCGGTGGTGATCGGAACGCCGGATCACCAGCATTGCACGATGCTCCGCGATAGCGTGCGCGCGGGCAAGGACACGTATATCGAAAAACCTCTGGCGATGAACATGAAGGAACTGCTGGAGGCCGTGGATGCGGTGAAGCAGTCCGGGCGCATCGTACAGGTGGGCACGCAAGTGCGCAGCTTCTCCAGTTCCGCGGCGGGCCGGGCGTTCGTCCGATCCGGGGGATTGGGAAGCATTTTCAAGATTGAACAATCACGCAACGCCTACCGCCCCTACTGGCACAGCTATGCGCAGCGGCCGGTCGAGCAGGCTGACGTTGACTGGGAATCGTTTCTCATGCACGTGAAACATCGCCCCTGGAACGCAGACCAGTACGCGGGCTGGTACGGCTATCGCGATTTTTCGCTTGGTCCGCAAACCGGGCTGCTAAGCCACTTCATCGACCTCGTACATTTTGTAACCGGCGCGAAGTTTCCAAAAAAGGCGACAGCCATGGGCGGCACATTTCGATGGAAAGACGCCCGCACAGCGCCCGATTCTTTCGAAGCTCTGTTCGAATACGAAGAGGGATTCCTTGTCCGCTACAACACCAGCTTCGGTACCAGCAGCAACAACTTCCTGAAGTTTTTCGGCACGCGGGGTGTGATGGACGCGACACAATGGGCGCGTCCCTGGGTGCTGACGGGGCAGCCCGGCGAACCGGATAGTCTGCCTCAGGGCGCCACCATTCCCGAAGCCGAAAGTACGCCGCACATGAAGAACTGGCTCGAATGTATACGCAACCGGAAAGAGCCGAACGCGCCGATTGAGGCCGGCTTTCAGCACGCCGTGGCGTGCCTGATGGCCGAGGAGTCCTGGGTGCGGGGGCATCGCGTCACATTCGACCCGGCGAGGCGCAAGATTATGGCAGGCTAAGGAGAGAATCGATGGCTTCCCGAAGAAGATTTTTACAGACTGCGGCGGCGCTTGGGGCGGCGAGTTCGCTTGCCGCCGCGCCGCAATATCAACTCGGTTGCGAGACGCTGCCCTACCGCTCCTTTCCTCTCGAGCGCGCGCTGGAAGGCATTCGTAAAGCGGGTTACCGTTACGTGATGCCCTACCACATGCACGCTGGGAAAGTGGTTTTTGGACCATCTCTTACCTCCGCCGAACGTGCGAGCGTGCGGCGCAAGTTTGAGGACCAGGATCTTCAGCTTTTTATGGTCTTCATCGGGCTCGACAAAGACAGCAGGCTCCCGGAAGGTCTGAAAGGCTACCTGGCGGAGCTCGATTTCTTCGCTGAGATGGGAATTCGTACTGCCGTCGGTGTGGGCCCGTGGTATTTTACACGCTTCCCCAACGTGCCCAAGCGCGACCGCGACTGGCAAAAAGAAGTGGACGAATACTACCGCGCGCTCGAACCTGCCGTGCGCCATGCCGAGAAACTG
>DASTMK010000365.1:0-8557 GCA_035714225.1 Bryobacteraceae bacterium | reverse complement strand
TGGCGGAAGAGGGGGACCTGATCAAGGAGGGCCAGGTTCTGTGTGAGCTCGACGACGCTCAGCTCAAAATCCGGCTGGAGCTCGCGCGCGAACGGCTGGCGCAGGCGAAGCTGCAAATGGAAAAAGCGCGCACGCGCCAGGAGAAGGCCGCGGTTCAAATCCTGAATGCCCGAACGGAGCTGGAGCGTTATCAGAAAGCCTACAAAGAGGGCCTTGCGAGCGAATTGGACGTCGCGCAGCGGAAGTACCGGCTGGATGAACTCGAGCACGATGAACGCGTTTCCACGCAGGAAATTCGCGAGTTCACGCACCGGGTGGCGGAGCTCGAAGCGGAAATCGCACAGGCCGAGCTGGAACTGTCCCGAACACGAATCCGCGCTCCGTTCTCCGGCTATATCACTCACCGGACGGTCGAGCTGGGCCAGCGGATAAGGAACCTGGATGCGCTCTTCACCATCGGCTCCTTTTCGCCGCTGTTCGTCGATGTGCACCTGTCCGAGCTCGATGCGCAAGAGGTGCATCCGGGACAGCCGGCGCTGGTTCGTTTAGGCGCCGATGCGGGGGCGGAACTGAAGGGCCAGGTGGAGCGCCTCAGCCCCATTGTCGACCAGTCCACCGGGACCGTGAAGGTGACCATCGTTATGAAACCGGTCGCGGCGAATTTCCGCCCCGGCGCGTTCGTTCGGGTGGACATCCGGACCGACACGAAGCCAGGCGCCATCCTCGTTCCCAAACGCGCCGTCATCGAAGAAGACGGGCAGAATTACGTGTTCGTGGCCAATGGGACTACGGCGAAACGCACGAAAGTCGACGTCGGCTACAGCAGTGAGGGCGTGGTCGAGATCCGCAGCGGTATTCGAGCGGGCGAACAGGTGGTGGTAGCAGGCCACGGCGCACTCAAAGAGGGCTCCAAAATCAGATCCATCCAAAGCTGAAGAGGCGGCAGAACGTTCAGGCGGATTGCCGCGCGTGAGGTTTCATGAACGTCATCAGAAGCGCCATACATCGTCCTGTTACGGTATCCATGTTTGTCGTCGCGGTGATTCTCTTCGGGTGGGTCTCGCTTGACCGGCTCGCCTTGAACCTGCTGCCGGACATCTCCTACCCGTCGCTGACGATACAGACCGACTATGAAGACGCGGCTCCCGAAGAGGTGGAAGCGCTCATCACGCGTCCGATCGAAGAGTCCGTTGGGGTGCTGCCGGGTTTGACGCGGTTGAGCTCTGTTTCGCGCCCCGGCCAGTCCGAAGTGGTTCTCGAGTTCGGCTGGGACACCAATATGGATCTGGCGGCCCTGGATACCAGAGAGAAACTCGATTTCGTCACGCTGCCTCGCGATGCCGGACGGCCCGTAATCCTGCGGTTCGATCCTTCCTACGACCCCATTATGCGGCTCCAGCTTTCCGGCACGGGCATGAGTTTGAGCCGGCTGCGCTATGCGGCGGAGCGCGAGCTGAAGCGCCAGTTGGAATCCACCAGCGGAGTGGCC
The DNA here is from genome assembly GCA_035714225.1 of Bryobacteraceae bacterium. Taxonomy (GTDB): domain Bacteria; phylum Acidobacteriota; class Terriglobia; order Bryobacterales; family Bryobacteraceae; genus CAADGY01. The sequence continues at coordinate 7,068 of DASTMK010000365.1, read as the reverse complement.
GCGATCAAAGTGATCGGCGGGCTCGAAGAGCAGATCCGTATCGAGATCGACGAAAAGAGGTTGGCCGAACTGGGGATTCCTATTACGGAAGTCACTCGCATTCTGGCGCAGGAAAATCTGAACCAGGCTTCAGGCAGCCTATACGACCTGGACGCGAACTACATGGTCCGGATGCTGAACCAGTTCAGGGACGTCGAAGAGATCCGCGGAATTGTCGTACGCGACGAGGCCGGAAGAAAAGTGGTGCTCGGCGACGTGGCCAAGGTCTGGCGGGGCGCCAAGGATCGGGAGATCATCGCCCGCATCAACGGAAAAGAAAGCGTGGAGATGGCGATTTACAAGGAGGGCGACGCGAACACCGTCACGGTGGCGCGCGCCGTTCAGGACCGCCTCGACGCGCTGAAGCGGGCGAACCTGATTCCGCGCGGGGTCGAATACCAGGTGGTTTTCAACCAGGCTGACTTTATCAGCGATGCCATCGAGGATATTCACTCTTCGGCCATCCTCGGCGGTCTGCTCGCCATTCTGGTTTTGTACCTGTTTCTTCGGGACATGCGCAGTACGCTGCTGATCGGAATTACGACCCCGATTTCGATCATGGCAACCTTCGCCCTGATGTATCAGACTGGCATCACGCTGAATCTCATGTCGCTCGGCGGCGTCGCCCTGGGCGTGGGAATGCTGGTGGATAACTCGATTGTCGTGCTGGAATCGGTGTTCCGCCACAAGCGTCAGGGCACCAAGCTCGACGACGCGGTGTTCCGTGGAACGAAAGAAGTGGCGATGGCGGTAACGGCATCCACGATGACGACAGTGGCGGTCTTTCTGCCGCTGATCTTCATCGAAGGCATCGCCGGGCAGCTCTTCAAAGACCAGGCACTCACCATCACTTACTCGCAGATCGTTTCCCTGATTATCGGGTTGACGCTGATCCCTATGCTCCTGGCCCTTCAGGTGAACAAGCATGCCCCCGAACCGCAGGACAACGTTGCGCCGCGGCGCGAGCCGAGCTCACGGCGTTGGGTTCGTGCCCTCCAGCGGCCGGCCTGGTTTCTGGAGACAAAGGCGCGCGCGGTGGGTGCGTTCGTCTTCACTGACATGGTGCGCATCGTCGTAGCGGACCTCCGGCGCCTCGTACGGATGCTGGGCCGTCTTGTGCTGTGGCCTTTGAATCCGGTTCTCGACCGCTTCGATAGCGGATACAAGTGGGCCAGCGGCCGTTATCCCGGTCTGCTGGATTGGGCTCTGAATCACAAAATTACGGTCATCGGCTTCGCGCTTGGCCTTGCTGCCGTCGCGGCGGTTCTGGTTCCATTTATCGGGGCCGAGCTGATTCCGCCGCTCACCCAGGGAGAGTTCGTGTTTGAGCTCCGTCTGCCGGAAGGACGCGCGCTGGAACACACGGACCGGATTGTGAACGGAATGGAGAAGCGCATCGCCGTCCTGCCCGGCGTCCACACCGTATTTTCCAGCGTCGGGGGCAGCAACCGTAATCAGTTCGCGCGCGAAACACGAGAGGAGAACGTGGGCCAGTTGTACGTCGTCATGAGCGATAAGAACGACAAACGCCTGGAGGAGCAAACCATCAACCGCATTCGCGCGGAGCTGCGGCAACTGCCGGAAGTGTCGTTCACCTTCAGCCGCCCTACGTTCTTCAGTTTCAAAACGCCGATCGAGGTGGAGATCTATTCGCAGGATCTGGGCAATCTGCGCACGACGGCGGATCTGGTGGCCCGGAGGCTGGAGACTATGCGGGGATTGAGCGACGTGAGGACCAGCACCGAGCTGGGTAATCCCGAAATCCAGGTGAGGTTCGACCGGGACCGGCTGGCACGGCTCGGTCTCGACGAAGGTGAAATCGCCGCCACGGTGCGGAACAAAGTGCGCGGCGATGTTGCGAGCCGCTTCCGGGAAGGCGACAAGCAGATCGAGATTCTGGTGCGGGCGGACGAATCCGATCGCAATCGGGTGGAGAATATCAGGAACCTCACCATCAACATGGGCGGGAACGCGCGGGTTTTGGAGGAGACGCCGCTGACGGAGACCCGCAGAAATACAAACGGTGGCTCCATCGCGGTACCCGCGCCTGTTACGCGGCAACAGGCTGGAGGGGCAGCGGGCGGCGCCGTAGTTCAAGCGCGCACGATACCGATTCGTCTGGGTGCGGTGGCCGATGTATCTGTGCAGCGCGGGCCGAGTGAAGTGCGCCGCATCCGGTCGCAACGCGCGGCCCTTGTTTCGGCAAACCTGAGCGGGCGCGCGCTGAACAGCGCTACCGAGGAGATCGAGGCCGAGCTTCAACGTCTTCGTGCGTCGCTTCCTGCCGACACGACGGTCACCATCGGCGGACAGAACGAGGAATTGAGGACTTCCTACCGCAGCCTGGTGCTCGCCATGGCGCTCGCGGTTTTTCTGGTCTACCTGGTGATGGCCTCGCAGTTTGAATCCCTCGTGCATCCGTTCATCATCCTGTTCAGCGTGCCGCTCGGGGTGATCGGCGTCATCTTCGCTCTGGCCCTCACCGGTACGACATTCAACGTGATGGTGTTCCTCGGTCTCATCATCCTGGCCGGCATTGTAGTGAACAACGCCATCGTACTCATCGACTACGCGAACCAGTTGCGCGAACAGGGACTGCCGCGGCGTGAAGCGTTGAAGCAGGCGGGCGAGGTGCGCCTGCGGCCCATTCTGATGACGACGCTCACCAGCGTTCTGGGGCTGGTGCCGATGGCGCTCGGATGGGGTGAAGGTGCCGAGATCCGAACGCCGATGGCGATCACGATTATGGGCGGCCTCTCCTTTTCGACGCTTCTGACGTTGATCTTCATCCCCGTGCTTTACGAGATGATCGACCGCAAACGATACGCCGTGGATGAGGTAACGGCTCATGCGGTATCGGACCGGCAGTTAACGGCCGGGCAGCACTCGCCCGGATTGCCCGAGACGGCGCAATAGAACCGGAGGCAGCGAATATGGAACCTGCGGGCGACGACCATAAGAACCTGGCACTCCGGCTTTCGGAGTTCTCGATCCGGCATCCCGTGACGACGTGGATGATCTTTGCGTCGTTCATTGTGCTGGGAACGGTTTCGGCCACAAAGATTCCGCTGGTGATGGCTCCGGATATCAAGTTTCCTTTCGTCGGGGTTCACGTACCCTACCCGAACGCCACGCCGGAGCAGATCCAGGAGACCATCACCAAGCCCGTCGAAGAAGCGGTCTCCACCATCCCGCATATTCAGTTGCTGCGGTCGCGGTCGAGCGCCGACGAGGCCTGGATCGACCTGAATTTCGAGTGGGGCGCCGACATGGAGTGGCTGCGGGCGGAAGTACGGGAAAAGGTCGAGCAGATCCGTCATGAGTTGCCGGCGGATGTCGAGCGGATCCGGGTGATGAATTTCGGCACCGAGGACATTCCGATTCTAGAGGGCCGGATCGCGACAAAGCGGGACCTGCGGCACGCCTATGACTTCCTGGAAGCCAAGGTGAAGCGGCCGATAGAACGCGTTCCCGGTGTCGGCGAAGTGGAGATGTGGGGCGCGGTTCGCAACGAGATTGACATTTATCTGCGGCTCGACGACGTCAAGCGCCATCGCGTGGAGGTTGGAGCGCTATTCCGCAGGCTGGACAGCGTCAACCTCGACCGGTCGCTCGGACGTGTCGTCGACCGGGATGCACGGTATAGCGCGATGACGCGCGGAACGCTGAAATCTCTCGACGACATTCGAAATTTTCCCGTCAACAGCCAGGGGCTTCGGCTGTCGCAGGTGGCCGATATCATTTACGATAATCCGCCGATCAACTACGGCCGCCACCTGAACGGGGAGTATGCCATCGGCTTCGGCGTTCGCAAGACCTCGGAAGCGAACACCGTTGAGACGGTGCGCCGTGTGTTGGCCCGGATTGAAGAAATCAACCGCGACCCGTCGCTCGGTGGCGTCCAGATTCTGGTGTGGCACGATTCCGGGAAGGAAATCACCAAGTCGCTTTCCGGTCTTTTGGAGGCGGGAACGATCGGCGCATTGCTCGCCGTCGTCGTGCTGTTCCTGTTTCTCAGAAAGGTGGGCGCGACGCTCGCGATCGGGTTCGCGATTCCATTTTCGATGATCGCAACGGTCGGATTTCTTTACCTGCTCGGAAAGACCTTGAATGTTCTTTCGATGATGGGTCTGATGCTGGCCGCGGGCATGCTGGTGGACAACGCGGTAGTGGTGCTCGAATCCATTTACCAGAACCTGGAGAAGGGCAGAGATCGCGTCTCGGCCGCGGTCACCGGCGCACGGGAAGTGATCACGGCGGTGTTCGCGGCCACGCTGACGTCCATCATCATTTTCGTTCCGCTGGTTTTTGGCAAGGCAACGAACTATTCCATGTTTCTGGCGGACACCGGTACGTCGATCATGATCGCGCTGCTGTGTTCGCTGTTCATCTCGCTCACGCTGATTCCGCTGGGCATGGCAAGAACGCTCAACGTGGATATCTCAAAGCGGTCGCGGTTCGATGAATGGCTGTACCGTCACGTGGCGCCGTTGGGGAGGCGCCTGGTCCGCCGCCGCGCATCGCCGGCACCCGATGACGCGAAGGGCGGAAGCGTCGTGGAATTGTACCTGCGAATGATGGCGTTTCCTCTGAAGCACAAATTCCTGGTTGGCTTCGTGCTCATCCCGGCTGTCTTTGCGGTGTCTCTGATAGTCCTGAAAAAGGTGCCCGACAATTCCCCGGAGGCGCAGGATCTTCAGGACCTGGCCATCCAATACAACTTCACCGAGAACTACCACTACGCCAAGATCGAGCGCGATTTCGTGGCTCCGGTCGAACGGTACCTGCTGCGGAACAGGGAGAAGTTCAAAATCAAGGATGTTTCCAGCAACTTTGGCAACAACAACGCTTTTTCGCAGGTCTACTTCGACAAAGACCGCGTGACGCTCGAAGAGCTGAAAGATATCCGGCAGGAGATCGCCAAGGGACTGCCTGTCATTCCCGGCGCGGAGATCAGGCTGGGGAGGCAGGAGGGCGCAGAACGGCTATCGTGGATCGGCGTGAACTTATATGGCGACGACAGTACGGTGCTGCAATCGCTGGTGCGGGAAGCCAAAAGCCGCCTTCTGAGGCACAAGGGATTTATAGAAGTCCACAATGACCTGGACCGGGGTAAGGAGGAGGTACAGCTAAGGATGCGGCGCGACCTGGCACGGAAGTACAACGTTTCGCCGCAATCCGTCGCCAATGTGTTGGGCATCATTCTTCGCGGCCAGCAGATTCGGGGATACAGCACGCCCGAAGGCGAGGTGGACATATACATGCGGTTGCGTCCGGGCGACCGGGAAGACCTGGACGACCTCAAGTCGATGGTAGTGGGAAGCGGCTCGAACGGCCGTGATGTGCTGCTCGAGCAGGTGGCCGATCTCCAGATCGTCAAGACACCCGGCGTGATCCAACGCGAGGACCGGAGAAACTACTCCTGGATGTGGGCCAACTTCTCCGGCGGGCAGAAGGACGAAGGGAAAGAGCAGATGACGCAGGTGATGAACAGTATCGATTACCCGCAGGGATACGGCTGGAGCTTTGGCTTCTGGACCAAGCGGCAGGACCAGGAGGACAACGATTTCCTGTTCAACATCCTGTTGGCGCTGTTCATGGTGTATTTCGTGATGGCTGCGCTTTTCGAATCGCTGGCACACCCGTTCGCCATTATGTTGTCGCTGCCGTTTGCGATGGTGGGAGTGGTCTGGACTCTATACCTGACGGGAACGCCGTTCAATCTGATGGCGAAGATCGGGTTGATGGTGCTGGTTGGCATCGTCGTGAACAACGGCATTGTGCTGCTCGATCATGTGAACAACTTGCGCCGTGCCGGCATGAACCGGTCCGATGCGATTCTTCGCGGCTGCCGCGAGCGTTTCCGTCCGATCCTCATGACCGCGACCACGACGATCGTAGGTCTGTTTCCGCTGGCTGTCGGAACCAGCGGGATGTTCGAATTGAGATACTTCCCGCTCGCGCGCACCGTCATGGGAGGGCTCGCCGCTTCCACCGTGCTTTCGCTGATCGTTCTGCCGACCTACTACGAGTTGTTCGACGACCTGGCCCAGTATCTGAAGCGAATGTGGTATTCGACGGAACCCGAAGCTTCGGAAACCCGGGCGTATGGCGATTGATCAGCTATTGAACCAATTCAGGAAGGACTTCGCTCCGGCGTCCTGCGATTCCTGAAGAATGATGGCATCGGCGAGCTGCTTCATGGGCGTCCGCAAGCGGCGGCTTTCGTTGCGAAGCCGGAGATAAGCCTCCTCCTCCGTCAAATGCAGGCGCCGTTGCAGAATGCCCTTGGCACGTTCCACCACTTTGCGGACCTCGAGTTGAGAGCGGGTCCGGCGAACCTCTTCGAGCAATCGCGCGTTTTCAGCCTCTAGATAAGCTCTCTCCATGGCGCCGCCAAGCTGCTGCGCCACAAACGCCGCAAACGTGACTTCGGCGGGCGTCGCTTTCCGATGGCCGTGAAAATAGATATCGAGGACACCCTGTGAGTGGTTGCTGCCGGTCAGCGGCACCGATAATGCTCTCTCTTTTATGGAACCGGGTTCCCACGATGGCGGCGCATGCGAGGCGCGAAGGATCCTTTCACCCGAGGAGCGGTCCGGGACGTAGACAAAACACGCCTGGCAGCCTGTCCTTTGAACGAGGAGAGCGAGGATTTCGTTGAGTGCTTCGTCCAGGGTCCGCCGCGAGTTGGCGATCTTTCCGATCCGATACAAGAGGCCGGCATCCCACGCGGACTGCTCCATACACTTCCACCACTTTCGAGACTAGTTTGCACGGCGGAAAGCGTCCAATCGAAAGTTTCTATTGGCCCTATACTTGACAGTGGAATGAAACGGCTGGCGCTGCTTGCCATCCTCGTTTTCCAGGCGGAGGCGGCTGAATGGGTGCGGATCGCCACCACTGCGTTCGAGGTGTACACGGACGCGGGCGAAAAAACCGCGCGCGAAGCGCTCGCCCAGATCGAGAGAATCCATAGCGCGTTTGCACCGATGCGCAGCCGCAGCCTCCCGTTGCCCGCTCGCATGT
>DASTMK010000364.1:0-4528 GCA_035714225.1 Bryobacteraceae bacterium | reverse complement strand
CCGGGACCGGTGACCAGGGCGAACCGGATGCGAAAGGCCCCTGGAACGAGGGCAACGGCTGGGAGATGGTGACGGCTCCCGCTTTCCAGGAATTCGAATCGGCGCAGGCCGGCACCCGCCAGCCGGGTGGCAACGGCGCTGTGAAGAGCTAACAAATCTGAAAGGGACATTCCATGCCACAACTCAAGGAACTACTCGTCGAACAATTGCAGGACCTGCTTCACGCCGAAGGCCAATTGACGGGGGCGCTACCCAAAATGGCCGAGGCGGCCCACCATCCCAAGCTGAAAGAGGCGTTTGAGAAGCACCTTACGCAAACCGAAACCCATGTGGAGCGCCTGCGCCAGGTGTTTGAGATGCTCGGTGAGGAGGCGCAGGGAAAACCGTGCAAGGCCATGATCGGCCTGATCGAAGAGGGCAACGAGACGATTGAAGAGGGAGCGGACAAGGAGCCGGTAGCCGCTGATCTCGCTCTCATTGCCGCCGCGCAGCGGGTCGAGCATTACGAAATCGCCTGTTATGGCACGGTCCGCAATCTGGCACGACAGATCGGCGAGATCGATGCCGCGCGGCTGCTGACGCATACACTGGGCGAGGAAGAAAGCACCGATTTTCTGCTGACCGCCATTTCAGATCCGCTGACCCAGCAGGCTGCCATCGAGGATGGCGGCAACGGTGTCAATCTCGAAAATACGGAGAAGAGGGGGCCGGCCCGCGCAACGAAAAAGACTGAAAAATCAGGAAAAATGGTCAGTCGAGCCCGCTAACAGGAGTAGGCAGGTCGCTGCTCAGAAACGGAGCCGCGCGCGCCAGCAAGCGGTTTTCCAGGTTTTCACCAATGTTCCCTCGTTCTGCGAGCACAGACTGGCAGTCGGCGAAAATGGAGGAAGTGGCTCGATCGATCTTTATTGGTGGCACCGGGTCGAACGTTGGAAAGAGTTGGATGGCAACGGCTCTGTGCCGGCTGCTGGTCCGCCGGGGCGTGCGGGTCGCTCCGTTCAAAGCCCAAAACATGTCCAACAACTCTCATCCCTGTCCTGAGGGTGGTGAGATTGGCCGGTCCCAGGTCGCACAAGCGGAGGCTTGCGGTCTGGCACCGATGGTGAAGATGAACCCGGTGCTTCTCAAGCCGGCCGGTGACTCTCGTTCGCAAGTGATCCTGCACGGCAAGGTGTGGCAAACGATTGATGCTCGCGAGTATTATCATCATGCTCCCTTCCTCCGGCAAGAGGCGCTGAAGGCTTACGAGGCGCTTGCATCGTCGTTTGACATTATTGTTATCGAAGGCGCCGGAAGCGTTGCGGAGATCAATCTTTGGGACCGGGACTTCACCAATCTCAGCATGGCCCAGGCGGTGGGGGCTCGGAGTCTTCTTGTCGCGGACATCGAACGTGGCGGCGTCTTTGCATCGATCCTCGGCACTCTCGATTTACTCCCGAAGGAATATCGAATGCTGTTCCGCGCTTTCGCCGTGAATCGATTCCGGGGCGATCGCTCTCTATTTGAGACAGGAGTGACGATTCTTGAAGAGAAATCCGGCCTGTCTTGTCTCGGTGTCTTTCCATTTGCACCGGATCTTCACCTGGACGCGGAGGACTCGCTCGCATCCCCATCGAACGTCCAAAAGACAGAGCAGCCCGCGCAGATTGCGGTGATCCGATTTCCGAGGATCTCGAATTCGACCGATTTCCGGCTCCTGCCAAATGCCGACTGGCTGGATCGGCCAAACGGGCTGCATTACCGTTTCATCATCTTGCCTGGCACGAAGTCGACTATTGCGGACCTGGAGTGGCTCAGACGAGCCGGGCTGGCCCACTGGATTATAGAGCAGCACAAGTCCGGGGCGACGATCATTGGGATCTGTGGAGGCTATCAGATGCTTGGCGAGACCATTGACGATCCGCATGGACTCGACGGCACGCCAGGATCTGTAGCCGGCCTCGGCCTGCTGCCGGTCCACACCAGGATGGAGCCGGAGAAGACAACAGCAAAACGTGAAGCATGTACTCCGGCCGGGGTTCGGTTCCAGGCGTACGAGATCCATATGGGAAGGACCGTATCCGAGCTATCTGCCCAGCCGTTCGCAATTCTTGCCGATGGCGCCCGCGAAGGGATTCGCCGGAACCGTGTCATCGGTACTTACCTACATGGCGCGCTCGAATCACCAGACGTAGTTGCCGAGCTGTTCGAATGCCGGCCGCCGGTCGATCCCGTCAAGGATCGTCACTATGACGCGCTGGCTGATTGGCTCGAATTGAGTGCCTCTCCCGGTGTACTCGCCGAATTGATCGAGGGCTAGCTGGTTTAGAAGGTATACCCGAGACCCATCACGAATGTAGCTTGCGGGTTAAGCCAGCCGTTCTGGTAATAGCGTTCGTTGAACATGTTGTCGACTTTGCCGTAAAGGCGAACTGCGCGGGTCTCGCCCTCCCAGATCCGGTAGTTGGCCGTAAGATCCACCTTTGTGAAACCGGGAAACTCGAAGGCTCGAGAGCGGCCGCCCGCGGAAAACGATGTGTAATATTTCGAGCTGGTGAACAGATCGATGTTTGTGGAAAGGCGCCGCGTCCACTGTTTCGTCGCAACAAGCGTTGCCATGTTCGCCGGTACGCCGAGCACTTTCCAGAAACCTGCGACGGTGATGTCCCGATCGAGATCGGCGTTGGTATAGGTATAGGAGGCGTTGAGGATCAGGGATCGAACGGGCCGTGCCTCGATTCCGAACTCCACTCCGCGTGAGATGCCGCCCGACCCGTTGATATAGCCGTAAAACCGGCCAAAGGGATCTGTCGTGCCGTCAATCGCATTCGCAAAAGCAGTGATGGAGACGACACGCGAATAGAATGCAGTGGCCGATATGCGAAGCCGGTCCTGAAAGAGATATTGGTCGATTCCCCCATCGACGGAGTTGTACCGGTCCGGAGAGAGACGTGGATCGCCATAGGCGTTAAACACAAGTTCGTTCGTAAAAAAGTCGTTGAAGAAGCCGCCGCCGAAACGCTCGTAGATCGACGCCGCACGATAGGCGTTGCCGAAATGCGCCCGGATCTTCGTATTTGATGCGGCGATCAGATAAGATGCGGAAACGTCGCCTGTCAGGGCGCGGGGAGGCGACTTAACAGCAAGCCCTTCATAGGGTGTAGCAACGCCTTTCGCATCGAATTCCGGTTCCGTTAACCGGAACACCTGGGCCCGACCCGAAAACGAAAGCTGCAACCGGCGGCTGAGCAAAGAAACCTGCGAAGCAAAGTAGGCGGCATGTCCGTTTTGACTGATGTTGCTTCGTGTGTCTATCAGACTCGCACCCGGGGCGTTGTTGTTCGCCCGCTCGTGGTAGCCCTCATGCTCGAACTCATAGCCCCCTGTCAGGGACAGCCATGATGCCGGCAATGCGGTCCCACGCACATCGAGCGTGTCGATATCGCCAACATAGAGATAGTCGTTTCGCGTGGAGTTCTGAAAACCGGTGCCTGCCGGACCATAGTTGTACACGCGGTTGGTGTGTACCCGCTGATAGCTGGCCTGCCAACTGACGCGTGGAGCCGGAGCATGACGGAATATGAGAGCAGTTGAATAGAAGCGTGATGCCCGGCGATCGTCGGGGTCATTGCGGCCGGGAATGTAAGTTGCATTGCCGTAGTTTGGAGTTCCACCGTCGTTCACAATCCGAACTCCTTCCGGTGATAGCGGGATCGCAGGGATGATGCCGGTCGCCGGGATGTTCGCGGCGGGAATACCGGAAGTAGTGGGGCCCGTGTTTAACTGAACGAAATCGTCGGAAGCCCAAAGGCGTCCGCTCAAGCTGGCAGTCGGAGCAAGGTTGTATTTGAGAAATCCCTGCCCTCCCGTGCTGCGAGTCGCATCGTCGCCATCTACGCCGCTGGTCACGTTGAGGTGGAGAAATCCTGCTGAGTAAGTAAGCCGGTCACCAAGAAGTCCACCACCAATCCTGCCCCGTCCGCGCCAAAAACCAAGATTGCCACCCTCGGTCTGAAGGTCGCCGTGCACCCGGCCGCCGCCTTCATCGGTAACTACATTGATGACACCACCGACGGCGTTCGTGCCATAGAGAGACGACCCGGACCCACGCAGCACTTCGACGCGCCCGGTGGTGATGAAGTTGAGGTTCGACACGAACGAGCTTGCATCCGACTGCGTTGTAGAGGCGTCCCGGAATGGCAATCCGTCGACCAGGATCGCCGTCGCATCGGGCCGTACCCCGCGGATACGAATGCTGGTGTTTTGCCCAGGGCCGCCTCCGTTGGTAATCAACACGCCCGGGGTGGTGCGTAAGATTTCGCTAAACGTGTATTCGTTGCGGTCCTGGATCTCCTCTCGCGTCGTGGTGCTCACTGCCTTCGAAATCTCATCGAGTTGCTGCGGCAGACCGGCGGCGGTGACCACCACTGACTCGGCAACTCCAGCCACTCGCAAGGTGACATCGCCACCGGAAGGCGTTGCCGGCGGGACACCAATGTTGGTAGTGGCCGTTTGAAAGCCCTCCTTCTCGACTTCGAGCAGGAAGCTT
>DASTMK010000363.1:0-1936 GCA_035714225.1 Bryobacteraceae bacterium | reverse complement strand
CGGACCATCACGAAATCGCGGCTGATCGGGTCCACCGCCAGGGAAACGCCAAAGTCCGAATCCGACTTGTAGTGGGACAGACCGAAGCTGCCGCGTTGCCCCTGCCAATTCAAACCGATTTCACGATTGTCGGCGATGATGGGTTGCAGATCGACGATACCCGCCACCGTGGCCTGCGGATCGTTGGGGCAGCCATCCGGCTGAGTACCTTCCGGCGAATCATTGGAGCACTGCAGATTGCGTAGCGGGATGCCGACATTGGGCAAGCCAAACCCCTCGCCATAGGACGCGAAGACAGAGAATCCGGCCGGCAGTCGCCAGATGGCGCCGAAATTGGCCAGCGTCTCCTCGTAGGACAGCTTGCCACCCTGGACGAAGCGGCGGTCACGGAACCACGTGGTGGTGTAGTCGTCCACGGACAACTCGCCGTCTTCACGGCGCAAACCGCCACTCAACGTTACCGGGCCGATGTCATAGGAGAGCTGCATGTAAGGCGCGGTGCTCTTGTACGTCATCGGGGGCACCCAAACACGATGTGTCAGGGCCAGGCTCTGCTCGGTTTCATCCTCTACCAAGTCCAGGCCGACGCGCATTTCCAGGCCGTCAACGCCAAACAACTGCGGCCTCGTCCAGGCTGTGCGTAGCCCTTGCTTGTTGGAATGGATTTCGGATTGATCCCACAACGTGCCAAGCGGCGCGATCTCGGGATCCTGGCGATCATCGCCATTTTCGGCCGGATAACGCATGGCCTGGTCCGCCTTGTACAGGTCAACCTTCAGGGTTCCGGCAAAGAAATCGCCGTGCGTATAGGAGAAAGCGAACTGGGTGAAATCATTGAACTCCGCCTTTGACCCTGGAATGCGGCCGCGTTCGGCAGTATCGGTGATGCCCCGTTCGCGATCGCCGGGAACCCAATGGTAATTGTTGTTCCCTTGCACATTGAAGCGGCTGAACGAACCTTGGAGACGTTGCTCCCCTGCCTCGCCGAAGTTCATGCCCCACTTGATAAACAGGTTGTCCGCCTTGGAATCGGCGATCGAGCCACTCGCGTTCATGCCAATCCGACGACCGCGGCCATCGTAGGAAATACCGCGATCGATAAAGGATGCCGCGGTCAAGAGATCGAAGTCATCAGCTTTGTACGCGTAAGTCACGCCCAGCTTCCAGCTCTCGCTGTCGTCGCCGTTCTGAGTGCTGTAGCGCGAGGTAACGGTGGTCTCGCTACCGTCCTTCGTCGGGGTCTTGGAAAGATAGTTAATGATGCCGCCCTGTGCGCCGATGCCCTCAGAGGCCGAAGGTCCGTTGATGACCTCGATGCGGCCGACCAGGCCCATGTCGGTGAAGGTGCCGGATCGGTTGCCCTCGCGCAACGGCGAGGTCTGGGGAATGCCGTCGAACAGGCGCAGCGCGATGCGACCGCGCAGCGTTTCACCCGTGTTGCTCATTGCCTGGGACGCCTCGGAGTAGCCGGGAACTTGGCGCGCCAATACGGCTGTCGCATCCTCGGTCAGGCCGAGCGTGCGCTCGACTTCCTGCTTTGACACCAGGGTGATCGCGCCCGGGATCTTGTCCACCGCCTTCGGCGTGCGCACGCCGGTGACGATGACCTGATCGAGGTTGGTGGCTTCCACTTCCCCTGTCTTCGACGCGTCGTCCGGCGGCGGCGGGGTGTTCTGTTGGGCCTTGACGCTGGCGCTGACGGCGGCGGCCAGCAGGAATACGCCGAATGCGGCGGGCACGTGCTTCATGGTGTTCTTCTCTGAGATGGTGGCTGCAAGAACCCCGGCATGCGGCACGCAGGGCTCCCCGATGGCGTTCTTGTGTTTTCGCATCCGCAGGCGGCAGGAAAAGCGCCCGCGCTGCCAGGCGTTCCTCCCAGACGCCGGCGACAGCCTCGACAATGTCGACAGAGCCTAGGTGCACGCCGTCACGGAAA
>DASTMK010000362.1:0-10302 GCA_035714225.1 Bryobacteraceae bacterium | reverse complement strand
GGACGGTGGGAAGTCGTGTTGGGGTAGCGGATTTCTGCCCACGGTTTACCAGGGTGTGGAGTTCCGTTCAAAGGGAGACCCGGTGCTGTTTCTCTCGAATCCGCCGGGGGTAGAGATGGAGACGCGCCGGCGTTCTCTCGATTTGCTGCGTGACCTCAATACCGATCACCTGGCCGATATAGGCGATCCCGAAATCGCCACGCGCATCAACTCCTATGAGATGGCCTACCGGATGCAATCGAGCGTTCCGGAACTGGCGGAAATCTCCAAAGAGCCCCAACATATTCACGAGATGTACGGCACCGAGCCGGGCAACGCTTCTTTCGCGAACAATTGCCTGCTGGCGCGGCGCCTGGTGGAGCGCGGCGTCCGGTTTGTACAGCTTTACCACCGCGGTTGGGATACTCACGGTGCGAGTAATAACGAAGACATCGTCAACAAGCTCGCGCACCTGTGCCGCGAAACCGACCAGGGCGCGTCGGCGCTGGTGAAGGACTTGAAACAGCGCGGATTGCTCGATTCGACGCTGGTCGTCTGGGGTGGTGAATTCGGCCGCACGCCGATGAATGAAGCGCGCAGCGGCTCCAAGTTTCTGGGGCGTGACCACCACCCGCGCGCGTTCACCATGTGGATGGCTGGAGGCGGCATCAAACCCGGCATTACGGTGGGTGCCACCGACGACGTCGGCTACAACATCGCCGAAGATGCAATCTCAGTTCACGACCTGCACGCGACCATCCTGCATCTGCTCGGCATTGAACACACGAAGCTCACGTACCGTTTCCAGGGCCGTGAATTCAGGCTTACGGACGTCGAGGGTTTGGTCGTCAAGAAATTGCTGGCATAGCCGTGCGCTTCAGCGCTTCTTCACCAGTACAATCCAATCTCTTTCCGGCTCGGATGGCGGGCTGCCGAGGGACTGCGAACCGGGCCCGGTGATGTAGGCCACAGAACCCGCCACTAAATCGCCGCCGGTGCGTGGGTTATACCAACTCACCGTGTAGCGGCCTTCCGGCACGCTCAAGTCTCCGGTTCCACCCGGCAACTGCACCGCGTAAACTTCTCCCCTTTTGGCAAACACTCTCGCACCCGACGTGCTCGATGCAAGGGAGTTGTCCGGCTCCATCTCCCAGAACGGCAGATGCCTGTGAAAGAACGTGAGGGCATGGCGGGTCTGGTCCCACATGCGATCGCGCGACCGCCAGTCTTCGCAATTCAAATCCATATGCGGGTATTTGTAACCGAAGTACCATTCCACACCGGAGCCACCGCCTAAAAGGTTGCCCCATAGCGCGTGAATTCGTGGGATATCGTGGCCCGGATCGGACTCATCGGGCATCACACCCACGTCGGCGCTTGGCTGCTCGTCTCCGAAGATCGCCCATTTCCGGCCTACTTTCGCGGAGCGTTCGCGCAACACAACCGCGTCGCGATAATAGTTCCGCATGTCGCCCTGGATCGACGCCGCCTCAAAGTTGGAATCGCCCAGCACGCCATTGTAAAAATCCGGCGCCTTGTTGTTGTGCGTGTGCACCGTGATGGGATGAGCATACGGATCGAGCGCGCGAAGATAAGCGGCAATCTCCTTCCGGTCCGCATCGCTGGTGTTGTTCTCTTCCCCCAGGTTCCAGACGATGGCGGGATGATGAGAAAAATGCGCAACCAGTTCCCGGTAATACAGCCTCCGGACCGGATTCAAGCCGGGTCCGCCGCCGAGTTTGCGATCGTTCTCGGTTTCCTGAGTCACAACGTGCAGCAGCAATCCTTTGCTCGTCATGTGTGAGAACACGATCTCCCACTGCTCGAGTTTGCTTACGTCGTAACGATCGCGGACGCCGGGCGAAGTCCACATCCATACGTCTTTTCCATCGCCGCCGTCAACGTTGTAAGTGAGGAAATAGACGCTGTTCATACCCTTCGAGGCAAGGTAGTTCAACGCGCCGACGATGTTTTTACCCTTGCCGTTCTTCCAGGACGGATCGCCGGGCGTCCAGTCGGCGGCGTGCGGCTCGTAGTGATGGATAAACGGTTCGGAAAAGCGGGCCGACATGCCTTCATTCACCCGGGCATCGGTATCGAACGTGCCGTCGAAATCGGCATAAGCCAGGAAATTTTCCGGGCTGTCCGCCCCTCCTTTCAAAAACCGCTCGCCTGTCTCCGCATGTCTCAGGTAGTGCTCCCCCGTATAGCGCAACACGCCCTTCGAACGAAAATCGTTGCCGGGCTTGCCGGCCGCTGCCACGCGGAACGTACCCGAAGCCCCATCGAAGCCTGCGGCCTCACCCTCAGTTACATCCAGGCTTGTAGCAACGTCTGTGCCTCTTCGGAAAGAAGCCTGATAGCGCCACTCACCCGGGAGGTCCGGCGAGAAGTTCACGCGCCACTTATTGCCTGCGCTCGCCGAGGATTCAGCCGCGTTGCCGTCCGCGGCGAAATAACCAGGTACGGCGCGACGCACCCCTGTGCTGGTATGCGTGAACATTACGTTGAGACGGTAATCACGAAACGGATTCGGCATCGCTTCCTCGGAGAGAGACGGGCCGTCGAACGTGATCGTGATTTTATGCCACAGCTTGCGCTCTCCCGCGATAGCCGCCTTCGGTTTCGGCTGTACAGTCAAGATGGCCCTGCGATAGGCGTAGAGCGCCGGAGTTCCACCGTCGCGCACTTTGAGAATGACGTGCACCGTCGCGGGCGACTGTACGCCGGGCGCGACAATCCGCGCCACGGCTTCTTCGGCGTTTTCGATGGGAACGGCACCTTTATAAGTGCCCGCCTCCGGGTAAAGGAACCAGCGGAACGACAGGCGGTCTCCGTCAGGGTCGGCGGAACCGGCGGCGGACAGAGTGACCGGTGCGCCGGATGAAACCTCGACCTTCACAATTCCCTGCGTGCGGTTGCCGTTCAATACCGCTATCGGATTGTGATTGGCCTTGTCCGGTGGCTGAACGGACCAATCCATGCGCGCGGCGAAATCGTTTTGAAATGCCGGCCGCCAGCGCCACACGGTCGCCCGGGCATCTATTACCCCGTCCACCGTATCGACGGCATCGCGATAGAGGCCGCCTCCGGCTGGAAGAAAGCGCCCGCCCCATCCGCCCCATTCCGGGTGTGCAGGGTCGCTCAGGCCGTTCGCCAGGAAGTAAAACCAGGACGGTGTATCCCCTTCCTTCAGGGCGCTGTGTGGATTCGGCACGGTCCATGTCTTAGGCGGATATAACGCGCCCAGCGGACCGTGGTTGTGGCGCACGTTGGTGTCGATCCACTCCCGCGATGTGAGAGACTCATCGCCACCCAGGTACATGCCGCGATAAGAGGACAACCGCCGGTCGGGGCCGGAAGGCGTAACACGCAATACGTCCTCCGCGGCTTTCGCATTCAGGATGAAGAACAACTCGGGAAAGTTCTCCACAATCCATGGGCCGGTATTGTCCTGGTGCGAGATCGAGTGTACGCGAAGCTTCGCCGCGAACCGGCTCACCCCCGCCGCTCCCCGGTCATTACGAACACGCCACAAGGCTTGCGCCAGTTCCGTCGCCCCACCCCAGATAGCGACATTCACCGGACGCGGGTCGTCCCTATCCACGACCTTGATAATCCAGTTGGAACCTTCGGTGTCCTTCCCTGCACCGATGTTTTCGACACCGCGCTTGGGATTGCCGGACTTGATACGTGTCTCGAGGTAGCCGGCAGACGGAAATCCCGGTTTGTTGCGCTCCAGGTTGGGGCGAACGTGGCCGTAAGCGGCAACCATCTGACGGATGAGGTCGGGCCGGACCACGTTCTCCTTCAACTCTCCGGGAATGCCGGCGGCGGACGCGATCAATCCCTCGATTTCGAACTCGTTTGCATAGGACAGGAGCCGTACCATCGACTGCTGGTCGTCCGGATCCCCTCCGATATCCGTAAAAACAATCAGGCGTGGTTTTGTTTGGGAGAATAGTACGGTCGAGACACATAGAAACAGAGCCGTGCAGCGGATCCGGCGAAGCATATTCATGAGTGCCATGGTATCGAAGGGCGCCTTTCAGTGTTCCGGCTCGTGGGCCCTGCGATAGACTTCGCGCTTGGACAGGCCGCGCTCCCGGGCAACCGTCTTGATAGCCTCCATGCGCGGCATGCCGGCGGCGGACAACGCGTCAACGGCTTCTTCGACCGATCCGCTACCGGCGCTGGCTTGCCGGCCGCGCGCCACCAGCAGCGTGATTTCGCCCTTTACACTGCCGCGCGCGGCGAGCAACTGCCCGATTTCGGCGGCGGTTCCTCTCAGGAACTCCTCATGTACTTTGGTGAGTTCCCGCGCCACTACTACATCTCTCTGTCCGAGAATCGCTTCGACATCCGCGAGCGCTTCCAGAATGCGATGCGGAGCCTCATAAAACACAAGCGTCGCGTGCTCGTCACGAAGGGACTCGAGAAGCTTTCGCCGCGCAGCAGGTTTTGGCGGAAGGAACCCGGCGAAGTGAAAGGCGTCCGTAGGCAGACCCGAGGCTGCCAGTGCCGCAAGCAAGGCGGAAGCGCCCGGCAAGGGAACCACCGGAATTCCCTCCTGCCTTGCCCTGGCCACGATCCGGTAACCAGGGTCGGACAGCAGCGGTGTTCCGGCGTCGGAGACCAGCGCGATGCTTTCGCCGCGCTGTAGCCGGCCTACCAGTTCCACGGCACGTTCGTTCTCGTTGTGCTCGTGGTAGCTTACCAGTGGACGCTTGATGCCATAGTGATCCAGAAGTTTCTTCGTGTGCCGCGTGTCCTCGCAAGCGATGACTCCAGCCTCCTTGAGAACCCGTAGTGCGCGAAATGTCAGATCATCCAGGTTTCCGATCGGTGTCGACACAACGAAGAGAGTGCCGGAGACGGCCATTAACACATTGTAGTTTTCCAGCCTTCTGTCGATAAAATGATGGAGCGGGTCGTGCCGCGCGGCAACATGTGGTTTCGGCGAGAATGAATGGACAACACGGCACCTACGTCCGAACCTCGAGACAGCTTCCCTGTTTACTACGTCTGGCAAGTCGCGGGGAAGAGCATCGCGGTCCGGCTGAATCTGGATTTAGTCGATGCGCTGTTGCAAGAGGTAATGAGCGGTTTCGGCGCGGTTCCGCGCCGTGGCGCCGAGGTCGGGGGCATCCTGCTGGGCAGTGTCAAAGAGGACCATGGCACGGTCATTGTCATCGATGGGTTTGAGCGCGTTCCTTGCGAGTACCGTAGCGGTCCATCCTTCACCCTCTCCGAACCCGAGTTACAGCGGCTGCGTACCACGATAGAGGCCTGGAAACCATCGCCTGGCCGGAAGAGCCATGTCGTCGGCTACTTTCGCAGCCACACGCGGGACGGGATGGGACTGAGTCCGGAAGACATCCAAATTTTCAACGATTATTTTCCTCAACCGAATGCCGTCGCCTTGCTTGTGAAGCCGTTCGCCACAAAAGCCAGCCAGGCAGGTTTTTTCTTCCGTGAAGGCGCGGCTTTTCGAACGGAATCGAGCTATCTGGAATTTCCTTTTCGCCGCCGCGAACTGGGCGGCTCACCAACCGTCAGGAAGGAGCGAGGCGCCATTCCGGCATTGGCACAGCCTCAACATCATCAGACCGTGCCGGCCCACCCGCCTGCTCCGCCCGAACAACCTATCCCCGTTATGGTTACGCCCGCATTACAGCCTACCGAGGCCCCCCCGGCAAACAAGTCCATGCCGGTACCGCTCACGAATAGCGTCTGGAAGTTTTCCGCTTTCCTATTGCTGCTGTTGGGAATCGCTCTCGGCTTTGTAGCATCCCGGTTCACAAGTCCCGAAACCGGAGAGGCTTCCGCAGTGGACTCTTATACGCTGGGAGTCGCCCTGGAACGTTCAGGGGAAAATGTGAAGATAACGTGGGATCGCTCCGCCCCCGCCATTCGGCGTTCTCTTGGCGGAGCTCTGGTAATACGCGACGGCGACAGCACGCGAACCGTGAATCTTACCCGTGCCAGCCTTCAAAATGGGTCAGTTCTCTACAGCCATGTGTCAGACCACATCACCTTCCGGCTGGAAGTTTTTTTCTCAAATGGTGCAGTTCTTTCTCACACGGAAGATTACATCGCGGGCGAGAGACCGGTCAGCAATCCTTGAACCCGGCCTCGCCTCAAAATTTTGATTTCGTGGAAAATAAGCGGGAAGGTACTTATGCCGCCGTGCGCTTGAAAGCCTTCACGATCCGGAATCCGGAACGTGCAGGATGGCTCACAACGGTGGACTCGCGGACATCCTCTTTAGCCGGCTGAAAATCCCAACGTGTGACACCTTTTTCCCACGGTACGGGGTACTCTCGCTGGCATTCGGGACAGCGATACATTCCATTTACCGGCCACATCGGTGCCGGATGCATCCGGTAGCACCAACTATCCCTGAGAAATGTCCAAATCCGTTTCATATGCCTTCTCCTCCTGAAGCGCTACAACCAGTACAACTTTTTTCGCCGGCCGAGTATACCGGCCGCCTTTGATGAGAACGTTATCAATAACTTCACGCTATAAAAGCCAGGAGAAAAGACCTGTTCCTCTCAGAATTCCTCTTCCGAAAGTCCCTAATATATGGATGACGAACCGCCTGCACGGGTTTCGAATTTGTAGATTCGTGCCGTCCCGGTACGAAAAAACCGCCCCCGTACTGGTACGTCAGTGCCGCATTGAGGCCGCACCGCGTACAATAGCGAAAGCATGCAACCAGCGGAACACGCCGCACGTGTCATTCCCTCCTGGGACGAGTATTATCTGAGCATTTGCAAGATAGTGGCCACTCGGAGCAAAGACCCTAACACGCAGATCGGCTGCGTAATTGTAGGCCCCGCCCACGAGATCCGGTCGACCGGATATAACTCTTTTCCGCGTGGTATACGAGACGATATCCCGGAGCGCGTGGTCCGTCCGGCAAAGTACCTGTGGATTGAGCACGCGGAGCGCAATGCCATCTGCAATGCTGCGCGCGCGGGCACCGCGACCGAAGGATGCACAATCTATGTGGAGATCATGCCTTGCATGGACTGCGCCCGGGCCATCGTGCAGGCGGGTATCGTCGAGGTGGTGGTTTCGGATGTCCGCATGCGTCAATACTCGAGCGAGTATTACAACGAGCACTTCGGGATGGTAGAGGTTCTTTTCGGCGAGGCGGGGATACGGATCAGGCAGGCCTGAGTTCTGTTGACGGGGCAGCGGGTGTCACGCCATTGCCCCGCCCGGATTTTACTTCTTCACTTCTATGGTGTGCCGAAAAAATCCTCCGGTTTCTTTCACCGTGTAGTCGGGCGGAATTTCAAACAACGAACGCGGCTGTTCCGCGCGGACGAGATTCGTCACCTTGTAAGACGTATCGCCGGCAAGCGGATCGGTCCGCTTGCTCATTACAATCATTTTCAGATCGGGCGAGTACCAGTGCTCGGAAACAATCGTAATCGGCCGGTCGTTCCCGATCTTGCCAACCTCAATCGTGGTGGTCACGCGCGTACCCTCAGCCATCACGCCCTCGATGTTCTGCTGTCCCAGCGACTCGGTCTGGCTGTTTTCAGCTCTGCCTGCGTGAAAGAGCCGATTGGCAAGAACTGCACCGCCACCGGGGCCGCCGCCAACACGCCGCATGACCTGCACTTCAGTGGCTTTCATCTCGTCCGGAGGCGGTCCCGGACGGCGCCGGTTCGCTCCCGCCGCGGGATCGAACCTCTCTTCAATAACGGACTTCGTCGCGGTCTTGTCGGCCGGGTTCAACGTGTACATCTCTTTTGCCACGGGATCGTGTATGAACACGACTGTAACCGTTCCGGTGGCCGAACGCCACGGCCCAATGCCGTCCAACGTCTGCTCGCGGCGCGTACGTCCCTCGCTGTCGCGATACATGGCCACCGTGTTTTTCTGCTGAATCCGTGTGCCATCCCCCAACACCCGGGACGTCTCCGTTACGGCCTGCGCCGAATAGGGCGCACCCGCGACCGCGACCATGCCAAAACCAGCCTGTCCCGCGATGAGACTAAACGTCCCGGGCTCTCCTCCAAAGGGTGGTGGAGGCAAAGCCATCTGAAACACACCCCCCGCAGTGCCCTCTGCAGGAACAGCGGCAGCCTGTGCCGGAGGATAGCCAATCCGCTGGCCCACGATAGTTTCCTGCCCGGACAGCACGGACGCCGCACAGAAGGCGAGCGCGCCGGCAATGAACATCGAAACACGCGAAAATTCCATAACGTTTTTCCTTTCGAACACGGATCTAGTAGGTCTCTGTCTTGACAAAGCGCATGGCCCGCGCTACACCATCCACACCCAGCAGCACATCCGCCTGAATGCGCCGGCCTGATGCTTCGGGAGCCACCGGCAAGCCGAACCGCGCCAGTTCGGAGCGCGGTATCGCGATGCGAACAACACCCGCCACATCGTCCAACCGCAACGATTCGCCATAGCGCAGCGGAACGAACTCCGTCACGTACTCCCGCAGCGGCTCGGGCCGCGCGGGGGGCGCAACCGGGCGCCGGACGCCGCGGCCTGAACGGACGCGAGCAGTGAGGGCACTGGCAGCGCGCGCGCCGGCGCCACGTTCGACGGCAGGAGGCTGCGGCGCCGGCGCTGCTTCCTGAACCGGAACAGTCTGAACTGGACCAGCTCGCTTTTCCGCGACAGCCGGCGGAGCCTGAAGCCGCGGTTTCAGAACACTCCAATTTCCCATAACGGCTACCAGCCCAATACCGGCCGCGACTGCCGCCGTCCAGGAGAACCGCCGTATGTTGCGTTGGGTGCGGCGGCCGGCGCGGAACTCCGTCAAAAGCGCCTGCGCCACTTCTTCAGGAGCTTCCGAAGAGGAGGTAGAGGCCGCCAGAGCCGACAGCGCCGACGACAGTAATCTCTCTTCTTCCCCGATAGCAGCGCATTCCGGACACGCCGCGGCATGCTCCGCCATCTCCGCGTGCATGGCTTCTCCGGCAGAACCGCGAATCCAATCGCGCACGCATTCACTAAACCGGGCGCAATTCATGCCAGACACCTCATCACCTTGAACCGGGACAACTCATCCCGCAGTTCCGGTTTGTTCCGGATTCGTTCCGCGAGCATCGCCCTTGCGCGATGAAGGCGGGAACGAACCGTGCCCACGGCGCAGTCGAGTACCTGCGCCGCCTCCGCATAATCCATCTCCTCGAGGTCGCACAGCACAACCGCTTCCCTATATCCGGGCGGCAACGACAGCACGGCCTTGCGTATGTTTTCGATGGTCTGCCGCCGTGCCAGACCGTCAGCCGGATCGTCCCCGGCGGCCGGGCCGTCCGCCTGTTCGAGGTCCTCATCGCGTGTGCGATGAAGCATCCGAAGCACGTAATTCTTCGCCATGCCAAGCAGGTACAAACCGAAGTTGCCACGCTCCGGCACATACCGCGCCGGATCTTTCAGGAAGGCAAGAAACACTTCCTGCACGACCTCTTCGGCGAGTGCCCGTGAACCGGACATATGAAGCGCAAAGCGGAACACCCTCGCCTGATGACGCCGGTACAGTTCCGTGAACGCCGATTCCGAGCCTTCCAGCATTTGCCTGACAAGCATCGGATCTTGTTCACGACTGTCCATTCGCGCCGGAAAAGGGCGAATACCACCGCCCCCTCTATTGTGTATTCACAAAAGAGGCGATGAAAGTTCCCGATTTTTCAGAACCGGCCGTGGCTCGTCAAAGCCGTGGGCGCTCACGCATGCCGGGGCAGGCGCTCCGGACGGAAAAACGGCGCGCCGATACCCCATACCAGGAGAAAGACAAACCAGAAGCCAATGAACAGGTCGAAAGCCGGGCCGTACCAATTCTCGGGGAAACGGACGAGACCAAGGCAGACGGCGGCGAGGACGCTCAACGCATGCCAGTACCAACGGCGTGCTTGAAAAACGAAAAGAAGCAGGAATGCCAATGCAAGGGCGGAGCCGTAAACCAGCACGGGCAATAGAGGGTTCATAGCTACCTCCAGTCGGGCGCACGGCGGCCTGAACCTTGTGGCCGGAGGACACCGACGCATCTTCGGTGGGCAGCCAGCGTCTCCATTACCATTATAGGCGAATATTAAGATTTCTGTACCTTATTACTATGGTAGGGGCGACTTGTAGCTGAGCCGTGAGCGTCAGCGAGCGGTTGGCGGACTTCAAGGTACATTCCCCAGGAAGACCGCCACAGGCTCGCCAGCTCATTCCATGCTTTGCGAACCCGGGTCTACCGCTCTCTCGAAAGTTACTCCGGAAAAATCACGGCTGTGCCCCTTTGGCGTCCGGCGAGGTGATCTGGACGGTGTAGCCGGCATTCCGAAGTTCCTGGGTGAG
>DASTMK010000361.1:0-5170 GCA_035714225.1 Bryobacteraceae bacterium | reverse complement strand
CGCGATCGAGATCGGTGAACCCGGCGATGATGGCGATCTGGCGGGCGAGCTCGACAATCGCGCTGGCACCCGCCGCGAAATCGACGCCGGCGTGAGATGCCCGTCCGGCAACGCTTACCTTAAACCCTCCGATGCCCTTCCGTGCGGTCTTCAGCTTCCCTTCGAGTCCGGTGCCCGGCTCCAGAACCAGCACGGCGGCGCTGCGGCGCGCCTCACGCTCCGTGAGAGGCCGCGAGCTGTCGCTGCCAATCTCTTCGTCGGCATTGAGCAGCAGCACGACGCGCCGGGAGACAGGGATATCGAGCTCCCGCAGCGCACGCGCCCCCTGGATGGCAAACGCGATACCCGATTTCATGTCGAGCACACCTGGACCCCACAGACGCCCGTCACGCTCCCGGAAAGGCATCCGCGCGAGAGTGCCCAACGGCCATACCGTGTCGGAGTGGCCGAGCAACAGAAGCTGCTTTGTCTTGCGGCGTCCCGGAAGGCGAAATTCGATGCGCAGGTGACGGCCGAACGTGCCACCGGGGTAGGTGCGGATATCGGCTTCCCCCTGGACTTCGGCGGCGACCAGGTCGACGAAGCGGTTGACGGCACCTGCATCATCCGTGGGCGATTCGCATTCCACCAGGCGCCGGATGAGCGCTACGGTTTCTTTCTGCTTCGCTTGCACATGCGAAAGGATCTGTTTCATCGCTGTTATAATAACGAGTCTAAATGGCCATCCTGGATAATGAAGCGATCCGGCGGATTTTGCCGCACCGCTATCCCATGTTGCTTGTCGACCGGATCATCGAGATCGACGGAGAGCGAATCGTCGGCATCAAAAACGTGACCGCGAACGAACCCTTTTTCAGTGGGCACTTTCCGGAATTTCCTGTGATGCCGGGCGTACTGATCGTCGAGGCGATGGCGCAGGTGGCGGGTATTCTGGTGCTGCGCCAGATGGAAAACCGCGACAGTAAGCTGGTATTCCTGGCCTCCATTGAAGAGGCGAAATTCCGCAGGCCCGTGCTGCCTGGCGATCAGCTCCGGATCGAGATGAAGGTTGGAAAGCGCAAGGCGACTGTGGCGAAGATGTACGGCCAGGCGACGGTGGACGGCGTAGTGGTCGCCGAAGCACAGGTGATGTGCAAACTCGCCGACAAGGAACCGGCGGCCGCCGCACAGGCAACTCCTTAGCGCGCCGATGCCGGTTCATCCAACCGCGATTGTAGACACACAGTCCCGCATTGCGGATACAGCCGAGATCGGGCCCTTCTGTATCATCGGGCCGGAAGTGGAGATCGGGCCCGGTACCCGCCTGATGGCCCATGTCTACGTCGAGGGGCCGGCATGGATCGGCCAGGATAATATCTTCTATCCCTACTCGACCGTGGGCGTGGCGTCACAGGACCTGAAATATCGCGGCGAGCGCGCGGAAACCCGAATCGGCGACCGGAACAAAATCCGCGAATTCGTCACCATACACCGGGGCACGGAAGGCGGGGGGCTGGTGACATCCATCGGTGCGGACAACCTGCTGATGGCCTACGTGCATGTGGCCCACGATGTATCAATCGGCAACCACTGCATTCTCGCCAATGCGGTAACGTTCGGCGGGCATGTCCGGGTGGAGGATTGGGCGGTCATCGGAGCCTTTTCCGGCGTCCACCAGTTTTGCCGGGTGGGCCGCCACGCCATGATCGGCGGCTATAGCGTGATTACGCAGGACGTGCTGCCGTTCTCCATGACCGTGGCGCCGCGCGAGAACAAAGTGTTCGGCGCAAACCGCACCGGCCTAGAGCGGCGCGGTTTTTCGACCGAAACCATTGAAGGACTGCAAACCGCCTTGCGGCTGCTGACACGCTCCGGTTTGAACACCACGCAGGCGATGGAGCGCATTTCCGGGGAGGTGCCCGCCAGCCCCGAGTTGGATGAACTGATGGCGTTCATCCGCTCCTCCGAACGCGGCATCGTGAAATGAAATACGGGCTGATTGCCGGCAACGGAAGGTTCCCGCTGCTCGCGCTGGAGGCGGCGCGGCAGATGGGAGACGAAGTTGTCGTGGTGGCAATCCGGGAAGAAGCCTCGAAAGAAGTGGAAGCCCTGGCCGCGCGCTGTTATTGGATCTCCTTGGGTGAGCTGAGCCGGCTCATCGAAATCCTGAAGAGCGAAGGAATCAGCGAGATCGTGATGGCGGGGCAAGTGAAGCACGCCAGCATTTTTTCATCGATTCGCCCCGACTGGCGGTTGTTCAAGCTGCTCGCCTCCCTCGGAACCCGAAACACCGATTCCCTCATCCTGGGCGTAGCGAAGGTACTGGAAGACGAGGGGATCCGTCTCATCGATTCCACGCGGGTACTGAAGCCGCTGCTGGCGCCGGAAGGCAACCTCACCCGCCGGAAGCCGGATAGCGAGGAACAGGCCGATATTGCGTATGGACGTCGTGTGGCGAACGCACTGGCCGGTTTCGACGTCGGTCAAAGCGTTGCCATCTCCGGGCGGGCTTGTGTAGCGCTCGAAGCGATGGAAGGCACGGACGCGATGCTGGAACGTGCCGCCACGCTGGTGAACGGCCGCCCCCTGCGCCTGATCAAAGTATCGCGCAGGCGGAAGCATCTCCTGTTCGACGTCCCGGTCGCGGGACCCGGAACGATCGCTACCATGCTCCGGACCGGGACAACCGCTCTCGCGGTGGACGCGAATCGCACGCTGCTGCTGGATAAAGAGGAAATGCTCAGCCGTGCCGAGGAGGCCGGTCTCGCGGTGGTTGGCATTCTTCCGGACGAACCGTAAGGGCGGGTCTGCCCTGAGCGGCAGGAATCGCGTGTTATCGTTTGAGGCGAGGAGAACCAAGTGAGCAAGATCCGCATGGCCGTTGTTGGTGCCGGGGAGTTCGGCAGAAATCATATCCGGGTCATCGCCGAGAACCCGCGTGCCGAACTGACCGCCATCATGGATACCGATGCCGGACGCGCCAGCGAGTTGGCGAAGCAATTCCACTGCACCGGCACCTCGGAATTGGCGGAAATTGCGGGTCTGGCCGATGCGGTGGTGGTGGCGGTTCCCACAACCGCGCACAGCGAGACAGGCGTCCGGCTGATGGAAATGGGCTTGCATGTGCTGGTGGAGAAACCCATCGCGGACGATCTTGCCGGCGCCCGCGAACTGGTCCGCGCCAGCGAACGAACCGGCAGAATCCTTCAAGTAGGGCACCTGGAGCGGTTTAACCCCGCCGTGACCGCGCTGACGGAAGCCGTCACCGTTCCCCTGTTTTTCGAAGTGCATCGCATGAGCGTGTTCACGCCGAGGAGCCTGGACATCGACGTGGTGCTGGACCTGATGATTCACGATCTCGACATCGTGCTGTCTCTGGTCGGGGAGATGCCCGAGGAGATCCGTGCGGCTGGGCTATCCATTCTGTCGGGAAAAGTGGATATCGCGAATGTTCGTCTCGCCTTTCCGGGAGGATGCGTGGCGAATCTGACAGCCAGTCGTGTGTCGACGGAGCGTGTCCGGAAATTGCGCCTTTTTCAGCCAAACCAATACATTTCCATCGATTACACACGCCAGGAAGCCGTGGCCTTTTCAGTTTCCAAAGACCGGCAGATCTCTTTTAATAAGTTACCGGTTACCGCGGGAGAACCGCTTCAATTCGAGATCGAATCGTTCCTGGAAAGCATCCAAAAAGGGGTGAGACCGAGGGTTTCCGGAGAAGAAGCGCTGCGGGCGCTGGAAGTAGCCGTGGCAATTCTTGATAAAATTGAGGAGCATTCGAAAGCGGTTGCGAAAGCCCTGGCACACTGATCCGGCAACCTCCGCTCACCACGTTACGTCTGAGTCTTTCCATGGCTACTCGGCTTCAGTCTATTCCGGCTGACCGCGAGGAGTTGAAACTTCTTCCGGAAGTGGACCGCTCCAGCGCCTGGAAAAGTGGAATGCGGGCGGCGGGTGTTTCGATTGTGGCGCACCTCGTCCTGGTCGCCACCCTGCTTTCACTTCCGCCGCAAACTCCGCGCAGTGTTCCTGAGCCCGACGAGGCCCTGGTCGCCCGCCGGTACACACCGCTGGTAGCACCGCCTTTCGAATTGACGCAGCGCGAGCCGAACCGTGGAAGAATCAGCAAAGAAGTGGATTTGGAAGCACTGACACCGAGTCCCCGAATACGGGTTCCAGCATTGCCGCCCGGCCGCCGGGCTGCGCAGCGCCAATTCTCGTTACCGGGCGAGACAAAGGAGACACAGCGCCCGTCGGTGGTTCCCGCACCACCCAAAATCCAAGCCGAGGAATCCAGAGTGGCACAAGTGGCACCTCCGGGCGGGACCCGATTACTGCCCGCGCCACCGCCTCAGCCTCCCCAGGAAGAAGAACTCAAACTCGCATTTGAAAGGCCCGGAGCGGGCGGTTCCGGACCGAGCACCCCGAATGTTCCTGTCGTGGTTCCGGGGCGTTCCGTGGATGAGGCCGTTCGAAGTGTGGCGCGGAGCGGGGGAGTCGGCGCGGGACTCATCGTCGGTGACATCGAGGGGGCAGGTGGAATCGGCGAGGCCCTGAGCATAAATCCCGCCCGCGGCCGTAGCGGAAGCAACATTGAACTGCTGAGCGACCCGATGGGCGTGGATTTCCGGCCTTACCTGATCAAAGTGCTCTCCGCCGTACGCCGCAACTGGTTCGCCGTCATTCCCGAGAGCGCCAAATTCGGACGCAGGGGCAAGGTGATCATCCAGTTTGCCATCAGCCGGGAAGGCGGGGTCCCAAAGCTGGTAATCGCAGTGCCTTCGGGAGCCGACGCGTTGGACCGTGCAGCGGTGGCGGGTATCAGCGCGTCCAATCCTTTTCCGCCGCTTCCCGCCGAATACCGCGGCGATCAGGTCCGCCTGCAACTATCTTTTTTCTATAACATGAGCAGGAACTGACGGATGTCACGGTTTCACGCCGCGCTGGCAGCGTATCTCGCCATCTTTCTACTCGCTTCCTTCACGCTGAAGGGGCCGTTCCGCCTGGCGATCTGGATTCTTCTGGGCGGTCTGGCGTTCAAAACATGGCTTGCTACGAAGCGCAGTTGAAGATACTAAGGTATTTTCCCCTTCTTTTTCAGGCAATCCAGACCAAAACCTCTGTTTACGAATTATCGGACAGCCGATAGCCTAGATGGAGGGGCCACATTCTGTTTCAGATTGAAACGGAA
>DASTMK010000360.1:0-3349 GCA_035714225.1 Bryobacteraceae bacterium | reverse complement strand
CGAACAGACTAACCCCCGCGCCGGGATTCGAACTCGTAGAGCGCCTGCTTGATAGGAACTCCAAGTACTTCGATCCTGGCGAGCTCCGCGTTGCCGATGCCCGCGGCCTCGGCGAGCAACATCGGATTCGCCGGATGACGAGGCTCGCCTTCCCCTGTTTCCTTTGTGCTGCGAAACGGCAACTCGCCCGGCACGGCGCGCGGGTTGTATCCCATCACGGCGGTCGCCACGGCGTCGGTACACACCGGGTTCCTGCCGGCGATAAGTACTTCCGGCTTCGCATAACGGACGCCCTTCACCCACGGCCCTTCGCCGCCAATCGAAGACTCGATGCCGTCAATGATAGCGAGGTCCACCGGCCTTGCAGCGATCAGATCGACGGAGATCCGCGGCACGCGGTATCCCTCAAACCGATCGCTGGTAAAATCCACTTCCTGCGGAGCACTCTTGGGGGGCTGGCGCCGGCCGTAATGCAGGATCGACTCCCGGCCGCGGCGCGCCCGTTCGTTCGGCTCGTCAACGCCGGCATCGTCTCCGTAAACGGAATTCGGCGCGATGCCAAAGCTGTTCTTGATAGTGAGCGTGATGCCGCACTCCTCGTGATGCTTCAACTTGCTGAGGCTGACAAACACATCTGTATCCTCATAAGAAGGATTCAGATCGAAGGCGGGATAAATATAAGGTTTGGCCACCTTCAGGCGCGCGTAGCGCTTGCCGCTGCCGAGCCGGTTTGTGTCCTCGAACTCCACCAGTGGCGCGGCGTTCCGCAGCGCTTCCACATCCCAGCCCGCGTTGAGCATCTTGTCTTCGAGAGAATCGCCGCGCGCCGCACCCTCGAGCAGCCGGATGCGTTTCGCTCCGGCGCGCCCGAATAAATGGCAGCAAACACCAACGAGCGTTGGGTGCACCCAGTGCGTCTGTCCCGGGGTATAGTTGCCGATGCGCCCGCCGCCGGTCAGGTTCAACTTGATGGCGACGGTCTTACCGCTGACAAGGCGGCCGATTCCCCCAATCTGGTCAAACTGCCGGCCGAGCACCCGGGCGAGATCGTCGTCATAGCCGGCGCATTTGGCGATGGAAACGGGAGAGGCCGGGGCGGCCCTGTCCGCACCCATGCTTTGCCCGGCGGCTATCACGCCCAGGCCGGAGGCGGCCAGTATTTCACGCCGCGTCATCGCATGCAGGTTCCGGTTCATAAGAGCGCATTATTTCACCGCGGTCTGCGGAATACAAGAGTTTCTCAGGTATTTCCCCGAGCGACACGCGCGGGCTTTCCATCTTAGTATCGGGTCATGGGAGCGATATCGGCGCTTGCCTTCGCGGTGGTGGTTGCCGGGCAGCCGGCGTTCCTGCGGACGGCGTGTTCGAGTGAGTCTTCGGCCATCGCGGAGCTGCACCCCGGCGACTCTGTTGAAATCCGCTTCGCTCTCTCGGACGCTTCGGGCACCTGCTACAAGGTGGCTGTGGGAGGCCGCGAGGGCTATGTTCCGGCATCGGCGTTATCCGGCATGGATGCATTCGAGCGGGAGAGAAAGACCGCATCGGATGTGGATCTGCCGCGGCTCATGAGGGCGCAGGTGGACGCGGTCCGGGGCGGCTTGTCCCTCGCAGCCGGGGAAGCTGCGATTGCCGCGATTCGCCTTCTTGACTCCGGGCAGCCGGCCGAAGCGCTCCGGGTGCTCGAACGCATCGCCAACGGGACGAATTCCGATCCGCAAGTATTCGCGCTGGCGGGAGTTGCCGCCTACCGCAGCGACGATGTTCGACGCGCGGCGGACTACTGGTCGCGCTCGCTCGCCCTTCGTGAAAACACGAGCATCCGGCAGATGCACCGCAAAGCGGAGCGCGAGCTCGCCGCGGACCGCAGCGCCGAAAAGAAATACGGCACGCGCTTCATGCTTCGGTATGACAGCGGCGCGATTTCCAGCGAAACGGCGCGAGCGATGGTGAGTGTGTTGGAAGAGGAATATTCGCGGATCGATGCCGAACTGGGCTGCCAGTGGAGCGAGCGCATCACTGCCATTGTGCAGACGCGCGCTGCGTATCTTCAGACGACCGAAGCCGCCGAGTGGAGCGGGGGCCAATACGACGGCCGCATCCGGATCGCCTTGATGGAAGGCGACACAGTGGGACCTGGAACGCGCCGCGTGTTCGCGCACGAGCTGGTACATGCGTGCCTGTCGAGCATCGGGAAGTGGCCGGCCTGGTTGCAGGAAGGGCTGGCCCAGAAGCTTTCGGGTGAGACCCTGACGCATACGGCACGCCAGCGCGTTCAAAGCTATTTCCGCCAGGGTCGAATGCCGCGCCTCGACCGGCTGGGACAGGACTGGTCAAGGCTCAGCCCATTACATGCCGCCATGGCTTACGGCTTCTCCCTCGCAGCAGTGGAATCGCTTGCCGAAACCCACCCCGGCATGAGCTACCGCACACTGGTGCACAGCCCGCATCTTCTGCCCCAGGTGACCCAGGCGCTGAACCAGCGCCTGGCGCAGTAAAATCGGAGCATTGCAGGGACTCGGGCGTGCCTATCTCCGCTTTTATGCCGAATTGAACGACTTCCTGCCTGCGGAGCGCCGCTTCCGGGAATTCGAATATCCGTTTTACGTCAGCGGCTCCGTGAAAGACGTCATCGAATCGGCAGGGGTCCCTCACACGGAAGTGGACCTGGTGCTGGTCAACGGCGATTCGAAAGGATTCGACTACCGTGTGCGGAACGGCGATCGCATCAGCGTCTACCCGGTATTTGAAGCCTTCGACATCCGCTCCATTTCGCGTTTGCGGGGCGAGCCGCTGCGAGCCGTTCGTTTCGTTCTGGATACTCACTTGGGCAAGCTGGCGCGATACCTCCGGATGGCCGGTTTTGACGCGCACTACCGGAACGATCTAAGCGATTCCGAGCTGGTGCGAATCTCCACCGGAGAGCGCCGCATCCTGCTGACCCGCGACGTTGGCCTTCTGAAACACTCGGCACTTACGCACGCATCTTTCGTCCGTGAAACGGATCCGCGCCGGCAGTTTGTAGAGGTGCTGAAGAGGTTTGATCTACGCAAACCAGCGGCGGCATTTTCACGTTGTCTCGAATGCAACAAGCCGCTCGAACGGTCCGGCTCGAGCGAGTTCCACCGCTGCCCCGCGTGCGGGCGGATCTATTGGAAAGGCTCGCATTACAGCCGCATGCAATCCTTTCTGGCCCAGATGTTCGAACAGGTGCATCAATCTTCCAGGTAGAGACCCGCGCCTGGCCCGACCGGCAGTCCGAACGCGATCCACACCACCAGCAGTGCAGTCCACAAGACCAGAAACACCACAGAGTAAGGAACCATCATGGCGATAATGGTTCCGATGCCGG
>DASTMK010000359.1:0-2268 GCA_035714225.1 Bryobacteraceae bacterium | reverse complement strand
TCTGCTCACGGTAAACAGACACATGACGCCCGACGGCCGGCACTTCCAGCGCTGGACGTAGTACGTCGGCCTGGTCTTACGTGAGCAACAAACATTATGGCTTACGCTCCACCTAGAAACTTGCTGCGGTACACCTGATACGCGGGCGCCGGGTCCGGTTTGCCCGCCACCATGGCTTTCATGCGCGCCGCTTGATCGGCCAACTTGAACCCGCTCACATAGAGCGCGTGCAACGCCGCCGTCGCATAAGCCCGGCAGTCCAACGCCTCATTCCGCACGCCGTCAGGCTTGTAGAAGTACCTCTCTGCACGCCCGTGAACCGCGCGCGTCTTGACGCGCTCAGCCGTCAGCATGTCGAAGTAATCGCACTCCCGATTCAGCGGGAAATGGCAATGTCCCGCGCCCGGCAGATTCACCCGCAATTTGCCGTACACCCGTTCTTTTGCCGTGTCGCTGCCCACGATGAAGAACTCGCTCTTATGCACGCCCTTCGACGCACGTCTCGGCCAGATCGGTTTACCGAAGCCCGACGCGCCTTTCACGGCGTAAACCTTGCGATTCAGCCGCGGCCGGCAGAACTCCAGTACTTGCGCCATTTCGAAGCCAGCATCTATGCACGCCGCGCTGATCGGCAGATCGAACCCGCTTTCATGCCTCCACTGACGAAGCAATAGCCGGTCAAGTTCACACCACACCTCCGGTTGCCCGGTGTCGCCGTACAGCACGTGATAACCCACACTCCAGGTTTCCTCCCCATCGGACGATTTCGACCTCGATACGATCCGCCTGAACGTCCGCCCCGGCAGTCAGCAGACACCCGCCCATCGGGACTTCCGCCCCGAACGGTTCACGGCGCGAGTATAGCGCGTCCGCATCCAGCGGTAACGCCGTTTCGTCGCGCCATACTTCGCCCCAGACGGTGTTGCAGAAGACCTGAAGTGTTTCGCGGGTCTTACGTGCTTCGAGGAACTCCGCTGCCAGTTCGCCCCAGGACGGCCAGCCTACAGGAGCGTATAGGGCGGAAATGTGATAGCCGCGGGTCTTTCCGTCACCGGACGCGGTTGCGCGCCACTCGCCCCGTGCGAGCATGTCCGTTTTCTGCCAGTTCTCGAGGAGTGCCTCGCACGCCTCACATCGATACCGCGCCGTTTCGGGATGGTCTTTCTCCCAAGCCACGTTTGCCCACACGAACACCTGATAGTGTCCACATCGCGGACACGGGACGAAATACCGCCGCTGATCGCTCAAGCCGCCAATGAGGCGCCGGGATACTCGCTCTTTCCGCGAGAGTCAGGGCCACGGCTTCCCATACCACCGTGTTCCATTCGTCTCCCTTGTTTGGAAACTTCGCTATGGCGAGATGACCGTCGCGGTCCCGGACTGATGCCTTCGGACGGGCTCCGCCGAGTGACGATCCGGGTGCGAGAAGCAGGCGGAGATCCTCGTCACTGCCGGTACCGGTCAGAACGTGCTCGGCGGCGGATAGCAACCGAGGCAACTCGATCAGCGGCGGGATCTTCGCAGGGCCGTGCTCGGCGAGAAACGGCCCTCCTTCCCTTTCCGTGAATCGGAGCGCGCCCGCGCGTGCCTCGTCATCCGCCATGAGCAGGTGGTCGATTTCGCGGAGGGTACGCGGCGCCTGACCTTCGCGTTCCGCACGCCTGCGTTCGGCGCGGCGCATGAGAACGCGTCTCCACTGGTCGGGAGCGGAATCGCCAACCGCTCCGAACAGCGGCTTATCCGATGGCGTGTGAAATGGCCCCGGTCGTATTCAAACGTGGCGCTCTCCCGGTCCTTGCGGATGCGCGTCCACAGCCGCCCCACCAAATAGGGCGTGCCCTGCAGGTCCATGTGAACGAAAACTTCCCTGTCCGTCACGCACCCGTCTTTTCCGGTTTACCGGGCTTCTGCCGGCGCGAGAGACGGATGCGCTGAGGAAGATGCTCTTCCTCAAGCTCGAGGCCCACCGTGTCATGACGCGCATCGGCTATGTCGGCCAGCCGGTCAACCATTCCCAACGCAAAGAGAACGGTCGCGTAATTGCCGAGAGCGGCATTAGGATCGCCCTTCTCTATCCGGTTTAAAGTTGTCCGGCTGATCGAAGCCCGTTCTGCCAGAATAGCTAAATTACTGACGCTCGCATAATATAGCGGAATCAATCGAATAGAGAAGCTTGCTTCCAGAAGGCAGCGATCAAGCGTGGACGGCGGCGCATGCGTTTCAAAGAGCGGCGCGCGCCGTCGCTCAAATCCCAGAGGTTTTTGGCGC
>DASTMK010000358.1:0-4804 GCA_035714225.1 Bryobacteraceae bacterium | reverse complement strand
TGGCGGAAGCCAGGTGTTCGGCGGTGTGAACTTTTCGTGTGATTCCGAGAATTTCCTGCGCGGTGGGAATGCCCGTGCTATACAGGCAGGCGCCGCGGAAATGCCGGAATCCTGCGCGGATGCGCGCGTTCGATGCCAGGGTCAATGCCAGGCTGCGCGTTCCTCCGTGGAGATTCACGCTAAGGAAGGGTCTCCAGGCCGCCACATCGGCAGCGCGGGGACGGAGAATGCAGGATACATCCGGGTTGTCTTCGAACACCGCAGCGAAACGTTCTTCCACCACAATACCGGTTTCGAGGTCCGCTCGTGCTTGTTTCAGCAGGCGTATCGCCGGGGTCGTGAGGATACAATCTCCTAACGAACGCAAACGAATGATAGCCACCCGGGCACCTGGAGGCACCCGGTCCAGAACGGTTCCGGTGCGTGACGAAGTCACTCTTCGATTGTGGCCTCGTCAATCAGCATGACGGGGATATCGTCGCGAATGGGATAGACCCGTTTGCATTGCACGCATTTCAGGCCGCGCTCGTTTTCGAGCAGCACGACGTCGGCTCTGCACAACGGGCAAACCAGTATCTCTAGTAAATCCTTGCTGATCGCCATAAACGGCACCAGTTTAACAAAAGCCGGCCGGCCGCATTTACGCCGTCGCCGCGGCCTTCATCTCCGATCTTGTCCTGGCGATGACTTCGAGGTACTTTTTGGCCCTCTCCTCAAACACCTCGAATTTGCCTTCTGCAATAGTCTTTGCGTCCACCAGTTCTCCGCCGACCGCTACGGCACACGCGCCGGCCTTCAGGAACTCGCCTGCGGTTTCCAGGTTCACGCCGCCCGTCGGAATCATCTCGATATGCGGGAAAGGCGCCTTCAGTGCTTTGATGTACTTGGGGCCGCCGACGTTTCCGCACGGGAAAATTTTCACAATATCCGCGCCGGCGTCCCATGCCGTCATGACCTCGGTGGGAGTGAGCGCGCCCGGGCAAATCACCTTGGAATAGCGCTTTGCCATCTCGATGGTGGAGACGCGCAGCGCCGGAGTAACGAAAAATTCCGCGCCGGCCAGCATGCACGCCCGCGCGGTTTCCGGGTCGAGCACTGTACCGGCCCCGAGCACGATCTTATCGCCGAACTGGTCGGCCACCTTTTCGAGCGCTTTGATCGCGCCGGGGACGGTCATGGTAATCTCAGCGGCGCGTATTCCGCCGCGGTAGATGGCTTCGATCGACCGGATGGCGCTTTCGGCGCTGTTGGTCCGCACCACGGGTACGATACCCACGTCCCTGATAAAGGAGAGTACAGTCTCTTTCTTCATTTCTCTTGATCTTACCAAGTCTGGCAATTTACACGCCGGGGCAAACTGCCGAACCGGACCCCTGCCAGCCACTCACTTACGTTCGCGGCTCAGAAGCGATTACGAAGCCGCGCGCGTTAGCGAGCGGTCTTGGCGAACTGACGGTCCCTTAGCGCAAGAGCCGGTCAGAACAGCAGGCGCAGCCCCAGTTGGCCGATGCGCGGGTCGCGGGCGCTGGTAACCTGTCCGAACGTTCCGGTTCCGAATGTGGTCCCTACTCCACTCCACTGTGCGTGGTTGAAGAGGTTGAAGAATTCGGCACGGAACTGCAGCGAGACCGATTCCGTCAAGTCGGTCCTCTTGCTGAACGACACGTCCCAGTTGTTGATGCCCGGGCCGGTGACGAGCGACCGTCCGGCGTTACCGAACGTGCCCTGAGCCGGCAGGGCGAACGACGACGTGCTGAACCACTGGCTGAGTTCGCGCGGCCTGTCGACCGGCGCGATCAGGTTCGGACGCTGCCCACCGGCTCCGGTGCCTGCCCGGTCGCCGGTAATGCCGATGGTGAGCGGGTTGCCCGATTGGAAGCTGGAGATACCGGAAATCTGCCAGCCGTCCAGGACCTTCCTCTTCCATCCGGTAGTGGACTTTGCAAACGGAATCTCCCAGATGTAGCTGGCGATCAGCATGTGGCGGCGATCGAAGCTCGAGATGCCCCGGTTCAAAGCGCCGTCCCAGTAGATGTTGAACGGCGTGATCACGTTGTCAAGCGACTTGCTCCAGGTATAGGAGGCCTGGATCGACACGCCCCCGCCGAAACGGCGCACGCCGGAAGCCTGCAGCGAGTGGTATATGGAGTCGGCCGACGTCGAATAAGAAGTGATGGCGGCGAATCCCGGATAGGGCCGGACTGCGTTCGGGTTGACCTGGCCGGTCGCAATGGCCAGGCTGGGTTGCGGCTGGTTGATATCCAGTGTACGGATCAGGTGCGTCCCTTTCGATCCGACATACCCCACCGTGACCACCAGGTCGCCAAACAGTTGGCGCTGCAGGTCTAACGACCATTTCTGCAGATACGGCACTTCCCAGGGCGACATCATGTTCGTCACGTTGGACGGGAAAATGCGCCGCGTGCCCTGAGCCGGATTGGAGAACAGCGTGTTGTAAATCGAAATGCTCTGATTGAACGGATAGTTGTTGCGCGAACCCGAGACGAACTGCGACCACCGGTCGTGGAAGATCCCATATCCGCCGCGCACCACCGTCATCTGGTCCTGCGTCAGCGCGTAAGAGAAGCCCACTCGCGGCGCAAAAGTTTTGTAGCGGGTGTTGGTAACCGCACAACCGAACTCCGAGGTCTCGCACGCTACCCGGATGCCGTTGCCGAAGTTCTCGGTGCCTGGCTGAATTTCCCCGTTGTTCGGCAGCACCACAGCGGCATTGGAGCGATCGAAGGCATTCGGATCGAAGTACGATATCAGCCCGTCCGGATCGTACTCGGGTTGGAAGAACTCCCACCGTAATCCCGCGGTGAGCGTCAGGCGGTTTGTCGCACGGTACTGATCCTGAAAGTACAGCCCTACGCCATTGAACTTTGCGCTGCCCATCCGGTGATGCGAAGTTTCCGCGTAGGAGAACGCCCGGCCCAGCAGAAGATCGGCCAAGGCATCCCCGCTGTAGGAGGCGTTGAAGGTGAATATTCCGTTGTTGTTGATGTTGCTGGAATTCTGCGTCTTGTTCTCCCTGCTCAGAGAGCCTCCGAATTTGAAGATATGGCGGCCCTTGATCCAGCTCATGTTGTCCATTAACTCCCACGTATAGTGCGAGATGTTCTGCGGCCAGAGGATACTGATTCCGGCATAAGGCGCGGACATGCTGATAGCCGGAATAAAACCTGCCGAGTCCGTATCGGTGTCGAAGTACCTGGGGACGCCAAAGTCCGGAACGCGATCGCGGGCGGCGAACGGTACCGTGGAGATCGCCATCGAGCCGTGATACCAGGACATGGTGAACTGGTTGAGCAGCGTCGGGCGAATGGTCCAGTTCATGGAGCCGTTGGCCGTGTACATGATATGGGCCTGCTCGGAAGCGGCAACGCCCGGCATGGAGTTGGCGGCGAAGAGACCATAAGGGCTGTCCAGACGCGTACTATCGATGTTGTAGCGACCGAAGAACGTCATGGTCGGGCTGTAGTTGTAATCGACACGTCCCAGCCCCGACCGGTACTTGGTGCCATCTGGCTCGGACGAGGTGAAATTCAGCGCCCCTTGCTGAAAACCGGGCGTCGGCTCCGCATAGTAGCCGCGGATCAACGCGAGCGCGTTCGGATCCAGCCGGTCCGCGGGAATCCGGTTGTTCGGGAACGGCTGCCCCGTCGTGGGGTCGTTGATGACGCGTCCGCCCGAGAAATCCCCCGCGAGTTGCCGGGCCGTAGGAACGGCGGCGGTACGGGTTCCCGTAGTCTGTAGGATTCGCCGGTATTCGTTGGAGAGGAAGAAGAATACCTTGTCCTGCTTGATGGGGCCGCCCAACGTCCAGCCGAAATTGTTATAGCGGTTTTTGGGTTTCGCGGTAGCGAAGAAGTTCCTGGAGTCCAGTTTGTCGTTGCGGAAGAACTCGAACGCAGAGCCGTGAAACTGGTTCGTGCCCGAGC
This sequence comes from Bryobacteraceae bacterium, assembly GCA_035714225.1. Lineage (GTDB taxonomy): Bacteria > Acidobacteriota > Terriglobia > Bryobacterales > Bryobacteraceae > CAADGY01. The sequence continues at coordinate 860 of DASTMK010000358.1, read as the reverse complement.
GTGTGATCACATTCACCTGGGCTCCGGAATTGCGCCCGTACTCCGCCGAATAGGCGTTGCGTTCGATGCGCACTTCCGCAATGGCATCCAGATTGACCATCGTCAGGTTGTTGCCGTTATACGTATCGACATTGCGGCCTCCATCGAGAAGCCAGTTATTGGAGCTTTGCTGGCCTCCGTTGAAGGAAAACGGCACGCTGGTGTTCGATCCGAACCCCGGCTGTTGCGCCTGGTTCGATGCGACGCCGGGTTGCAGCGTGATCAGTTGTGTAAAGCTGCGCGTCGTGAGTGCCAGCTCCTGCACCTGCGAGCCGTAGACGGTCGCGCCGACGTTCGCCGACGTGGTGTCTACCTGCGCGACGCGTGCCCCTACCTCCACCGTCTCGGTCACAGAGCCCACGGTGAGGTTGCCGTTCACGCGCAGGTTCTGTCCGGCGCTGATCGCGACGCCCTTCTGTACGGATTTCTGGAATCCTTCACGTTCGAATTCAATGGTGTACGTGCCGGTGGGAACTTGCAGCAGTTGGTAGTTGCCTTCCGCGTCCGCTGTGGTTTCACGCTGAAAAGCGGTATTCTCGCTGGTGATTCGAATTGTGGCGCCGGGAATGACAGCGCCGCTCGCGTCGTATACGGAGCCTGAGAAGGTTCCCGTATTGAGGGATTGTGCGAAGCCGCCGGCGGCAACGATCGCCGGCAGCAATAGTAGCTGTATGGTTCGTTTCATGAGTTTTGCCCCGAAGCATTGAGACCAACCGTCCGTGCGGAACGATGGATCCAGTCGTTACCCAATTATCAGATCCGGAGGCCGGAGGTCAAGAGGAAGGCACAAGCATTCACGTTCGTTAATCTGGAACCGAACG
>DASTMK010000357.1:0-17562 GCA_035714225.1 Bryobacteraceae bacterium | reverse complement strand
GAGATGTCGGTGCAGTCCTATCGTAAACGCAAGTACATGAAATGGGACGCCGGGAAAGAGCGTATTGTGGCCGCTTGACGTTCTATCGCGCCAGCGCCGCCGGAGTTTGACAGCAGTTTCGGCAGATTCTTATGATGTAGTTTCAATCTGCTGGGTCCGTGGTAGTGGGCGCCATTGTGTACCCTTGTGTTAGATAAGATTCGTCTTCTCATTCCAGGATATTTATGATCAAAGTGGAAGGACTCTCGAAGCGATACGCTCGTACGGTTGCCGTAGACCAGATCTCATTCGAGGTGAATAAGGGCGAGATCGTCGGGTTTCTCGGACCCAACGGTGCAGGAAAAACCACCACCATGCGTATTCTGACGTGCTTTCTCCCACCTACAGCGGGGGGAGCGAGCGTGGCAGGTTTCGATGTTCTTACGCAGCCGCTGGAGGTGAAGAAGCGCATTGGCTATCTGCCGGAAACACCTCCCCTCTATCCGGAAATGGAGGTGGTCGAGTATCTCCACTTCGTCGGACGGCTGAAGGGGATTCCGAAGAGCGACATTGCCGCGCGGGTGGATGAGGTGTCCGAGCGCTGCTCCGTCACGGACGTTCGCACGAAACTGATCAGCAAACTCTCAAAGGGATACCGGCAGCGCGTGGGGCTGGCCCAGGCCATCATTCACAATCCCGACGTTCTGATCCTGGACGAGCCGACGGCGGGGCTCGATCCCAAGCAGATTCTCGAAACACGCCAGCTCATCAAGAGCCTGTCTGGAGCGCACACCATCATTCTGAGCACGCACATTCTGCCCGAAGTGGAGCAGACCTGCGAAAAGGTCATCATTATCAGCAAGGGCAAGGTGGTGGCAACCGATTCCGTTCACAACCTGACGAACCGCTTGCGGGGTTCGGAAGCCGTCGGCCTGGAAATCGAACCGCCGCAAGGTTCGACCGGTAGCGCGGAGATACAACAGCGTTTGGAACAGGTGCCGGGCGTCAGCCGGGTTCTTTTGCGGGACAGCCGGGATGGCCGGTATACGTTTGAAGTGGAGAGCTTGCAGGGCCGGACCGTCAGGGGAGACCTGGCGCGTTCGGTGGTTGAGGCGGGCTGGAACCTGAACGAACTCCGGCCGGTGGCTCTCAGCCTGGAAGAGATCTTCCTGCAATTGACGTCGTCCGATGCGACTCAATCACCAGTGGGTGCCAAGTGAAAAATATCTGGATCATTTGTAGAAAAGAGTTGAAGAGCTACTTCGCCTCGCCGATCGCCTACGGGCTGATGGCATTCTTCGCCGCGATCTCGGGTTACTTCTTTTACGTCATTACCGCCGTTTTCGTGCAACGCGGCATTCAGTCCCAGATGATGGGGCAGAGCTTTCCCATGGATGTGAACGAGTGGGTTGTGCGCGGGTTTCTTTCCAACGTGAGCGTGATCGGGCTGTTCCTGATTCCGATGATCACCATGCGGCTGTTCGCCGAAGAGAAGAGAACCGGCACCATCGAACTGCTGGTGACATCGCCGGTGAAAGACATCGAGGTGATTGTCGGCAAGTGGCTGGCCGCCGTGATCCTATATGCGGGCATATTGTTGATTTCGGCTCTGAACCTGGCCATCCTCTTTCTGTACGGCAAACCGGACTGGAAGCCGATTCTGGTCGGCTACCTGGGACTGCTGCTGCTGGGCGGCGCTTTGCTCGCCATCGGAACCTTCATTTCCACCACCACAAAAAACCAGATCATCGCAGGCACCGCTACGTTTGCCGTTTGTTTGCTGTTGTGGGTATTCGACTGGGTGAGCTACGAGACCACGACGTGGGCCAAGGTGATGTCGTATCTCTCGGTGGTGGCGCATTTTGAGCCATTTTCCAAGGGTGTTCTGGATAGTAAAGACATCATCTTCTATCTCTCAATGATCTTCTTCGGGCTGTTTCTAACGGCCCGCTCGCTCGAGTCCCTCCGGTGGAGGTCGTAAATGAAAACAGATTGGATCAAGACCAGGCAGACACGCTACACGGCATACGCGACGCTGTATATCGTCATCATCATTGGAGTGCTGGCGCTGGTCAATTTTCTGGCCAACCGGCATAACAAGTCCTATGACTCGACGGCGAACAAGCGGTTCAGTCTTTCCGATCAGACGGAAAAGGTTGTCAAGAACCTGAAGCAGGATGTTACTGTCAGCTACTACGACGTGTCGAGCCGGTTCACGAGCGCGCAGGACCTGCTTGGGCGGTACGACAATCTCTCGCCGAAGCTGTCCGTGGAATACGTGGATGTTCTGAAGAATCCCCAGAGAGCACGCGCCGAGGGTGTGAGTACGGAGGGGACCGTTTTTGTCAAGGCGGGTGACAGGAAGGAGGAGGCCCGCAGTCTGACCGAAGAAGAGATAACGGGCGCGCTCATCCGGGCGTTGAAAACAGGAACACGCAGCGTCTGTTTTGTGCAGGGGAGTGGTGAGCACAGCATCAGTGAGACGAATCGCGACGGCTATTCGCAGTTCAAAGATGCGCTGGAGAAAAGCAATTATCAAACCCGCACGATCTCGCTGCTCGAAAAGCCGGAAGTCCCGTCAGATTGCACGATCGTCGTGGTCGGTGGGCCTCGTTTCGATTATGTAGAGCCGGCGGTGAACGCGCTGCGTGCCTACGTCGAAGGTGGAGGATCGGCGCTGTTCATGATTGACCCGCCGCTCCGGATGGGCCGCGAAAACATCAGCGACAATCCGGGGCTTGTAAAACTGCTGGAAAGCTGGGGTGTCAAAGCGGAAAAGGACCTGGTGCTGGATACCAGCGGATTCGGCCAGATTTTCGGCCTCAGCGCAGCGGTGCCGCTGGTTGTCAATTACGAATCCCACGCGATCGTGCGCGAGATGAAAGAAGTAGCGACCGCGTTCCCGCTGTCCCGATCGCTCGACACAACGACGGCGGAGAAAACGTCCGTAGATAAGCTCTTCTCGACTTCGAACAACAGCTTTGCCACAACCAATCTGAGTTCCGCGGAGATACAGCCCAATGAGGCGAAAGACAAGAAGGGTCCGCTGACGCTGGGCGTTGCCGGAACCTACGACACAGGCAAAGAGAATCAGAAGGGGCGGTTCGTCGTCACGGGTTCGTCGGGCTGGGTCACCAACGGAATTCTCCGGTTCAACGGGAACCGGGACCTGGCGTTGAACATGATCAACTGGCTCTCGGCCGATGAAGACCTGATCTCCATTCGGCCGAAGGAGCCCGAAGACCGGCGGTTGACGCTTACCGGCAGCCAGATGCGAGTGGTTTTTTATTCGAGCGTGGTATTTCTTCCGCTCCTCATTATCGCGGCCGGCCTGAGCGTCTGGTGGCGCAGGAGATAGCCGATGGGTTCTCGTGGTTTATTGATTGGTGCGGTGGTGCTGGCGATTTTGGCCGGCGGAGTCTACTGGTCCAATAAAGTCGAAGAGAAGAAGGCTGCCCAACCGGCGGCGGACGCAGGCCCGAAGATTCTGGAAATTCCGGAAGAACAGATCCAGCAGGTTGAGATCAAGCGGAAGGATGGCCCGGAAACCATCATCCGGAAGACGGACGCGGGGAAATGGGAAATCACTTCTCCGAAGCCGCTGGCCGCGGACGAGGACGCTGTCCGGTCTCTGCTTTCGACGGTATCGTCCCTGAGTTCGGACAAGCTGGTGGAGGAAAAGGCTTCCGATCTGGGACCGTTCGGACTGGATGCGCCAACCATGAACGTCGTGATCACCAAGAAGGGCGGAGATAGCCGAACCGTTCTCGTTGGCGACGAGACGCCTACGGGAAGCGCTGCTTACGTGAAATTGGAGAACGATCCGCGAATCTTCACCATCGCAAGCTGGAACAAGAGTTCTCTCGATAAGACGGCGGCCGATCTGCGGGACAAACGCCTGCTCCGGTTTGATCAGGACAAGTTGTCGCGGGTCGAATTGGTTCGCAAAGGACAGTCGGTCGAGTTCGGGAAGAACAACAAGAACGAATGGACGATTATCAGGCCGAGTCCCATGCGGGCGGATGGCGGCGAAATCGAGGAACTGGTCCGAAAGCTGCGCGATGCGAAAATGGACACCTCCCTTTCGGCGGAGGACGACAGGAAAACCGCGGCCTCATTTGCGGGTGGCGCGCAGGTAGCTGTAGTGCGGGTTACCGATGCCGCCGGAACGGAGCAGATGGAGGTCCGCAAGAACAAAGAGGACTATTTCGCCAGGAGCAGCGTGCTGGAGGGCACGCACAAGATCAACGCGGATTTGGGTCAGGCTGTTGATAAGGATCTGGAAGGGTTCCGTAACAAAAAACTGTTCGATTTCGGCTGGAATGAGCCTTCCAAGGTGCAAGTGAAGGATGGTGATAAGACGATGGTGTTTGAGAAATCGGGCGACAAATGGATGTCCGGGGCGGCCGAGATCGATTCCACCAGCGTGCAGAACCTCATCGACAAAATCCGCGATCTGTCGGCTGTAAAGTTTGTGCAGCAGGGCTTCACGGCACCGGTATTCGAAATCACGGTTACCTCGAACGAAGGCAAGCAAACCGAAACGGTTGAGATCTCCAAAGCGGGCGAAAGCCATATCGCGAAACGCGCGAACGAACCGACGTTGTACGAAGTAGATGCCGCGACCGTCGAGGAACTCCGCCAGGCCGCGGGCGACGTCAAACCGGCGCAAGCGGCGAAGGATGAGAAAAAGAAGTAGCGTAAGAGAATGCAAGGCCTTCTTACGGACCTGTATCAGCTTACGATGGCTGCCGGGTACTATCAGGCGGGCAAGGTTCATGAGAAAGCGACGTTCGAGCTCTTCGTACGGAAACTGCCGCACAACCGCAATTTCCTGATTGCCGCCGGGCTGGAGCAAGCGGTTGACTACCTGCTGAATCTTCGGTTCACGGAGGAGGAAGTCGGCTATCTGCGCGGGCTGAAGCAGTTCGCGCAAGTCCCCAAGGATTTTTTCGAGGCACTCCGTGCGTTCCGGTTCACGGGTGACGTCTTCGCGGCGGCGGAAGGCACACCCATGTTCGCCGGGGAGCCTCTGTTGACGGTTCGCGCGCCGCTGATAGAAGCGCAGATTCCGGAAACGTACCTGTTGGCGACCATCGGGTTTCAAACCATGATCGCCACGAAAGCGGCTCGCATGACGGAGGCAGCGTGTGGCCGCTCGGTGGTGGAGTTCGGCACGCGGCGCGCGCATTCGCCGGAAGCGGGTGTTCTGGCCGGCAGGGCGGCCTACGTGGGAGGCTGCATTGGAACCAGCAACACTCTGGCCGGGTTCCGCTATAACATCCCGGTGTTTGGCACGGCGGCGCATTCCTGGGTGCAGGCGTTCCCGGCTGAATTGGACGCTTTCCGGGAACTCCAAAAGCTTTTGGGTCCGGCCACCGTTTACCTCATCGATACATACGACACGGTGGAAGGAGCGCGCCGCGCCGCTCAACTGGGAGAGCCCGTATGGGGCGTCAGGCTCGATAGTGGGAACATGAAAGAGCTGTCGCAGGCAGTGCGGCAGATTCTGGACGACGCTGGTCTCAAAAGCGCGAAGATCATGGTTACCGGTGATCTGAACGAGTATAAAATTCTCGAGCTGATGGCGGCCAAAGCGCCGATCGATTCGTTCGGTGTTGGCACCGACCTGGCCACCTCCGCCGACGCGCCGAATCTTGGGGCGGTGTACAAGCTGGTGGAACTTGAATCCAACGGGCAAAAGCGGTACACGGCTAAATTCAGCGAAAATAAATTGACGATGCCGGGTGCCAAACAGGTGTTCCGGTTCGACGATCATGACGAAATCGCATGTTCCTGGGAGTGCCGGGGCTGTCCCTCTACTGGTCCGGCCGCACGGGCGCTGTTGCGGCCCGTGATTCTGGGAGGACGGCTGGTGGAGGCGCTTCCGTCGGCAACGGCCGCCCGGGAAAACGCCTGTGACTCCCTGAAAAAGCTGCCGGGCGTTTACAGGCGGCTTTTTGCAGCGGAAGAGCCGTACCCGGTGCGGTACACTCCGGCGTTGAACGTGCTTCTGGAACAGGTTCGCAAAGAGAGGGAAGGAGTGCCGGCATGAAAGCGATCTTCTGGGACGTCGATACGCAGCTCGATTTTCTGTATCCAGCGGGAGCGCTATATGTTCCCGGAGCGGAACGGATCGTCGATACCATCGCACGGTTGAATCATTATGCTGCCGCCAACGGCATGCATGTCGTGTCCGACGTGGATGCGCACGCCGAGGACGACCCCGAGTTTCTCCACTGGCCGCCGCATTGTGTGGCAGGCACGGCCGGACAGCAGAAGCCCCAGTCAACCCTGTTGGATCACCGCGCGGTGGTGCCATTCAAATCGGGAGAGTTCCCGATTGATAAAGTGCAGCAGTTGATCCTGGAAAAACCCACGCTGAGTTGTTTCGCCGACCCGAATCTGCCTCCCCTGCTTCAGGCCCTCAACCCCGATAAGTATGTTTTGTATGGAGTGGTGACCGAGATCTGCGTGCGTCACGCCGCTCTCGGCCTGCTCGATACGGGCAAGCGCGTGGAACTGGTTACGGATGCGGTGCGGCACCTGAATGAACAGGACCGGGACCGGTTCTTCGAAGAGTTCACCGCCCGTGGCGGAAAGCTGACAACGGCCGACGAAGTTTGCTCAACCCGCTGAAGCGGCTCGATCGTTCTGGGAGAAAATCATGCCTGACTACCCCGTCTCGCGCCGTGCATTTGTCGCCGGCGCCGCGTCCTTGCCGGTTACCGCAGCGCCCTCGCTCCAATCCGTTTCCACCACCCGCAGCGGGCCGGTCCGCATCGTCACGATGTACCCGTTCGAGGCGCACGAAGCGGCAAAGATCCGGGCTGCTGCTTCCAACGCCAAAGTCGATCTGATCCTGTGTAAAGACCGAGACGAATTCCGGAAAAACCTGCGTGAAGCGGACGTGGTCTATGGCGCTTTGGGCGGCGCCGATCTGGACTATGCGCCGAAAGTGAAATGGGTACAGGCGGGTGGCGCGGGCGTCGAGAACTTGGACAAGCGATTCCGCGAAAGTCCGATCGTTCTGACGAACTTCGCACGCACGTTTGCGCCGGGCATCTCCGAAACCGGCATCGGATTGCTGCTCTGCCTGACGCGCGGCATCAGCAAGTATTACATGCCGCAGTTTTACAAAAGGCAGATGGAGCCGGTGGGAACGCCCAAGTCGGACCATCATACGGAACTGAAAGGCCGCACGATGGGCGTCGTTGGCATGGGAGGCATCGGAAGCGCCATCGCCCGCCGCGCGTACTACGGCTTCGACATGCGCATTGTGGGTACGGATGCCAAGCCGATGCCTGCTCCGGAATATGTCGCGGAGCTGCGCGATCCGGGCTGGTTCGAAGAGATGGTTCCACAAGTGGATGTGCTGGTGGCTTCCGCGCCGCATACGCCCGAAACCGAGCGCATGTTCAACGAGAAAATTTTCCGGAGCATGAAGAAGACCGCCTATTTTCTCGGCCTGTCGCGAGGCATGTTGTTTGACGATATGGCCCTGGTGCGGGCGCTCAAGGAAGGCTGGATCGCCGGCGCGGGGCTGGATGTTTTTCCGGTGGAGCCTCCGCCCTCTTCGCATCCGATCTACGATTGCCCGAACGTGGTGATGACTGCTCATACCTCGGGTTGGAGCCCGGACCGGCAGGTGCGGCTGATCGATCTGTTCGCGGAGAACGTGCGGCGGTATGCCGCGGGCCTTCCGCTGATCAACGTGGTGGACAAGCAGAAAGGCTACTGATTACCGCGGGGTCCGGCCTATGGTGCGCTCCAATTCGGCGTGTGCCAGCAGGTATCCCAGGTTTGCACGCAGCAGATCCGCTTCGGCTTTTGCGGCGGCCGCGCGGGTCTCGCTCGCGGCGGAGGCGGATGCTACGCCCACCTCTACCTGATCTGCCGTGAGCCGCTCGTTCTCGCGCCGCAGGTGCAACGCTTCGCGGGCCACCTCCAGCATCTGGCGGGCCCGTTCGAGCTTGCGGACAGCCTTTTCCACTTCCACGGACACCCGGCTTTTTTGACGCCGCAGGTTCTCTTCCGCCTGTGCCAGCAGCGCTTCACGTTCGCCGACGGCACTGCGGCGCTTGCCGAAATCGAACAGGTCCCAGTTCATCCTCAGCCCGAGGATTCCATTGTTGCGGGCCAGGAAGGGTACACCGTTCTGGTAAACGTGCTGCACAAATGCACTCAACTCCGGAATGTAATCGGCCTTTGCGGCAGTAACGCCGCGGCGCGCTTTCTCTACCGCCTCCTCCGCGGCGTGTACGTCGGGACTTTCGGCCAGGGCAATTCTGGTGTACTCGCCACGGTCATTCAGGGCGGTATCGACCGGATCGGGCGGAACCAGTTCCCCGACGGTGTCGAGAGGCAGTCCCAACAGGTCGTTGAATTCGACCGCCAGGTCCGCGATCTGGTCATCGGCGGCTAAAAGCTGATGGCGATTCTCCAGCAAGCCAGCACGAGCACCGATCAGCGCCACTTCCAGAACGTTGCCGGCTTCGACGGCGGCGCGGCTGTCCGTCATGCGCGCTTCGGCAAATTCCACCTGAGCCTGAGCCGCACTTTTCTGCGCTCTCGCGATCAACAGGCCGAAGTACAACTCATGGACCTTCAGCGCGATCTCGTTCTCGGCCTTTTTCAGATCGGCCGCCGCGGCGGCGGCATCCGCCAGGGCAACGCCATGCCCGGCGCGGATCTTCACCAGTTGTGTCAGCGGCTGGCCCAGCGTCGTGGTGGTATAAAACAAATTCGATGATCCCTGTTCGATAGGAATCGGACGCGGCGGTACCGGTCCTTCGTCCTGGAAGACCCCGAAAATGCCTGCGGGTATTGCGATCTTTTGCCGCTCAACCGTGTTCAGGAGATTGGACTCGTTGGTGGCGCGCGGGAAATAGTTCGCCCGCGCGGCGCCGGTTTTATGCCTGTTTTCCTCCACCTTCAGGCGGGCAATCTTCAACATCACATTCTGGCGCAACGCTGTGTCTACCGCTTCGGGGAGCGTGAGCCGCCGCGTCTGGGCGTGCAGGCCCGGCGTGAGCAGGACCAGCAGCAGGACGGCGAGTGCGCCGCCGGAGGCATGCCGCCTGCGCCGGATCAGCACGAATAGCACCGGCACGACCAGCAGCGTAAAGAACATGGAGAACAGCAGGCCAACCGCGATCACGCTGGCGAGCGGACTCCAGAGGCTGGACCGGGAAAGGATCATTGGCGTCACTCCGACAGCGGCGGCCATGCTCGTCAGGAAAATAGGCCGGAGGCGCCGCTGTCCAGCCTCCATCGCGGCCTCCTCCAGGTCGTGGCCGTCGCGCAACCGCTCATTGATGTAGTCCACCAGGATGATGGCGTTGCGCACGACCACTCCGGAAAGGCTCACAATGCCCATGAATGCGGTAAAACCGAATGGATTCTGCGTGAGGAAGAGTCCTGCCGCTGCCCCGAGCAGAGCAAGAGGAATGGAAACCATCACGATCAGCGGATCGGTGATGGAACGGAACTGAAACAACAGAATCAGAAAGATCGCCAGCAAGCTGACCAGGAGTGCGCGCACCATTTCCGAGAATGTCTCTGTCTGGCTTTCGATTTCGCCGCCGTAGTCGATCCGATAGCCTGGTGGTAACGCGATATCGTCGATCGCCGGCTGTGCGTCTTTGAGCACCTCGGAGGCAAGATGTCCCTCTTTGAAAAAACTCTGGACAGTGAGCGTCCGCACACCGTTTCGCCGCACGATTCTGCTGGTTTGCCACTCCGGATCGACGGTTGCCACCTGCCGCAGCGGAACCCGCGCACCCGTTACAAGCGAAGTCATGTAGGCGTTCTCGATGTCTTCGAACTGTTTTCTCCGTCCCTCTTCCAGGCGAAGCAAGACCTCAACCGCGCGGCTTCCTTCCCAAAACGTGGTGACCGGAGCGCCTGAGAAGCCCCCGGCAAGCTGCTGTGAGACCGAGGCATTGGTAAGGCCCAGGCGGTTGGACACTTCCTCGTTTACCTTCACGCGCACCTGAAACGTGTCCTCATGAAAGTCGTTGCGGACGTAAGCGGAGCTCTGCGAGCTACGTAAGATATCCTCTACTTTGCTGCCGAGCGTCTTCAGCGCCGTTATATCGTCGCCGGCGATCCGGACCTCGACCGGAGCCTGATAGACCTGGCCCTGCTGAAGCTCTTTGACGATGACAATGCCTTCCGGAGCCAGCGTGGAGAATTCCTCCCGCAGACGATGCACCAGGGCGGGTGTTTCTTTCACGGAGTTGGTGTTGACGAGAAGCTGTCCGTAGTTGGCGGCCGGTTGTTCGGGACTGACATTGTAATAGAAACGCGGTGCGCTCTGGCCCAGAAAGCTGGCGAATGTAGCCACCAGCTTCTGAGATGCCAGGTGATTCTCCATGCGCCGCAACACGGCGTCAGTAGCTTCAATTCGAGTGCCTTCCGGCATCCACAGATCGATGACAAACTGGTCCCGCTCGGCGGACGGAAAAAACTGCTCGGGAGCAATTTGGATGAGAATGACTCCACACGCGAAGGCCGCTGCTCCCAAGCCGGCCGCCAGCGGCTTGCGCCGCATCATGAGGCGGATCGTGCTGCCGTAATACGTCTGCATCCGGTCCAGCACGCTGAACTTCTTTTTCCCCGCGGTGTCTTTCTCCGGTGAATGCAGACCCTTTTTGATAAACCAGCGGCACAGCAGCGGAGTCAGCAGCATGGCGATAACGTACGACGTCCCGAGTGAAACGGTGACCGCGATGGGCAGCGCCGAAATAAACTCGCCCACCGAACCCGTTAGCATCAGCAGCGGCACAAACGAAGCAATGATGGTCAGCGTGGCCGTCAGCACCGGCACGGCGAGCTCGGTTGCGCAGCGCCAGGCGGCCTCCTGCCTCGGCACGCCCTGGTCCAGCAGTTCGACGTAGTTGTCCGCAATTACGATGGCATCATCCACCACCATGCCGAGCACCACGATCAACGCGGCGATTGAAACCTGGTGCAGTTCCCCACCCACGGCGTTCATGATGCCGAATGTGATGGCAATGGTCACCGGGATGGCAAACGCGGCGATGGCAGCCACGTGAAAAGGCAACAGCACCAGCGTGACCAGGATCACCGATGCGATCGCGATGCCGAACTCCCGGATGAAATGCGAGATGCGTTGCTCGACGATGCGCGGCTGGTCGGCGACGAGATCGATTTCCAGATCGGGCGGCAGCAGGGTTCGCAACCGGTCGAGATGCGCGCGGATTTCTTTGCCGAAATCCACGATGTTGTAGCCTTTCTGCATCTCTACGGAAAGCATCACCGCCCTCTGGCCGTTGAAACGCGTCAGGTATTGCGGGTCCTGGTAGCGGCGCTCCACTTCCGCCAGGTCCCGGATGTAAACAGGCTGCCCGGTCGTGCGCGAAACGTCCACCATCACGCGCCGGATCTGGTCTTCGGTCTGGAACGGACCGGTGGTTTTCAACGGAACATCGCTGTGCCCGGCTTCAATACTGCCGGCATACTGAACGGTGTTGCGAGCCTGCAACGCCTGTATGACGCGAAGCGGGTTGGTGGCGTACTGGGAGATGCGGTCGAAACTGCTGGTGATGTAGATCTGTTCCTTCTGCTCGCCGTAGCGCTTCAGTTTCGAGGCGGCGCGGATGGTTCGAAGCTCGTCTTCGATGCGTTCGACGTATCCCTTCAATTGCCGGTAATCGTAGCGGCCTCCATGAACGGCGAGCAGAACGGCGACGGTATCGCCGAAGTCGGAGTTCACGACCGGGCCTTGCACACCAGGGGGCAACTCCCGCACCCGCAGTTCGTTCAAATCGTGGCGGAGAGTGTCCCAGAACTGGTCCGGATTCTGGACCCAGTCTTCGAGCTCGACATTGACGAAGACAATATTGTTGCGGCTGGTGGAGTAGGTTTTCGACTTGCGGACTTCTTCAAACCGGAACAACCGGTCTTCGATCTTGCGTGTAACCTGGTTCTCGACCTCCTCGGCGGAGGCGCCCGGGAAGATGGCGGAGACGAGCCCGGTGCGGATGGTAATTTTTGGATCCTCGCGCCGCGGCATGGTGAGCAGCGCATGAACACCTACGGCGACAGCCATCGCCGTAAGGATCAGCGTCACCTGCGGGTAAGCGAGCGATGCCTTGACCGGATTCACTGCACATCTCCCACAACGTGGACTGTTGAGCCTTCGCGTAGCTTCTGCTGTCCGGCTACCACTACCAGCTCATCGCCGGTGAGGCCGCTCCGGATCTCCACCTCGCTGCCGTACGCCGTGCCTGTTTCGACGCGGCGCATATGCGCGCGTTGCTGATCGGGGAAGTACAAAAACACGACGGTGACGCCTTGCGGATCGCGGGAGATCGCCTGGCCCGGTAGCGTAATGGCCCCGGTTCTGACGTTGCTCTCGATCTGTGCTTCGGCGATCATTCCCGGACGCAGCGAATGCCCACGGTTGGGCACCTCGATCTTCGCGGTATAGGTGCGCGACATCGGGTCGGCGGCCACACCGATCAGCGTCACGCGCCCGGTGAAAACGGCTTGTGGCAACGCGGGCAGTGAGACATTCGCCCGCTGCCCGACGCGTACTTTCGAGACGTCGGTTTCGGGAATACCCACGCGTACTTTGGCGGGATCGACGTTCATGATGGTGAAGACCGGAGCGCCCGCCGGCACCGTCTCGCCCGCATCGACGCCTCTTCGCGCGATGAAGCCGCTGAGCGGGGCGTAAAGCGCGGTGTCGGCTACACGCTTGCGTGCGATTTTTTCCGCCGCCTGGGCCTGCTCGAGCGCTGCCAGAGCTGCCGCTTTGTCTTCCCCTCGCGCGCCCTCTTTCGCTTCGTCGTAGCGTTCGCGCGCAAGCTGCCAGGCTGCTTCGAACTTGCGGAAATCGTTCGGGGCCAGGCTCTTGCGTTCGTACAATATCCGCATGCGGCGGTGCTCATCGGCCGCGCGCTCATAGGCAATGCGCGCCTGCTCGAGCTCCTGCGCCCGCGCTCCGGCCCGAGCTTTTTCATGGTTGGCGCGCGCCATCGCCGTTTGCGCCTGTGCGGCTTCGGCGCCAAGGTTGTAGTCGGTGGCGTCGATCTGTGCCAGCAACTCTCCCTTGCGGATGAACGAGCCTTCGTCCGGGATCACCCGTGCGATGCGACCTGCTACCTGAAAGGCAACATCGACAGAATCACCCGCTTCTACCGTCCCGCTGGCTGCAATGGTGACGGCACGGTCGACGCGGGCGGGTTTTCGCACCTGGACGGAGACCGTCTCAATCTGCGTCTTGTTTACTGCTGTTGAGCACGAACAGGAGATGAGGAATGTGGAAATGAGAAGAAGCCAAAAAAATGGAAACGAAAGTCTGGAGTACATAGAGCGTCTTTTGTATGTTATCTGGATGGGATCCACAAAATGAAAAGCTCAACAAGAAGAAAGCTACTCACTACGGTTGCCGCCGCACCAGTTGCTCTCGCGGCAGCACAACCTGCCGGCGGACGCGTGAAGCAGGCGCATTATGCGGGCGCGAAGCCCTCGGGTACGCCGCTCTACTCGACGGCGATTTCCTACGGAGACCTGGTCTTCATTTCCGGTCATGGCGTCGCTGATCAAGGAGGAGTAAAGGTGCAGACAGCGAAGGTTCTGGATCGGATCGCCAAGGCGCTCGAGTCGGCTGGCTCGTCGATGGAGAAGGTCTTGAAGTGCAATGTGTATTTGCAAAATATCGGCGATTACAAGGCGATGAATGAAGTTTATCTCGGCCGCTTCGGATCCACGCCACCCGTGAGGACGACGATTGCCGCGGCGGCGATCCCGCTGGATGGGTGCCTGGTGGAGATTGACGTCATCGCCCACAGATAAGGATCGTCTTCCGCCGATGTTGTATGATGAGCGGGAATCAAGATCGAGGACACGAACGGAAATGACGAATCGAGCCAGAATCAAACTCCTTTTCGCTGTTGCGGTTCTTATAACCTGCACGTCGCTAGCCGCGTTCCAGGCGGCGCAGAAAGCGCCGGGAGCATCCTCCGATCCGCTGATTGCAGGCTTCCAAAAGACCACAGTGGCCTCGGTTGCGGATGCTGTGGACGCGGTGGTGGGCGAGCGCGGCTTCATGAACTTCGACATGCGGCCGTATTCCGGGACAAAATTTGTCGGCCGCGCGCGCACGTCGCTTGTGCGGCCGGCGCCGCCCGATAAAGCCACACCGGCTCTCGCCGTGAAGCATTCGGTAGAGATGATTGAAGAGGCCAACCCCGGGGACGTCGGCGTGATCGTGATGGAGAAGGGCTTGAACGTTGCTGCCATCGGCGGCCTGATGGGCACCGCCGCCAAGGCACGCGGCATGGCCGGCATGATCCTGGACGGCGGAGTTCGCGATGTGCCTGAACTTCGCGCCCTCAATCTGCCCGTATTTGCTCGCAGCGTCTCCCCGGCCACCGCCGTAGGGCGTTATGCCAGCGTGGCGAAAAACGTTGCAGTGGAATGCGCCGGAGTCACCGTAAAGCCGGGTGACATTATTGTTGCCGGCGAGGACGGTGTGGTACGAGTGCCGCAGGAGCGCGCGCAGGAGGTTCTGAAGGCGGCGCAGGAGATCGACGACCGCGAAAGTAAGATGGTGCCTTACATCCAGAAGTTCCGCTCCCTGCGGAAAGCCATCGAAGTGTTTAACCGGATCTGATATCTCGGATCTGGGATAATTAGACTATTGACCGCGAGGATTTTCGCCAAGCTGATCGCCGGGGTCGTGTGCGTCCTGGTCATCGCCCTGTTTGCCGTTGACTTTCTGGTTTCCCGTATTGCCGAAGACAACTACACCGAAACGCTGACGCTGGAGTTGAACGACAAAGCGCGATTGGTTGCGGAGTTGGCCGGCGGCCCACTGATCCACCTTTCGCAGGAGCGCGCGCGTATTCTGGCCAAAGCGGCCGGCGCGCGCCTTACCGTTGTTGATATTCAGGGCCACGTATTGGCGGATTCCGAATCGGATGCCGCAACGATGGCCAATCACCGGAGCCGCCCTGAGATCGCTGCGGCGCTAAACGGGCGAACCGGATCGAGTGTCCGCCTGAGCCCGACGATCGGCGTTAACTTCCTATACGTCGCCATTCCCATGCCTGGCGGAGCGCTGCGCCTGGCCGTTCCCATGAAGGACATTCGCCAGACCATCGGCGCTGTGCGCAAGCGAATGCTTGCCGCTACCGTGTTTGCGTTTCTGCCGGCCATCCTCATCGCGGCGCTTTTTGCACGGCACTTCTCTTCGCGTCTCGCTCACATTATCGATTACGCCAAAAGGCTCTCGACGGGGGACTTCCAGGCCCGAATGGAAGTGAAAAATAAGGACGAGCTGGGAATTCTTAGCGCCCGGCTGAATGAGACCGCGGCCAAGCTGGAGAAGATGTTTGACGAGATTCAGCGTGAACAGGCAGCGCTCCGGCAACTCGAGCGTGTCCGAACGGATTTCGTTATTAATGTTTCGCACGAGCTGCGCACACCGCTTGCCTCCATTCAGGGCTACACCGAAACGCTGCTCGACGGTGCGCTGGACGACCCTGCGCACAACGTGCGGTTTCTTTCGATCATCCGGCAAAACGCGGAGCGGCTCGGGCGCATCATCGCCGACCTCATGACCATCTCGCGCCTGGAACTGAAGACGCAAAAGTTCCAGTTTGCCTCGTATTCCGTAAACGGGCTTCTCTCGGATGCTGTCGATGCCTTGCAGCCCATTGCGGAGAAGAAGAATATTTCCCTCGTGATGGAACCGGCGCCGGCGGATGCCGAGGTTTTTTGCGATTCGGAGGCGGTCCAACAGATCCTGATCAACCTGTTGGACAACGCGGTAAAATACACCCCTCAGAACGGCACGATTACGGTGGGCGCAAAGCCGCCTGTGCGCCGCGCCGGACACGATGAGATCGCCCTTTATGTGCGCGACAACGGGATTGGCATTCCGGCCCAGGATTTGCCGCGCCTGTTTGAAAGGTTTTACCGCGTGGACAAGGCCCGGTCGCGCGAGCTCGGCGGAACCGGTTTGGGTCTGGCAATCGCCAAACACCTGGTGCGGGCGCAGGGGGGTGAGATCGGCGTCGAAAGCGAGTTAAACAAGGGATCGGTTTTCTTCTTCACTCTGCCCGTTCAGGATCTGGGACTGCTCGAGGCGGGAGAAGTTCAAACAGAGTTAACCGCATTGTAATGTTATTGCAACAATTCCCGGATTACCCTAAAGGTGAGCCGACTTGAAATGAAAAAAATCGTACTGATTGAAGACGATGCGGATCTGTTCGCCCTGCTCAAATACAACCTGGAAAAAGAAGGGTTTCAACTGGCGGGCGCCCAGACGGGCAAAGATGCGGTGGAGTTGTGCCGCCGGGAACGACCGGACCTGATTCTGTTGGATATCATGCTTCCCGATTCCGACGGACTTGATATCTGCAAAGGTATTCGCGCGAATCCAAATCTGATGCATGTCCCCATCATTTTCCTGACCGCACGGGCTTCGGAGACTGATCGCATCGTTGGCCTGGAACTCGGTGCAAACGACTACATCGTGAAGCCGTTCTTCATACGCGAATTGATTGCCCGCATCAAGATTCAATTCCGCGGCACGGCGGCCCCCGTACGAGTGCTCAAAGCCGGAGGCCTGGAACTGGACCGCGGCAGTTGCCGCGTCCACCTGAACGGCGCCGAGTTGACATTGACAGCCACCGAGTTCCGGTTACTCGAATTCCTGATGGGCCATCCCGGAGTGGTTTTCAGCCGCGAGCAACTATTGAACGCTGCCTGGGGACATGACCGGGCCGTCACGGATCGAACCGTCGATGTCTATATCCTCCGCCTCCGTCAGAAAATCGAGAAGGACGCCGCCAATCCCATCATCATCCGCTCCGTGCGAGGTTTCGGATACAGCTTCGACGCGGCAGCCGAACCGGCGCAGGCCCTTGCGGGTTTTGTAACGCAAGATTAATAGCGCAGCAATAGTATCGTTACAGCCGGTTGATACTCTCGGCTTTGGGCATATCAACCAATAAAACGAATTTTCAGCGTGCGGTAACGCTTTTCGTATTCAGCGGATTCCTGCTGAACATTCACGCTCAAGAGCAGACCGGAATCGTCGCCGGAATGGTTTTCGATGCGACCACCGGACAGGCCATCCGCCGCGTGCAGGTGCAGGTGGAGGGACTTCCCGAGAAAACGGCCGCTACAAACCTGGATGGAAAGTACCGCATCGTCGCGCCTCCGGGCACTTACAAGCTGCTGTTTACAGGAACAAATCACCTCGATACGACGATTGAGCAGGTAACGGTGGTTGCGGGCGAGACCGTTGACGCAAGCACGGTGATGGTCGGCAAGAATTCGGTCACAACGGTGGACGTCGTCGAGCGTTTGAGTCCGGTGACATCGACCGCCGAAGCAATGCTCACGGAGCGCAGGCTCGCTCCCGTCGTGACGGATTCCATCGGTAGCGACGACATCCGCGGTGGTACCGCGTCAGACGCGGCAAGCGCACTGGAAAAGGTGACCGGGGTATCGATTGTGGACAACGGGTTTGTCTTTGTTCGCGGTCTTGGCGAGAGGTATTCGGCCACCATGCTGAACAACGCCATGATTCCGACAACC
>DASTMK010000356.1:0-13571 GCA_035714225.1 Bryobacteraceae bacterium | reverse complement strand
AAAGTTACATCGGCCCGGTACTTCTGGAAGGAGAAGCTGCTCCGCAGATGTTCGCTCAGGTCCTCGGGGACAATCTGGCGATGATTCGCCGTCCGGTTTCCGAGCCGAACCGCCCCATCCCTCTCGGCCAGAGTGAGATCGAAGGCCGTATCGGCTCGCGGGTTTTGCCGGAATGGATGGATGTGGTGGACGACCCCACACAATCGCAATGGCGCGGCAGGCCGCTGCTTGGATACTACCCGGTGGATATGGAAGGCGTGCCGCCGGTTCCCTTAACCATAATCGAAAAAGGAACACTCAAGAACATCCTGTTGACCCGCCAGCCGGTGCGAGGCTACTCGGGTTCGAACGGCAGGGCGAGGCTTCCCGGAAATTTCGGCGCTAAGGGCGCCACTTTCGGCAACCTGTTTATCAAAGCGTCCCAAACCACTTCCGCCGAGGAACTCAAGCGGAAGCTGATCGAAATGTGCCGCGAGCGCAACAAACCTTACGGTCTTCTCGTCAGAAAACTCGATTATCCATCCACGGCTCCGCTGGATGAGATTCGCCGCATGGCTGCCGGAATGGCTCAGTCCTCCGGCGGACGAAATCCGGTGAGCCTCCCTGTTCTGGTGTATCGCGTTTACGCCGACGGCCGCGAGGAACTGGTGCGCGGCATGCGCTTCCGGAACCTCTCGGTTCGCAGCCTGCGCGACATTGTCGCGGTGTCCGGCGAAAATCACGTTTTCGATTTCCTCGACAACACCGCTCCGTTCGCCGCCACCGGCGGAGCGACGTTTGTGGCGCCCGCAACCGTGGTCGCACCCTCGGTCCTGTTCGACGAACTCGAGCTCGAGCGTTCCCAGGAGCAATTACCGAAACTGCCGCTCGTGCCTCCGCCGTCTCTTTCAGAAGGGGCCACCGCATCAGAAACTGCACGAGCTCACCTGTAGCAGATGACACTGGGTAAAACCGTTTTCCGGGAGATCACCTCAAGCGCCATCCTCGGCATCGTTCTCTTCACCTTTGTCCTTTTTCTGCAAAGGGTAGGGCGGCTGTTCGAACTGCTGGTCCGCAGTTCGATGCCGATCGACACGATCGGACTCCTCTTCATCCTGGTGCTTCCGTTTGTGCTGACGTTCACTATACCGGTCGGAGTTCTGGTCGGCACATTGATCGGGCTTAGCCGGATGGCGAGCGACGGCGAGATCACGGCCATGAGGGCGGCGGGCGTGCCTGGCCGGCGGGTCTTTTGGCCCGTTATGGCGTTCGCGGCGCTGGCTACGGCTGCGGCGGCGGCCACCTCCCTATGGCTCACGCCGCTATCGATTCAGGAAACCTACCGCGTTCTGAATAAGCTGGTCGCCGAGCAGATGACCGCCGAGATCCGGCCGCGGGTTTTTGAAGAGACCCTCACCAACACGATTCTCTATGTCGGCGATGTGGAGCCCGGTCCGGTGACCCGGTGGAAAAAGGTCTTCATGGCGGACCTCACTCCAGCCGGCGAGAGAATATCGCGGACTGAAGAGGCGAGCGACGATCCGCGAATTACGGTCGCGGCGGAAGCGATCGCTGTTGCCGATGTAGAGCGCAGCCGCATTCAGGTTTCCATGCTGAACGGCCGGACCTACGAAGTCGGGAAAGACCCGGCACAATACTTCAATACCGGGTTCCCGAAAGGTGACCAGGTGTTGGTGGCCGAACCGCCGGAGATCCGTACAGCCAAAGCATACAGCGAGATGCCGACTTTTCCGCTCATGGCCGAAGCAGAGAAGTCGGTGGATGCGCGCATCGAGCTTCATCAGCGCTTCGCACTACCGCTCGGATGTATCCTGTTGGCGCTTGTCGGCCTGCCGCTCGGCGTCTCTACACGCAAAGCAGGTAAGTCCACCGCCATCGTGATGACGGTTTTGCTGGCATTCACGTACTACATGGCCCTGATCAGCCTGATTGGTGTAGCACGGCAGGGCACGCTCCCGGCGGGCATCGCGGTCTGGATGCCGAATATCGTGTTTGCGATCACGGGGATCATTTTGCTGGCCCGCCTCGAGCGTCCCGGCGACAGAGATTGGGTCGGCACCGCATGGACCTGGATCGGTCGCATCCTGCGAGGGCTGCTCCACCGGCTGCCGTCGCGGCCGGGGCCGCTTTCCCGCCGCTCCGGCGGCCGCATGCCACTGCTTCCCCAGATCGTCGATACGTATATCCTGAACGGTTTTCTCTTCTACTTCGGGCTGCTATTGGCAAGCTTTGTTCTGATGACGCACGTCTATCAGTTCTTCGAATTGCTGGGGGACGTGATTCGCAACAACATACCCATGCAGCGGGTATTTGCGTTTCTGTTCTTCCTGACCCCGAAGCTGTTGTACGATCTTGCACCCCTGAGCGTACTGGTGGCCGTGCTCGTTACTTTCGGCATTTTGACCAAGAATAACGAGGTGGCGGCCATGAAAGCCTGCGGCGTATCGCTGCATCGCCTGGCCATCCCCATTCTGTTGATGAGCGCGGGATTAAGCGGCGCGCTCTTTGCGTTCGATCATTACGTCATTCCCGATACGAACCGCAAACAGGATGCGATCCGCAACGAGATCCGGGGAAAGCCGATCCAGACGTACTTGCGGCCGGACCGGAAATGGATTTTCGGAAATGGTTCCCGCATTTACTACTACAGGTATTTCGACCCGGTCTCCAGCGTAATGGGCGGTATCTCCGTGTACGAACTGGACCCTGGTACGTTCCGGTTGACCCGGCATATCTCGGCCGAAAGGGCATTGTGGCAGCCGTCCCTGAAAACGTGGATTTTCCAGAATGGCTGGATGCGGGAACTTGGCGGCGGCACAGACGGTGAGACTTTCCGCGATTTTCGAGGCCAGACTGCCACATTTCCCGAGTTGAACGAACCGCCCAGCTATTTCCTGAAGGAAGTAAAGCAGGACAAGCAGATGAACTTCCACGAACTCGCCGGCTATATTCGTGAGCTTCAACAAAGTGGCTTCGACACGGTCCGCTTACAGGTGCAGTTTTACAAGAAGTTCTCGGTCCCGCTATTTGTGCTCATCATGGCGTTGATTGCGATTCCTTTTGCATTCGTGACAGGTAATCGTGGAGCCATGGCTGGTGTCGGCGTGAGCCTGGGCATCGCGATCACTTATCTCGCAACCAACTCGCTTTTCGAACAGATGGGGAACGTAGCGCAACTGCCGCCGCAAGTGGCCGCCTGGTCACCCGATGCGGTCTTCTCTCTCGCCGGACTTTATATGATGGCGCGGATGAAGAGCTGATGAGGGCCTGAAAGTAAATCAGTTCATCTCGATGTGTACCAGCGGAGCAGCTTCCGGCGCCGGATCCGCGGAGCGAATCGTCTGCTCGCCTCGCCAGAAATCGAAATACGAGATCTGGTGAACGCAGGAAACCGTGCAGTTGGGAGCGCAGCCTTTTTCGGTAAGGTATTCTCTTCGGATATCTTCGACCGTGTATTCCATCAGAGGTTTGGCCGGGTAGCCCCGCTGCTGCGAGCAGTAGTGCACCAGTCCGTCTTCACAGATGTACAAATACCGTCCGCCCGCACGGCAACGCCAACGGTTCGGACGGCCTTCCGCGATGGCATCCTGAAAATAGTTGACCTGAGCGTAGCTGCTTTTCTCCAGCCGCTTCATCTGGTGGTACACTTCGCGTTCACGCCCGCCCAGAGGCCTCAACTGGCCATCGCCATCGTGAATAATCCCGATCGTTGAGGTGAAACCCAATTCCACGGCCCGCTTCCCAACCACAAGGGCATCTTCGGGATTCCGGATGCCGCCGCCAACCACCGAATTGATGTTCACATGAAACAGGGCATGACCCGCCAGCAACTGGAGCTTCTTGTCCAGCACTTTCAAACTCTTTTTCGAAACCTCATCCGGCTGGACGTTGTCGATGCTGATTTGCAGATGATCCAGCCCGGCTTTGTTCAGGCGGCGAATTCGCTCGGCGGTCAACAGGTAGCCGTTCGTGATCAGGCCCGCGAGAATTCCGCGACGGCGAATCCGTGTGATGATCTGGTCCAGGTCCGGATGAAGCAGCGGCTCGCCGCCGCTGATGGTGATGATCGTGGTGCCCAGAGCCGCAAGCCGGTCGATCCGGCCCAACATGATTTCCGTCGGTACCGGCTTGGAGACATTATCGTACTCATTGCAATACTTGCAGGACAAGTTGCAGCGCCGGATTGGAATCAGGTGGGCAAGAATCGGATGATCCGTGGAAAAAGCCCCTTTGGCGATCATGCGCAATTCGCGCGCCCGCCTCGAGATCGCCCGTACCCGCCGCCGAAAGGTCAACCCCCTTGTTCCCATATAGATGCAGATCTTTATTGTACGAAAAGGGAGCCGCCCGGGTGCAGGACAGTGTTTCGACCTGTGCGTTTTACCTTGTGAACGGTGAAATCAGGGCTTTTTCGGTTCTTCGACAGAAGGCGGCGTGTCCACCTCTTCACCGAATTTGATTGTCGTGTCGGCCTTGAATTGCTTGTAATCCTCGTATCGGACAATCATCCGGATCCGCTGCGGACCAGCTTGAAAATGGAGCGTATCGTTGGCTGCCGTATAGGTCGGAAACCAGTATTTGCCGTCGATCTGTTCCCGGAATGTCTCAAATTTGGGGAATTGGTTATCGGAGTTTTTCTTGAGAAGACCGACGCCGCGCCCGTACGTTTTGACGATTTGCAGGTCGCGATCGTCCACCCAGACAATTCCCTGGAAGTACCGCTTCCCGGCTTCCATCTGCTTCGGCTTCACGGCGAATGCGTAGCAGGGAATTTCGTCCAAAGTTTCTTTGCCGAGAAAACGGATGTGATAGTCCGGAATATCCTTCGTCGTCAGCACGAACGGCTGTACGTTGCGCAGGTCCTGCTCGTCTTCCGGGGTAAGAAGAATGTTTTTGAGCGTGGAGACCGGCGCCCGGACAACCTTCTCCGTACGCTTGCCGTCGGCTGAGAAGATGATGTCGGAAATCATCTCGTGCCGGCCTTGAACATTACCCGCAGGGTCCAGCTCCTGGATTCGAACCGTCTGCCGGTAGGTATAGTTCTCCCGTGCTTTGGCGAACTCGCCTTCCTTTGCGGCAAATTTGGTGATGATCTCGTCCACCTCGGCTTGGCTCAGATCGGCCTTGGCAGCCATACCGGTTCCAGTTAGAAACACGCAGAGCGTCGCGGCAATAAGAAGCTGGCGCATAGGTCCCTCTTTCTTCGTAAGACGTATTGAATTTAAACGGGTTTCCCGAAAATTTGTTTCGCGATCGTCAGCCGCTGCATGTTGCTGGTGCCCTCGTAAATGCGCCCGATCTTCGCATCGCGATACAGTTTCTCAACCGGGTAATCCTTCGTAAAACCCACTCCACCAAGCACTTCGACCGCTGCCGAAGCGATTCGTTCGGCCGCCTCCGACGCATACAGCTTTGCCATGGCGGCTTCCCGGACAAACGGTGCCCCGGCATCCCGCAAACGAGCGGCATTGTACACGAGCAGGCGGGCAGCCTCCAACTCCGTCGCCATATCCGCCAGCGCAAACTGCACGCCCTGAAACGCGGCAATAGCTGTCCCAAACTGCTTTCTTTGTTTTGCATACGCCAGAGCGTGATCCAGGGCGCCGCGCGCGAGCCCCACCATCTGCGCGCCGATCCCGATCCGGCCTTCGTTTAGCGTCTCGATCGCGATCTTGTATCCCTTACCGGGCTCGCCGATGACATTCGATTTCGGCACCCGGCAAGCATCGAGAATCAGTTCGCAGGTGGACGATGCCCGAATCCCGAGCTTGTCCTCCTTCTTGCCGACCTCGAAACCCGGAAATCCTCTTTCTACAAGAAAGCAGGTGATGCCACGATACCCGGCGCCAGGGTCCAGTGTGGCAAAAACGAGATACAGTTCCGCCTCCGCGGCGTTGGTGATCCAGAGCTTCCGGCCGGTAAGGAAATACTCCTCGTCCTTTTCTTCCGCGCGAGCTGCCAGTGCGAAGGCATCCGAACCGGCGCCGGCTTCGGAAAGCGCATAGGAGCCGACGGCGTTGCCGGCAAGTCTGGGCAGATAAGCGCGCTTCTGCTCGTCATTCGCCCAACGCATCAGCGCATTGTTGACGAGCGTGTTCTGCACGTCGGCAATGACGCCGGCGGAGGGATCTACCGCGGACAACTCTTCCACCGCCAGCACCGCCTGAAAGAATGTCCCGCCCTGCCCGCCCAGTTCCTCGGGGATTTCGATACCCATCAATCCCAGGTCGAAAAACTGTTGGATGATCTCCTTCCGGAAAGCGCCCTTTTCATCCATCTCGCGGACGTATGGTGCGATCTGCTCCCGCGCAAATCTGCGAACTTCGGCACGAAAACCCTCTTCTTCTTCGCTCAGCCGGGTAAGCGGAGAGGGCTCCATCTGCTCGATACGGGTGGACATGGCTTCTTGAATGATGTCATCCCGGCCGGAACGATTCAACGGCGCCGGCCCGCGAAACACCGTAGAATGAATTTTCATGAAAAACTGGAAGCTCATCGCTGAAGGGCTCGACCTGGGAATCCCCGCGCCCGAACTGGAGAAGATTTGCCCCGCACTGGAACGGCTTGAAAAGGATTGCGCCGTCCTACGCGGGCTCGCTCCCGGGACGGAACCTGCCATCACATTTGAATGCGGTCCGGATACCCAATGACCATCCTCGAAGCAGCCGCGGCGATTCGTGCAGGCGATCTCTCCCCCGTTGAGCTTACGTCCCGGTGTCTCGCAGGCATTCGCGAACTCAACCCCCGGCTCAATGCCTGTCTCACGGTGCTGGAGGAGCAGGCTCTTCGACGGGCGAAACAGGCCGAAGAGGAGTTGGTATCGGGAAAGGATTTAGGATTACTGCACGGAATTCCTATCGTTCTGAAGGACAACTTCTATACGAAAGGCGTGCGGACGACCTGCGGGTCGAAACTCTTTGCGAACTATGTACCCGCTCACGACGCCACTGTAACGGAACGGCTCCGGGATGCCGGAACGGTGCTTCTGGCCAAAACCGGTTTGCATGAACTGGCCTACGGCATCACGTCCGGCAACCCTCATTTCGGGCCGGTGCGAAATCCATGGGACCCGGAACGAATTCCCGGCGGCTCCAGCGGCGGATCGGGCGCAGCCGTGGCCTCCGGAATGGTTTTCCTGGGCATGGGGAGCGATACGGGCGGCTCGATTCGCATTCCCGCTTCTTATTGCGGAACCGTCGGCCTGAAGCCAACATTCGGACGTGTCAGCCGCCATGGCGTTTTCCCGCTCGGCTACAACCTGGATCATATGGGCCCGATGACCCGCTCTGTGCGCGATGCCGCCGTCGTGCTGCAAGCGATCGCCGGACATGACGTCCGGGACAAAACCTCCAGCCGTGCTCCGGTAGCGGATTATCTATCCGAAGCCAATCGCTCCATCGCCGGCCTTCGCATCGGCCTGCCGGAAAACCACTACTTCGAGCGAGTCGCGCCGGAATGTGCCGCGGCTGTGGAGTCCATGAGCAAAGTAGCGGAACAGCTTGGAGCATCCCTGGTGCGGCTGCCCTTCCCCGATGTTCAGGCCCTGAACACGGTAGGCAGGGTGATCCTGTTGGCGGAAGCCTCCGCGATCCTGGAAAGCCGCATGGCCGAACGCGATCAGTTCGGTCCGGACGTATTGGCCCTGTTGGACCAGGGCCGGCTTCTCCCGGCGACAGATTACATCAATGCGCAGCGTTTACGCAGCGTTCTTTGCGCCGAATTCTCCGCGCTGTGGAGCCGCATCGACTGTTTCTTTACTCCGGCGACGCCGATGGCGGCCCCTCGAATCGGCCAGAGCAAGGTGATGTTCAACGGTGAAGAGGAAGATGTGCGGCTGGCGACAACCAGGCTGGTGCGGGGCATCAACGTTCTGGGCTACCCCGCGCTGTCCATGCCTTGCGGCTTCACGGAATCGGGGCTTCCGCTCGGGCTTCAAATCGTCGGGCGGCCGTTTGAAGAAGGCGTTATCCTGAGGGTGGGCACGGCGCTCGAAGGGGCAACGGAGTTTCATACGCGAAAGCCCCCTTTGTATAATTCGGCCATTGCCCGCTAGTGTGATGGGAGGGACAGCTCATGGAACTTAGCCGTAGAAACTTCATGCAGGCAGGCGCCGCGCTTGCGGCAGCCCAGGGCAATCGCAGCGTATCTGCCAACGACCGCATACAGGTCGGGGTCATCGGATGCGGAGCGCGCTCCCATGAATTAATGCATGCGCTCATGCAGTTGCCGCAGGCCGAGATCGTCGCCGTCGTTGACGCCTACAAAGGCCGCGTGGAGCGCGCCCTGGACCGGGTCGGCGGGAAGGCCAAGTCTTTCAAGGACTACCGGGAAGTGCTCGCGCAACCCTCCATCGACGCCGTGCTGGTGGTGACGCCCGATCACTGGCATAAACAGATGGTTCTGGATGCCATCAAGGCACAAAAAGATGTCTATTGCGAAAAGCCGCTGACCTACCGCTCGACCGAAGGTGTCGAGATCATCGAGGCCGCGCAGAGTGCGAAACGGATCGTCCAGGTAGGCAGCCAGGGCATGAGCTCTCCCATTCAGAAAAAAGCGCGGGAGATCATCCAGGCCGGCAAGATCGGCAAAGTAACTTTGATCCGCGCCGCGTACAACCGCAATACGGCTTCCGGAGCCTGGATCTATCCGATTCCCCCGGACGCATCGGCGCAGACTGTGGATTGGGAGATGTTCCTCGGCCCCGCCCCGAAACGGTCTTTCAGCCTGGAGCGCTTTTTCCGGTGGCGCTGCTACGACGACTACTCCGGCGGAATTGCGACGGACCTTTTCGTTCATCTCTGCACAACCATTCATTACCTGATGGGTGCGAAGGTCCCTTCCAAAGTGATGGCGCTCGGACAACTGTACCGCTGGAAAGAAAGCAGAGAGGTGCCGGACACTCTCAACGCGGTGCTCGAATATCCCGAGGGATTCGCCGTCAATCTCAGCTCGACGTTCAACAACCAGACCTCAGCCGAGAGCAGTTTCGAATTTCTGGGCACAGAGGGAAGCCTGAATCTGGGGTGGGGCGGGGCCACGCTCTATCCGGAGGTTGCGGTAGAAGACAACCGGTGGATTGTGGAAAGCTGGCCCAAGCGCCTGGAAGAGGCGTATTACCGTGACCCGAAAGTGCGGCAGGCGGAGATGCCTTCCACCTGGAAGCCCGATGTTCTCGAAGGGAACCAGCAACTCCGGCAACAGGGCCCGGACGCGACGGTTCTTCATTTCTCTCACTGGATCGATTCGATCCGCACTCGAAAGCCTTATTGGGAAGATGCCGCGGCGGGGCACCACGCGGCGGCCTGCGCGCATATGGTTAATCGCTCGGCCAAAGAGAACAAGGTGGTCGAGTGGGATTTTGCCAGAGACGACATTAAAGCCTGAACTCTCCTGTTTTGAGGCGCCTGGCCGGATTCAGAGCGGCGCGGTCCGGCGCCTGTACCCTTCCGCTCAGCAATAGTATTCCCCTCTAACCTCAGCACTACCCCCAATTCAACAACATTATTGGCAGTACCCCGCGGCGGGGCTAATGAAAAGTACCGAGGCTGCCGAAGAATCCTGTGAGGGAGAGAACGCGTTGTGAGACAGTCGAAACCGCGCGGCAGAGGCAACAGGATCCTGGAAGGCGGTTTGGGTGCGCCGGTGGAAACAACCGGCTGGGATGACACGGGATGGACATTGCCCTCGGGCCAGCGGATCACCGACTTCGCTCTCGAGCATGCCTTCCTCGCGCCCGCTCTGATGGGACCTTTAACGGCCGGCGAGGAGTTGGCAGTGGGATCCGGTGCGGAGAGTGGACCCAAATGACAATCGCTTTGGCAATTGTTCTTCTGCTGGGTGTTGCTGCCAGCGCGGAGGATTTCCGCAGGCGGCAGATCCCGAACTGGATTCCGGTCGCCGCAGTCGTCTCCGGATTACTTCTGCACACATGGACGGGTTCGTGGTGGGGATTATTGAATGCCGCCGGCGGCGCCCTGGGTGGGTTCGCCGCCCTGCTCCTGTTCTACCTGCTGGGTGGAATGGGCGGCGGCGACGTGAAGTTGATGGCGGGATTCGGCGCGGTTGCGGGCGCCGGTTCGCTCATATTGGCGCTGGTCCTGGTGTTCCTGGCTGGTGCCGGTTTCGCGCTGGTGGTGCTTGCTCTACGCGCTCTGAAGAGGGCGCTCTCCGGACGGCACCGGACGGATGCCGAGGATGCATCGATTCCGTACGCTCCCGCTATATTCGTCGGGACACTGATGGCGATTCTGGGGCACTAGGCAATGCGGCAAGGCTGTGAGGCGGAAAGGATGAAATGGATCGGAGATTTTTGACGGTCTTGGCTCTGAGCCTGGTCTTCGCGCTCGTGGTTTCGGGCATCTTCTACCAGATGACGACACGCGCCGCAACAGGAAAACCAGCGAATCAAGCCACGCGGGACATTGTCGTTTCAAAAGGCGCGCTTGGAGTAGGAGTCAGCATCAAGCCCGACCACGTGAAAATTGCCAAAATTCCGGCGGACCAGTTTCCGAAAGGCGGGTTTTCGCGAGTGGACGAGGTTGTTGACCGGGCGGTGATGAGCAATATCCTTCCCGAGGAACCTCTCCTCGAAGGCAGACTCGCGGCACGCGGAAGCGGACTGGGCCTGGCGCCGATTATTCCCGTTGGGATGCGCGCCGTATCCGTACGGGTGAACGACGTGGTCGGCGTCGCCGGATTCGTTTTGCCCGGGATGCGGGTGGACGTACTGGTGACGGGACGGCCACCGTCGAGCGATGACACCATTACCACGACGGTCCTCCAGAACATACTGGTCCTCTCCGCCGGACAAACGATTCAGGCTGACACCACAGGCCAGGCGATTAACGCCCCGAACGTGACCCTGCTGGTGAGTCCCGAGCAGGCGGAGATCCTTACGCTGGCAGGCAACGAAGGTCGCATACAACTCGTTCTCCGCAATGGCGGTGACCAGGACGTCGAAATCACACCAGGCCGCACGATTTCTCAGTTGTACGGGAAAAGGGGAAGCAGAGCTTCCGAAGACGGCCCGTCGCGTCCACACGTGCCGAAGCCCCCGGCACCTCCTGCCCCTCGGGTGGTGGAAAATGTGCCGCCGCCTCCTGATGAGGTGATTGTCATCCGTGGGACGGCAAGAACGGTGGAAGTAGTGAATCCGCGAGGAAAAGAAAAATGATCCGGGTCTGGAGTGCTGCAATTTCGTTTGTGCTTTTGGGCGCCTCCGCCACGGCGTCCGCGCAGTCCGCGCCGGAGGAACTCAAGATTCCGGTTGGCCGGAGTATGGTGATCGATTATCCCGCCGATGTGCGGCAAATATCCACCAGCAATCCCGATGTAGTGGATGCCGTCGCCGTGACAACCCGCGAGATTCTTCTGCACGGGAAGGGACAAGGCTCCGGCACCGTCGTCATCTGGGCCAAGACCGGGCAACGTACGTTCTATAACATCACGGTCGATCAGAATCTGGAGCCCCTGCGTGAAATGCTGCGGGACACTTTCCCGGGTGAAAGCATAAAGGTGCAATCGGGAAAGGATTCACTCGCGCTGACGGGCCATGTGAGCAGCAAAGAGGTTTCGGATCGTGCTGCCGCACTGGCCGCTGGCTTTTCAAAAGCGGTCGTCAATAATCTCGAAATTGCTGCTGTGCCCGTTGAAAAACAGGTCCTGCTCAGGGTACGGTTTGCGGAGCTCAATCGCACCGCCGCCTCGTCGCTCGGGGTCAATCTCGTTTCGACCGGCGCCGGGAATACACCGGGCCAGATTTCGACAGGCCAGTTTGCGTCCGCATCCGCCAGCACGCTGAAAGGCGCCATACCCGGTTCGGCCGCGGGCACCGTTTCCGAATTCGATATCAGCGATGTTTTGAACGTGTTTGCATTCCGTCCCGACCTGAATATCTCAGCGTTCATAAAAGCTTTGCAGACTCGGGGCCTGCTTCAAATTCTGGCGGAACCGAACCTCGTAACAGTGAACAACAAAGAGGCGAGCTTCCTGGTCGGCGGCGAGTTTCCTGTGCCGGTTGTGCAGGGGGGCGCGAGTATGGGAACGGTTACCGTGCAGTTCCGGGAATTCGGCATTCGCCTCACGTTCCTGCCTTCTATCACCGGGAACGGCACCATCAAGATGCACGTGAAGCCGGAAGTGTCGACCATCGATATCGCCAACTCCGTCACCTTGAGCGGATTCACAATACCAGCCCTGGCTACCCGGCGCATGGAAACGAACATCGAGTTGGCGGAGGGGCAGAGCTTTGTGATTGGCGGCCTGATCGACGACCGGGTGACAGAGAGCGCATCGAAAATACCGGGCCTGTCCAACATCCCTATTCTCGGAGCGCTCTTCAAGAGCCGTCAGGAGAATAAGTCCAAGAGCGAATTAGTGGTAATGGTGACACCGGAAATCGTACATCCATTGGATGCGAAAGATCCGAAGCCGATGCCGGTCATGCCGCGGGAGTTTATGGGACCGGCAACGGCCGGCGACGGAACAACGTTGACAATCCTCCCTCCAGACCGGCAGAAGCCGGAGCGGAAGTGAGTGTTCAATTCGAGAGGCAGGCATGAGCTGGCCGGCAAAAACCCAACAGGATCCGTTCACAGCCCTGTTAATTTGCCCAAACAGAGCGCTTGCGGCGCAGTTTTTGGAAACCGCCGCCCGAGATGGATTCCAGGTTCTCAGCCAACTCGAGAATTATCCTTCCCGGCAGACCCTGGACATCCGGCTGCGCCAGATCCGGCCCGACCTCGTCGTGCTGGATGTGGGCTCGAATCGCGGCACAGCAGCGGACCTGATCCGGTTTGCCGTCACGACGTCTCACCAGACGCATGTTGTCGCTATTCACTCGGCGAGTGAACCGGAACTTGTTTTAAGTGCGCTGCGGTCCGGTGCAACGGAGTTTCTCACCGCGCCTTTCGAGATTCAAGTGCAGCAGGAAGCGCTAGCCCGTTTGCGGCGCCTGCGCCAGCCGCAGACCGATAACAGACCTGAGCCGGGGCACGTGCTGGCATTTGCCAGTGCGAAACCCGGATCCGGCGCGTCAACGCTGGCGGCACAGTTGGCCTTTTCGCTTCAGGCTCTCACCAAAGAGCGCGTCCTCTTGGCCGATTTTGACGTGATGGGCGGAACTATCGGTTTTTGTTTGAAGATCGCTCCCGAATACTCGCTTTCCGATCTGCTCGCAACGGGGGATTCAACGCCCGCTGCGCTCTGGCAAGGCGTCGTGGCGGCACACGCCGGTCTCGACCTGCTGCCGTCGCCCGCCGTTCCGCCCGATGAGCCTCCCGATACTTCCCGGCTGCACGAGATCATCGAATCGGCCCGGTCCGCCTATGACTGGGTACTCATTGATTTACCGGCTATTTTCCATCGCATCAGCCTCATCACGTTCTCGCAGTCGGACCAGGCGTTTCTGGTTTCGAGCGCGGAACTTCCCAGTTTGCACCTGGCACGGAAGGCGGCGATGCTCCTCGCCCAGCTCGGCATCGAGAAACAGCGATTTCAACTCGTTCTGAACCGCGCCACGACAAGGCACGGAATCCGTGGAGCGGAACTGGAGAAAATTCTTAGCTGTCCGG
>DASTMK010000355.1:0-28896 GCA_035714225.1 Bryobacteraceae bacterium | reverse complement strand
AGCACGCAGTCGGGAACTGCTCCGATGCCGGTCTGAATCGTCGCTCCATCGGGTATCAGGTTAGCAATCTGTGCGGCGATCTTTTCATCTGCCGGGGTCACTTCGTGCGATCGATATTCGGGCAACGGATGCGAACATTCGACCATGGCATCCACGTCGCGCACGTGGATGAAGCAATCGCCGAAAGTGCGGGGGCATTGGTCGTTGACTTCGACAATCACGTGTTTGGAATACCTGGCGGCGGTTAGTGCGATATCCACTCCGGCACCCAAACTCATGTATCCGTAATCGTCGGGTGGAGTGCACTGAAGAAGAGAGACATCGATCGGCATCGCGCCGCTCTCGAATAGCGCTTCAATCTCCGACAGGAAGATGGGAATGTAATCGGCTCTCGAACATTGCACCGCCTCACGGACATTGCCGCCAATGAAGAAAGCCGCGTGCCGGAAGTGGCCCTCAAACTCCGGCCGCGTATAGTCCGCGGTTCCCATCGTGGCGCAGTGGACGATCTCCACGTCCGTCAACTCCGGTGCGCGGCGCATCAGAGCCGCCACCAGTTCCTCCGGTTCGGAACACCCCTGGTGCACGTGTACGCGATTCCCTGATTCCACGATCCGGATCGCTTCATCGGCTGAGGTCAGCTTGAACCTATACAGATCTCTCCACACAGACTAAACCCACATAACAGTGGTGCACGTTTTGTACCGCTACTGAATTAGTTTTAAATCATTATCTTAGGGAGAAGACGGGGTATTTCCCCCAGAGGATCACTCAAGAGAGATGCCGGGGTGCGAAAGTTCAACCACTGGGCCGGGATCGAGAGTTTCTGGTACCCTGTATTCACTGAGGCTTAAACTGGAGGGTAATTCGTGGCAATCCGTTTTGATCAGCTCATACGCCCCAGCATGGTGATTCGCGACGTGAAGGTGCAGTATCCGCAGACCGTCGAAGTTTTCGAGAACCTCAGGTTCCGCGATTCCTGCGACGATTGCTCCATCGAAGTAGTGGCGCGAAAACACGGCCTCGATTCCCGCCTGATCATCGACGCGCTGAACGAAGCGGCGTTCGGCGTCAAGTAAGTCTGGCAGCCGATGCGACGGCTGTAAACGAGCTTAAATATCCTTCTGGTGCAGGCCGTCCCAAATCTTGTGGTATTCGTCCCGTACTCTAGGGTCAACGCCGAAGTCTCTCGGCAGGTGGTTTGCTTGAACGAGCTTGACGACATCGGCATAGTCTTGACTGCGTTCGATTCCCCGGCCCATGTAAGTTGATAGCTTGGCTGATATCAGCTTTTCCAGAGTCAGAATTTGCGGTTTGTCTGAAACGTGGGTGGGTATCGGCAACGTGAGCGGTCCCGGATCAATCTTTTGGCCCCCCGGCAAAAGGTCAACCTCTACCTTCGTCTCGCGGTCGGTGACAGTCATGTTGGAGCCGAGGTTTTGCTTGAAGCCGTTTATCGACAGCTTCTCGATGGCGAACGACACATCAGGCACGATAATACCGACGTCCGTTGTGAACCGTGGGTAACCACGTTCCTGCACTGCAAAGCCGCCGCAAACATAGTGCGGGATATTAAACAGCTTCAGAACCTTCAAAGCTTTCAAAAGCGTTTTTTCGATATTGGTAGAGCCGGAGGATTCTCTCAAGAAAACCGCCTGTTGCCGGAATTGAGCGAGAGTCTTCATTCCACACCGTTGCCGTGCTCCTCACGGCATACGTGCTGTCTGATGGCCCACCAGTTTCCAGGCGCCTCCGTTCTTCACCCACACGTGCATCATGATGAGTTGGTTGTCGAACGGTTTCCCTTTTGTGCTGCCGGTCATGCGCACCCGGGATGAAACCACGGCCGTGTTGCCGTGAGTTTTCACGTTCATGCTCTCATGGCGGATCTGGTCGTATTTCTGCTGTCCGGAGCGCAATGCCGCCACATACTGGCTCTTGGTTTCCACCAGGCCCGTCGAATGACCATAAATCAGGTCGTCTCCCGTCAGCCGGTCGATAGCGGCATAGTCGTTCGCTGCGACGGCGGCGGCCCAGGCCTTTTCAGCATTCTCCACTTCCTGGCCGGCAGCCGCAAAAGAGGTCATGACGCCGGCGATTGCGAGCAGTGTTCTCATAGGTATCCATCATAAGCGCAGCAGGTCGTAGTTGATACAAATCCGCACGCTGTCCGTAACGAATCCGCACGCGAGGCCTGGCGATGGGGACGCTAACCTGCTCAAAACGCTTGTCATCGGGTCGGAATAGCACTTGCACTATCGCTTGGGGAATGAGGTATCTGATCGTATTGTTGCTGGCCGGATGGAGCGTACAGGCCCAGAGCGTGAGCACAAGGATACAAGGGCATCGCGTGAGCGGCTCGGTAACGGACTCAACCGGTTTACCGGTGCCGGGAGTCAAAATAACCTTGCACACAGGAGGAGAAACGCCCGGAGCCCGCAGCACCGAAACGAATGTGGAAGGGAAGTTTTCTTTCGAGAACCTTCCCACCGGAGAAGCCCGCCTGGAGGCCCGCTCTCCGGGTTTTTCGGACTCGCAACAGGAAATCGAGATCACCAGAGACATATCAAACCTGCAAATCCGTCTGGAGTTGGCCGGCCGTTCGGAAGAGGTGACGGTAACTGCGCAAAGCGACGAACCGGAACTCTCGCCGACCGGGAACGCCGACGCCCTGGAGCTTGATAGCGAAATGCTGTACGGGCTTCCGGTCCTCGACCAGGATATTCTGGCCGCCGCGGGCGAGTTCGTGGACGATAGCGCGATGGGGTCGGAAGGCGTATCGCTGGTGGTGGATGGCATGGAAACCGACCAGCTAGGCGTTAGTCCGTCGGCCATCGCCGAGGTGCGCATCAACCGGAATCGTTATTCGGCGGAGTTTTCGCGTCCCGGACGGGGGCGTATTGAAGTAATCACCAAACAGGGCTCGGACCAGTTTCACGGCAGCTTCATGGCGGGGTTGCGCGATGCGCGCATGAACGCCCGCAACGCTTTTTCACCCACCAGGCCTCCACAACAGCGGCGGTTCTTTGAAGGACATCTCACCGGCCCGCTCACCGGTTCCGGCAATACTACCTTCCTGTTGAGCGTGGAGCGGCAAACCGACGAGCTCCAGCAGCCTGTGTTTG
Source organism: Bryobacteraceae bacterium (assembly GCA_035714225.1). GTDB lineage: Bacteria > Acidobacteriota > Terriglobia > Bryobacterales > Bryobacteraceae > CAADGY01. Next base: position 25,771 of record DASTMK010000355.1, on the reverse strand, counting down.
CCCGCACACCTTCGGGGTTGCTTCAGCAGAGCCTCGTGCAGCCTGAACGGGAAACGGGCATCTACGGCCGCGTGAACCGCTATGTGGGCGAGCGGCATGTTTTGTCGTGGAGATATGGGTACGATCGCGAATGGCAGAAGCAGGGAATCGGCGGCTTCAATCTCCCGGAATCCGCTTATGAAAATCGGGACCGCGATCACGTCGCGGGATTCGGATACCGCTGGTTTCCGTCTGCCACGTTCTTCTCCGACCTGGAAATACGCTACAGAAACAGCCACGAAACCAATACGAGCGCAACGCCCGATGCCGCAAGAATTGTCGTCAACGATGCGTTCACCGGAGGAGGCGCGCAGCAGGATCAGGCTCAGGACCGCAATCGCCTGTCGCTGAACTGGGTGTTTTCGAACACGCGGGGCCGGCACTCGTTGCGTTGGGGCATCATGACGCCCACGCTCGAATGGCAGCGCCTGGTGGACCGCAATAATTTCGGCGGTACCTACCAGTTCGCCTCGCTGGACGATTATGTGACCGGCCGCCCGCTGTCCTACACGGTTCGAGTGGGACAGCCGGATGTCAGTTTCTTTTACTGGCAGGGCTCGGCGTTCCTCCAGGACGATATCAAGTTGTCGTCCCGGCTGACCCTGGGGCTCGGCTTACGCTATGACGCACAGGGGCACTTGGGCGACTACAACAACATTGCACCCCGTCTCTCCATCGCGTGGGGTTTGAACGAGAGCGGAAAGACCGTCATCCGCGCGGGTGGCGGCATGTTCTACGACCGCCTCGGAATGGGCACCGTGTCGGATCTGCTCCAATTGAACGGGCTCCGTCTTCGGGATCTTCAGATTCTGGCGCCGGCTTATCCGATCCTCGATATCGACGGCACGGCCGCACTGCCGCCCAACATCGTCGAGCTTTCCCGGCGAGCGAAGCTGCCTTACAGCTTCGATTTCAGTGGGGGAATCGAGCACCGGTTCACCCGGGATTTCCAGGTCAGCGCCAATTATTCCGTGACGCGGGGAACGAGCCTGTGGCGCACCATCGACGCCAACGCTCCACTTCCGCCGGATTTCGAGCGGCCGATGGACTCCTACGGTTTTATCCGTCAGATACAATCGTCAGGAACCATGAAATCGCAGGGACTGCACATTTCGGCGAACGGGCGGATGCTGCGGTTCTTTCGAGGACAGGTTCGATACCGCCTGGGATCGTCCCATAACGATACGGGCGGGCTTCCGCCGGACAGCCTGGACCTGCGCAGCCAGTGGGCGCGTGCCGACTGGGACCGGCGTCATCGCTTTCGAGCGGCCGGGCTGGTCGATTTACCGCGGAGCTTCGGCCTTGGCATCATTTATTCGGCGTCGAGCGGGCGGCCCTATGAATGGACCACGGGCCTGGATCTGAACCGCGACGGCCTGACTCTGGAGCGGCCCAATGGCGTGGGCAGGAACGCTTTGCAGATGCCCGGCGAATCCAGACTGGACTTGCGGCTTTCGCGGGCATTCCGGCTTTCGGGCGGCGCGAGCGAGCGGCCTCCCGCCGTGGTGTTGTCGCTTGACGGGTTTAACGTGCTGAACCGTGTCAACTACACGCGGCTGGTCGGGAACCAAAGCTCGCCGTTTTTCGGGGAACCGGTAGCGGCCAGTGCGGCACGGCGGTTGCAAGCTTCCGTTCGATTTACATTTTGATGCGTACGGGAATCTTTTTATGGTTGGTTGTCGCAGCGTGCCTATTGCACAATGTGGAGGCCGGCGATGAGCACTCCAGCAAGAAGAAAAAGAGACGTCAGGTGGCGGAGTTTTCCGAGCGCCTGAAGCGTCTGGAATCCGACGGCGGCGTCACCTCCGAACAGCGCTTTCTACATGAGCGGGTGACGGAGCTGATGGCCAAATGGAAGCCCCTCGACGCGGGAACTTACACGGATTCGAGGATCCGCTCCGCCATCGACTCTTTCCTCGACGCCAGCGAAGAATTGAAGGGGGCACGCAAGCAATCCCGGAGCAGCCGTTCGGAAAGCGCTGATGGGGATGCACGCCGGAGGACGGCTCGCGTGCTCGAGCGGACCTATTTCCGCGTCAAACAGGGCGAGTACTTTTCCGCCCAAAGCAAAGATCCTTTCGGACCCGAATACGTACGGCTGGGAAGACGGCTGTACCAGCAGGCCAGATCCGCTTACGATCGCGGCACGTTCGAGCTGGCACGCCGGTTGGCGGAGGCTTCGCACGAAGTGATTGAAGGCCTGGAGAAGCTCGCGCAAGCGGCCGTTCCCATTCCGATGCCGCCTCCGTTAGATTGAGATTAGTAACAACCCGTGGTAAAAAACCGCTCCCTCGCGGTCGCGGCTCTGAAACGGAGCCGCGCGCGCCAGCAAGCGGTCTTTTCGAACCGGAGCGCGAGTGCGAATCTCTCTGGATAGTTTTCGGGCGCAGATTGCGGTCACTATCTTTGCCTCCCTTTCCATGCTCGCTTTGGCCTGGCTGCTGGCCGAAGATATTCTGACAAGCACCCGTGAAAGGCTGGTGGCGGAAGCGCGTGAGCAGTGCATCCGCGCGGCAGAGGAGTTGAGCCAGCAGTACCGGGACCGCGCCAATCTCAGCAATGAGCCGGTGGAAGTTTTGCCATTTGAGGCGTTGGATGTTTCCTTGCGGGGACTCAGTCTCGCCGTGCTCCGGGCCTACGAAGGAATGGCCGGCGGCTTCTACCTGGCCGAGCAGCGCCGGATGGCGGGCGATGTGCCCCCTGGTGGACTGGAATCGCAGCAGACGCTGGCGAAGTTCGAACGCGATGTAGCGCATAGCGCCATCGTCCGGATTGGCGATCCGGGTGAGACGGTGGTCGAAGTTGCCAGCCTGGGGCGCGACGTGTACGTGGCTGCGGCACATCGCGCGGATTCCGGCGCGGTCGCCTGGACGCTGAAGCGGCTGGCGGAAGCGCGTGATCCGGTGCTGGAGCGCCGGCGATGGTGGCTGGCGGCGCTTGTATTTGCGACGGTGCTCGGTCTCGGCGGCATTATCTCCATCATGCTCTACCTGCGGCGGGGCGTCGGCTCGGTAAACGAAGGGCTCCGGCGTCTGGAGGAGGATTTCGCTTACCGGATGCCTGCGATCGGTGGACAATTCGGCGCGATCGCTCAGGCCATTAATCGCATGTCGGACCGGCGCGGCGCTCTCGAAACCAGGCTGCGCCGGCAGGACAGATTGGCGGCTTTGGGACGGGTCGTGTCGGGGGTCGCGCATGAAATTCGGAACCCGCTCAACTCCATCCGGCTGACACTGGAGTTGCTGGAACGCCGGGCGAGGCGCGGCGCCTTGCGTGGTGACGAAGCGCGGGAAGCCATCGAGGAAGTCGACCGCCTGGAGCAGATCCTGGGTAGACTGTTGGAATTCGGGAAAACCGGATTGGAAGAGCGCCGGCGGCAGAATGTGCGCCCGCTGCTCGATCGCGCCATCAAGCTTGTGCACGAGCAGGCGCAATCGAAACAGATCCAAGTGCGGCTCGACACGGAAGCGGGCGCCCCGCTCGAAGCCGAAGTGGATGGACTGCAACTGGAGCAGGTGTTGATCAATCTTCTGCTCAACGCGATTGACGCGTCTCCCTCGGGCGAGGAGGTGCGAATCAGCGCCGGCTGCGACGGAGATAATTTGCGTATCCGCGTGGAGGACTGTGGACCGGGCATTCCGCCCGATGCGAGGGATCACATCTTCGACCCTTACTTCACCACGAAGGATGCAGGCACAGGGCTCGGGTTGGCGATGTCGCGCGAGGTCGTTCTGCGGCACGGCGGCACTCTGGAATTTGACACCGGTCCCGAGGGCACGGTATTCACCCTGGCTGTGCCTTCGAGAGAGGCCCCCTTGTGAGCGGCGGCCGGGTGCTGGTAGCCGAGGACGATGCGCGTGCGCGCGATGCTTTGGTGGCACTGCTCGAAGAAGAGGGCTATGACGTCGAATGCGCCGTCGATGGCATAGCCGCGAGTGAATGCGTGGCGGCCGGGGACTTTGACGCCGTTCTGCTGGATGTCCGCATGCCCGGAAAAGACGGGCTGTCGCTGTTGCGTGAATGGCGCGATTGGGGCCGCGCTCCGGCTGTCCTTGTGATGACGGCTTACGGGACGTCCGCCGTCGCGATTGAGGCGATGAAGCTGGGCGCTTATGACTACCTCACAAAGCCGCTCCATTTTGAGGAAGTACTGATCCAACTCGAACGCGCGATCGCGGCACGGCGCCAGACGGCGGCGCTCAGGCGTTACGGCGAGGTTGCCGAAGAGGAACAGAACGAGGCCGAGATTGTAGGCAACAGCCCGGCCATGCAGCAGGTATATAAATTGATCGGCCAGGTTGCGCCTACCGATTCCACTGTTCTCATCCGGGGGGAATCCGGCACCGGCAAAGAACTGGTTGCGCGGGCGCTCCACCGTCACAGCCCACGGCGGCAGCGGCGCCTGATCACCGTGAACTGCGCCGCTATTCCGGAGACGTTACTCGAAGCCGAGTTGTTCGGCTATGAGCGCGGCGCATTCACCGGCGCAGTGTCGCAGCGGAAGGGCAGGTTTGAGCTGGCCGATGGCGGAACGGTTTTTCTCGACGAGATCGGCGAATTGTCACCCTCGACCCAGGCCAAACTGTTGCGTGTGGTGCAGGAGCGCACGGTGGAGCGGCTCGGCTCCGAACAGACGTTCACCGTGGACGTGCGAATCATCGCCGCAACCAATCGCGACCTGGAAGCCGCCGTGCGCGGGAATTCGTTTCGTCAGGACCTCTACTACCGCCTCAACGTGTTCAGCATTTGGCTGCCGCCGCTCTCCAAGCGGCGTGAAGACATTCCGGAACTCACCTGGCGTTTGCTCAAGAAGCTGTCGTCCCAACGTAAGCTGCCGCTGAGCGGAATTACTCCTGAGGGGGTGCAGGCGCTCTGCCAGCGCGAATGGCCCGGAAATGTCCGGGAACTCGAACATACATTAGAACGGGCCCTCGTGCTCAGCCGCGGAGCGCCGATTACACCCGAGCATCTGGCGCCGGAGACGATGGAAGACCCCGCGGACCCCTTCGGAAGCGTGTCCCTGGAAGAGGGCATGCACACGCTCGTGTCCCAACTCGAACGGCGGTTGATCGAGCGCGCATTGGCCCAGGCAGGTGGAAACCGGACCAGGACCGCGGAGATCCTGAAGATCAACCGGCGCCTTCTATACGACAAGCTGCGGGAGTACGGGATTGAGTAAACCTTACGATTGCGCAACCAACTCGTCCCGCTGCGTTATACTTACTTGCTGTGGGCTGCTCAGGCAGCTCCGGTAAAAATCTGACCTTCACCAGCGGGCGAGGAAATTTTACGGGAAGGCGGTGAGAATCCGCCACTGCCCCGCAACTGTAAGCGACAGGAAACTTCGGCTGTGTGGTCACTGTGTAAGCGGGAAGGCCATACACCCGGCTTCGGATAGCCGAGTCGCAAAGTCAGGAGACCGGTTCCTCGCTGGATGAGTGATGCGTTCCGAGGGAGAACGTTTCATGCACGAATTGTCTTTTGCAGGAATCGTCATCATAGCGTTTTGTGCGCCTCTATTCAGCCAGGCTCCGATTCAGGGAACGGTCTTTGATCCCACCGGGCGCAGAGTCCAGGGAGCCGTCATCGAGTGCCAGGACAGGAGAGCGACTTCCGGCTTTGACGGCACGTTTCGTATCGAAGGACCGGACGAATGCAAGGCCACCGTAACCAGATCCGGCTTCGAGGAACAGCAGATTGATCTTAAGGCGGGAGCAGGGAATCGCGTCGATCTCGATCTGGCCGGTGTCGTCGAACGCGTCGTAGTAACCGCGACGCGGTCACAGACCACAGCGGAAGCCGCCGGCGTGGCGGTGAATGTAATCACCGCCGGCGAGATTAAAACACAACAATCCCCAATGGTGGCCGATCTGTTGCGGGAGCTCCCCGGAATCCACGTCGTCCGGAGCGGCCGCTATGGCGCGCTCTCGGCAGTTTTCACGCGAGGTGCGCAGCGGACCGGCACGCTTGTCCTAATCGACGGCGTTCCGATGAACGATCCGGGCGGCGAGTTGAATTTCGGACATCTCACTTCGAGTTCGCTCGAACGGATTGAAGTGGTGCGCGGACCGGAGAGCGCCCTGTTTGGCGCCGAAGCTTCGGCCGGAGTCATTCAGCTATTCACACGCCGCGGAGATCCGGAGCGAACCGTGCCGCACGGTACCTTTTCCTACGAACGCGGGACATTTCAGACGGACCGCTGGGTAGCGGGATTGAGCGGAGGTTCGGGTGAGCGCCTGGACTATTCGCTCAATGCCGAACAGTTCCATTCCGTAGGAGAATTCACGAACGACTACTATCGCAACACCACAGGAAGCGCGAACGTGGGCTACCGGTTTTCACCCGCCACCGAGTTTCGCGGAACCTACCGCAGCTTTGATGCGGCACTGGGGGTTCCGGGACAGGTCCACTACGGACTCGTAGACCACGATGCCCATGAAACCGCACGCGATTCGCTGGTGTCCGCAAGAATTCACGATGCGCGGGGAAGCCGCTTCGTCCAGCAATTCGGATTCGGGTACCATCGCCAGAAAGATGTTTTCACGGACTTCGGGATGGATGGCCCCTATGAGCTTGCGTTGCTGGTGCGCGATGTGCGGACGCCGGTGCCTCGCGTATACCGGGAAGCGATATTGGACGCCCGTAACCTGCCCTCAACGCGGCCACCCGGCACGCGCCTGATCACTCAATCCGTCACTCTCTACCCCTTTGACCCTCCTTTCGTGACGCTCCATTCACGCAAGGAATTTCAGTATCAGGGCAACTTGGCGCATACCGGCGGGTCTTTCGTTTTCGGTTATGACTATGAGCGGCAGCAGGGCAACGTCTCGGAGCGCGACGTGGCACGCAACAACCATGGTGTCTTTCTGCATGAACAGTACACCATCGGCCGTCGCGTGTTCCTGTCGGGAGGTATCCGAATCGAGAACAGCGATGTCTTTGGTACGAAAGTCGCGCCACGGGGAGCCGTCAGCGTCCAGGTAGCGGGTGAGCATGGGCCGCTCACTTCCACCTTTCTGCGCGCCAGCGCAGGACGGGGAATCACCGAACCCAGCCTGGTTCAGAACTTTTCGCGGACGGCATTTTATGTGGGGAATCCGGATCTGCGTCCCGAGCGGACGAACAGCTACGAAGCAGGTGTCGTGCAGGAATGGTTCGGGCGCCGCCTGCGGACGGAAGTAGCCGCCTTCCACAATTCTTTTAACGACCTGATTGTTTTCGTATCGCTTCCGCCGCCGGTCTTCGGAAGCTGGGACAACGTCGAGCGCAGTTGGGCCCGCGGATTGGAGTTCTCGGGCCGCGCGCGGCTGGCGAGCGATCTTCATGTTTCCGGAGCCTACACGCGTCTGTACACGCGCATCACGCATTCGAATGATCCCTCCAGTCTGTTCACTGGCATCGGTCAGGAACTGGCGAGAAGACCTCGCAACTCCGGTTCGCTCTCGATCTCGTTCGCACCGCGGCGGTGGTCGGGCTTTGTAGGCTGTGCGCTCGTAGGGGAGCGCCAGGACACCGATTTCCTGGGTGTCAGCCGGAATTCCGGATATCAGAACGTCTACGCCGGAGGTTCGTGGAACCTCCATTCACACGTGACGCCATTTCTCAGGGTGGACAATCTGCTCAACAGCCGGTACGAAGAGGCGCTAGGGTACAGCAGCCTGTCGCGCACGTTTCGTGGAGGAGTCCAACTCGGATGGTAATGCGTGCTCTTATTGCGTTTCTGGTTGCCGCCGTTTTATGGGCCGCCCCGCCCGCGCGCATCGTTTCCACCGCTCCCAGCATCACGGAGACTCTTTACGCTCTGGGGTTGGGCCCGAGAGTGGTGGCGGTCACAGCATACTGCCGGTATCCGCCTGAAGCCGCCCGTAAGCCCAAGATCGGGAACTTTCTCAATCCCAATCTCGAAGTCATTTTGGGGCTGAGGCCCGACCTCGTCATCATTCACCGCAATCCTACCGGGCTCGCAGGGCGGCTCCAGAATATGGGCCTCAAAACACTGGAAGTGGACCAGCAGACCATGGCGGATGTGTTTACTTCAATGCATGCGATTGGTGCCGCGGCCGGGGTGCCGGAAGCGGCGCGTGCGGTGGAAAAAGCCATCCGCGCGCAGCTCGAGGAAGTGCGGCGCAAAACAGCGAAGCTGCCACGTCCCCGCACCATGTTCCTCGCCGGGCGCACTCCCGGAGCGATTGAAGGAATGGTAGCGGCCGGCGGCGGTTCCTATCATCACGAGCTCATCGAGATTGCGGGCGGGAAGAACATTTTCGAATCCGTCACCGGAGCCTATCCAAGGGTCTCTCTCGAAGAGGTGTTGTCGCGCGACCCCGAAGTCATCATCGACATGGGAGAAATGAGCGACCCGGCAGGCGTAACGGAAGAACGCAAACGTGCCGTTGTCGCCTTGTGGCGCAAGTATCCGGTGCTTTCGGCCGTCCGCAATGGGCGCGTCTACGCCATCGCCTCGGATATATTCGTAGTTCCCGGGCCGCGAATGGTGGAAGCGGCGCGCGCCTTCGCGGCCATGATCCATCCGGAGGCTGGATTCTGAACCCCAGCTTTTTACTTGAGAGCGTCGGGAAGACCTATAACGGCACTCCAGTGCTGGAGGGCATCCACGCCGGTTTTACGGCGCCGGAGCTAGTCGCGATCGCAGGTCCGAATGGAGCGGGCAAATCCACGATGCTGGGCATCATGGCGGGTCTCCGCGGCGAGTATGAGGGACGATGCCTCTACGGCGGAACCGAGGTCCTTCGCTGGCGCAGGCGCCTCTTCGCGCGGGAAGTTTCGTTCGTCCCGCAGAACCTGCGGCTGGAATTTCCGTTCACTGCCGAAGAGGTGGTCCTGATGGGCAGGACAGCGCACGAGAATGGACTCTTCGAGTCGCCGGACGACTTCAAAGCGGTCGAACGCGCCATGCGGATAACGGACACGCTCGCCTTTCGTGAAAGGGATTTCCGGTCGTTGAGCGGCGGCGAAAGGCAGCGCGTCATTCTGGCCTCGGCCCTTGCGCAGGAGCCCAGGACGCTGCTGCTCGACGAGCCCACTACGTTCCTCGACATCCGCCACCAGCTTGCCATTTACGAACTCCTCCGCGAGTTGTGCCGCACGCGGGGACTGCTGATCGTCGCGGTGACTCACGATTTGAACCTCGCGGCGGCTTACGCGGACCGCATCGTCATGCTCAACCGTGGCCGCATCGTAATCGATGCGCCTCCCGAGCGTGTGATCAGCGCGAAGATCATCGCCGATGTGTTCGGCGTAGCTGCCGAGATCAGCCACACGCGCGCGGGGCGGCCCTGGATTGTCTATGGCAGTTGACGGTGCGCCGGCAAGGCGGCTTGCCTACTCGGTGGCGCTTTCGGCCGCTGTGGCGGTCGCGGCGGGAATTATCGCCCCGCTGATCGGCTCCGCGCCCCTCAGCTATTCTCGCGCCTTCGCCGGGCAATCGCCCGATTTTGAAATTCTCTTCTACGCCCGCGTGCCGCGCGTTCTGCTCTCGCTCATCGCGGGCGGCGGACTCGCTGTGGCTGGTGTGCTGTTTCAGGCGGTGCTTCGCGACGCACTCGCAACGCCTTTTACGCTCGGCATCTCCGCTGGCGCATCGTTAGGCGCGGTTATCACCATCTCGGCGGGAATCGGGACCATCGCCGCAGTACCGGCTACGTGGTTTGGAGCCGCGCTGGGCGCGTTTACAACGCTTCTCATCGTACTGGGGGTCGCGACCGAGGGGCGGCGCATGTCGTCATTTACTCTGTTGCTGACGGGGACCACGGTTAACAGCATCTCGATGGCGGGCATCCTGTTCCTGCAAAACCTGTCCACATTCGGCCAGTCGTTTGCGATTGTCCGCTGGCTGATGGGCGGCATTGAGGCGGTCAACTACTCCACGCTGGCGTGGATTGGCTCGTTGGTTGTGGCCGCATCCTGCGTGCTGTTCTTCAAAGCGCGTGAGTGGAACGTACTGGCCGTGGGCGAGGAGTGGGCGGAAGCGCGCGGCGTCTCCACCTCCCGGTTGCTGCTCACCGGATACCTCGCCGGATCCCTGATCGCCGGTTCCGTCACCGCCCTCACCGGTCCCATCGGTTTTGTGGGGCTCATTGTCCCGCACGCATTGCGCCTGCGCCTGGGAGCGGATCATCGTATTCTGCTTCCCTGCGCGTTCTTTCTGGGCGCGGCGTTCCTGGCAGTCTGCGACGTGGTGGCGCGCACCCTGCTCGCACCTTCCGAGATTCCGGTTGGCGTGATTACGGCGATGCTCGGCGGACCGTTTTTTATCTACTTACTCCGGTCGCGTAGAAAAGCTGCCGTGAGCGGAGGGTAGCGGCGGGCGGCGGAGTCCGGGAAGACCACGCGCCAGGATTGTTCGGCTCCTGTCAACGGAAGAATGCGAGCGGAGGCCTCATACGATCATCTCGATTCATACGGCCCGTGAATCGCCGTAACTCGATACGTCTCGGCGCTGTCGTCCAGGATGACGACACGATAGCTTGCGCCGCCGGGAGCTACGCGGACGAGCACGTGCCCTTGCGTACTCTTCAGACGATTCAGCGCGTCGCCAATCACCACCTTTGTTTCCTGCATGAGATTCGTGGCGAAAACGTCGCGAGGGCCGGGGTAAATACGCGTGGATTGCAGGCGGCGGAGCACGCGCATTCCCGGGTGGCTCGGCGCATAGACCGACATAATGTGAACCCGCGGCCGCAAGGCGCCGAGGAAAAAAGCGTTGCAGCAGTCGTGGAAGCCGTGATGATTCAGTGTATGCACATCAACGGGTCCAACCGCTTTTGCGACCGGCGTCTCGACGTCGTGCCATGGAGGGCTTCCCTCCGCCGGCAGACCCGGCATGTCTCCGCCCGTGAAGTAATCGAACTTGCCGTAGCTGACCCGCAAGCCCGCGCTGCACATGTTCTCGGCTGGCAGATTGTCTTTTGGCACGGAGTCAATCGGAGGGAAGTGCGCGCGGGTCGCGGAGCCAACGCCGGTCCAAATCTCGCCGTTCACGGCGATATTGCGCACCTCGAAATCGCGATACCGGCCTGGCTCCCTCACTGCCCCGATCTGGTTGTTACGGCCGGCCTCGAAGCGTTCCACGCGCATCTTCCGATGCTGCACTTGCCATTTGAGGAACTCGCGATAGTTAGTCATCATCGGTCCCGTGACCGGCCCAGGGAAGGCGTAATCGGGCCAGCCGCGATCGAGCATGGTCGCAATTGGAATCGCATCGCCAACTTCCGTGATACCGGTGAGTTGGTATCCTCCGGCGGATCTCCGGGCAGCTTGAGACAGTTCACCCATATGATCCTCGTGAAAGTGGGTCAGCAGAGCATAGTCCAGCCGGACAATACCTGTGGGTTCCAGCATGTGCCGAACGTATCGGGCAATCCACTCGCCCGGAGTTCTCGTGTTGCCGGGACGCTGGGGAGTGACGCGCGGACCGGGGCGCAGCGTGTTGCCCGCATCGACCAGCATCGATGTGCCGTCGGGGAAGACAAGCAGGGCGGAATCGCCCTTCCCAGTATTGATGTGATGAATGTCGAGCGTCCCAGGCGACCATGGCCGCAGAACCTCGCCGGCCGTTTGCGCCGCGGCAACGGCGGCAAGAAACCAAAGAGCGAAACCGGTGAGACGCATCAGAACTCGATCCTCAGATTCAACTGCAGGCGGCGGCTCAACCCATTCTGGCTGGTAACGCGGCCGAAGTTCGTGTTTGTGGGGTCTGTATTCGGCGCGCTGAAGTTCGTGTGATTGGTCGCATTCAACATGTCCAGCGAGAAGCTGGCGCTCAGGCCTTCGGTGACCCGAAACTTGCGGAGGATCTTCACATCCCAGTTCCGGATTCCATCGGCCCGCAGGATACTCAGCCGCGTCGGGAACACGCGCACATGATACTGGCCCGGCTGAGCGGCGGATCGTCCTTCAAAGCCCTGGAAGTTCGTGGGGATGACGCCTGTTCCGCGATAAGAAATCGACGGATCGAACCAGAGGTGAATGTCGCGGCCGTGCGCCTCGTCCGCATTGAGCAGGTCCTTCAGATTCGCCATGTCGCCATAGAAGAACCGGTTGCCCCAGGTGGTCGCCGGGCCGGATTGATACTGATATACCCAGCTCAGTTGCCATCCGCCAATTACATACTGGATCGGGTTATTCTGGACCCATTTGCGCCCTCTCCCGAAAGGAAGCTCCCAGATCGCGCTCCACACGAAGCGGTGCGGCCGGACGCTGTTATTCGGCTGCCATGACGGCTGGGAGTCGAATTCGTGGAGGTATACGTCCTGCACCGCGCTGCTCGCGTACGTGTACATCAGCGCCGACTGGAATCCCCGGCTGAAGCGGCGTTCGACCATAAGCTGCAGGTCGTTGTACCAGTTGCGTCCACGAGTATCTTCGAACGACCCGCCCGGGCGGACGCCATTGAGCGTCGTCATATGAGGATAAGGACGCAGCAACTGATTTTTCCGGATGTTGGAGCTCGTAAAGAAGGAAACGGTGCTGAGGTACTGATAGAGCAGCGGCTCCGAGGTCGCAAGCGACGGCATATTCGTGACGCGGAAGGGATTCGGCACGTTGGCATTCAGGTCTGTATCCCGCGCTGAATTGCGTACGTTGCCCGTTGCCCAATACTCCCGCGGCAGGAAATTGATGGGCTGGTTCACCGGGATGCGGGAGAATGCACCGTTGTACGAGATTTCCACCACCAGATCCCTCATGAGTTGGCGCTGAACGCCGAGCTTCCATCGTTGCTGCGCGGCGGGTGCATAATCCCGAGCGAAGAAGGTATGGCTCGTTCCGGCGCGCGCCGAGGTTCCCAGCCGGTTTCCATAGGGAACATTGAAGCGCGTTCCGTCCGCACGAACCGGAAACGGATCCAGCATCAGGTTGTTCGCCGGTGAAAGGTTCGCGGCCGGTCCCACGCCGGTGAAGCTGAGCCCTGTGTCGTTTGTGATCACAGTCGCCGTCGGCAGGCTATAACCGTGCTGGCTGGGTTGCGTGTTGTTCGCGTTGAGCGTATCGAAATACCAACCGTACCCGGCGCGCAAAACTGTCGAGTTGGCGATCTCCGCGACGAATCCGAAGCGCGGAAGCAGGCGGTGCGTGCCATTCGTAAACGTGTCCTTCAATTGGCCCAGATACGAGGTGCCGCCGGCAACCTGGAATTGCGCGGCCGGCAGTTCCGGCAACGGATTGCGCGCATAGACGCTCTCTGCAATCTCACTGAACGGCAGTCTGACATCGTGAAGAAACTCACCGCTGAGCCCCCGGTTGAACCGCTCGGTGATGCCGCCCTCGCGCTCGTACCGCAGGCCCAGATTGATTCGGATGCGGTTGGTCAGTCGCCAGTCGTCCTGAACGTACAACGAGCGCACGCGTGTGGACCAGTAGGCGGAGTCTACCGTGTCAATGCTGACGGACGACGGCAGCCCCATCCGAAACGCCGCCCACTCGAGTCCATGCTGCGAGGCTGTATTGGTGTCGTCGGCCTGCCGCGTATACGCATTGTTGAAGGTGAAGATACCAGACGAATATCCCGGGTCGGCGGAGGCAAACCAATAGCGGCGCTCGGTGTAACCCATCTTCAACGAGTGGCCTCCCTTCAATGTAGTCACCCCCAGCCGGAATTCGCCGGTCGTGCCGGAGGCGGTCAGCATCGGGTAGGTGGTCGACAGGGTTTCCAGTTCGGAGAACTGGATCGCCGGCAGCGTGAAAAAGTCGCCCGCTTTCTCGTCCATATACGCTGGAAGCCCAACGTCGCTCGGCTTGATGGAATTCCGCATATCGTTCCGGCTGCCATCGGCGAAGCGGGCCCAACTGGCGCTCACGTCGAGCAGGGTGTTATTGTTCAGCACCCAAACGTAATTACCCGCCGCTCCTTTGTTCACCCTGTGGGATCCAACCGCCAGCAAACCGGGCCTCGTCTCATACGCCCAGTCGCGTGTGTTCGGCGTGCGGCGGCTGTATTGCCACCTTCCGCTCACGCGGTTCCGCTCGTTGATGTTGTAGTCCACCCGGTTCACGATTGCGTTGTACTTGAGCGTGTTGACAGTCCGGTCGGCGAAGTAATTATCGAAGCCCTCGGGCGATACGAGTCCAGGTACGTTGTTCGGTTGCGGGTAGAGGGAAGTGTAATAGTCGTACAGCGGATTAAAAACGGGCACGCCGCGATTGCCGGGGAAGGGAGTGCGCACCACACGGCCGTTGACAAGACGCGCGCTGCGTGGGTCGTAGATGGTATAGCGAACCGCATCGATCGCCAGCAAATCGGAGAAATCGCCGTCTCGCCACGCCTGCGCCGGCACGGTGCGATTCGGCGAGTCGGCGTCCCACGTCCTTTCGTAATGGCCGTTGTAGCTGAAGAAGAAAAACAGCTTGTCCGTCCCATCGTACAGCTTCGGAATACGCACGGGGCCACCGAGATTGCCTCCGAAAAAATTGGAGCGGCCGGAGCCCTGCCTTTGATCGCCGGGACTTTTTTCGCCACGGCGCACAGCATTTTCGAACTGCAGGCGGGTGAAGTGCGGAGTCGCGTTCCACCGCTGTTGCCAGTGCTGATCGTACAACGTTCCGTGATATCTGTTCGTTCCCGAGCGCGTCGCCACGTTGATGGCCGCTCCCGTCGAGTGTCCATACGAAGCGTCGAAGTTGTTGGCCTCGAGCTTGAACTCGGTCACCGCGTCCGAAGGCGGCACAAAACCGACACGCCTGCTTGTCCCCGTCACCGGCGAGCCATCGATCGTGTACTCGTTCTGGCCGACTCCGCCCATGGTGTTGAACGAAGAGGTGCCTCCGACGTCCGATGGACGGCGGAAGCCCGGGTTGCCCGTCCACTGCATTCCGGGCGCGAGGGCTGCCAGCGTGAACGGGTTCATGTCGGCAATGGGCAGTTGCAGGATTTGTTGCTGGTCGATGACACGTCCGCCTCCGGCCGAAGATGTATCGAGCAGCGGAGCTTCCGCGGTCACTTCCACTGTTTCGGCGACCTGCCCGATCTCAAGCTGAAAATCGAGGTCCAGCCGGCTTCCGACGCTCAGCGTCAGCCCTGATCGCACGAGGCGGCGGAACCCGGTTGCTTCGACAGAGACTGTGTATCCTCCCGGATTGAGGAAGCTCGCCTCAAAGTACCCGCTGGCATTGCTGGTGGTGCGGTTTGCGGCGTTCGTTTCGTTGTTCGTCACCACCACCGTCGCTCCAACAATAGAAGCACCCTGCTGATCGCGTACCACTCCGGCAATGCTGCCTCGGGACTCCTGAGCCCACGCGGGGTGAGCAACAGCGAAAGCCGATATCAAAAAAATGGCACGTTTCATCTGCAATCTCCTTTTCTAGTAGCTCCCTTGAAGCCTGTGTAGAATGATCGAACCTCTTTTGTAACAGCCCCAAACAAACACTGCGTCAACAGGCAGTTAAAATACGGTTACGGGGTTATGCTCCTATGAATATCGCTACGCTGCCGGCCGCACAGTTCTGCCGGCCACGACCGTTCGTTCCAGCTCTTCGTGGGCTCCCGTTTTGTAGATCTCGATGCGGTCCGGAAGCAGGCGGATGCGGCGGCAGTTGTTCGCGCCATATCCCAATGCGGCGGTGCGAACCTGAACAGCCGTGGAAGCGCCCAAAACAAGTTCCTCGACCTGGTCCCTGTGGTTGTGTCCGGCGAGGATCAGACCGATATTGGGCGCCTCCGAGACAGCACTGCGAATGGCCTCGGACGTCCCGTCTTTCCCCAGCGGAATGTGCATCGCCAGGACGATTATGGCGTCGCGATTGGCAGCCGCCCGCCGGCGCAGCCAGTACAGTTGCTCATGCGCAATACGAACGCCTTGCTGTCCGGCCGCCGCGCCCGCGGCAGTGTACCCGTTGTCCAGCATCAGAAAGACGTAGCGTGTGCTTCCCGACTGTTTGGAGAACTCGTAGTACGTGCCGTCGCGGAAGCACTCCATCGATCTGGTCCAGGCTGCACGAGCGGCGGCGGCTACGGATTGGTCTGCCATGGGTTTCACGCCGTCCGGCGCGAGGCCGTAGTGCGCGATATCGTGGTTTCCGAGGGCCAGATACAGCGGAATGGAGCTCCTCGCGGTAGCGCGGCGGAATGCGTCGAGTTGTCCGAACACCCGATCGGCACTTCGGCCCTCGTAACTGAACGCATCGATCAGGTCACCCGTAATCAGGGCGAACGATGCAGTGGAGGGACGTCCGGTGCCGGCAAGGAGAGCGGCAAGCCGGCGCTCGCCGTCGCTAAAGTGCTCGCGCGCTTTCACAAGTGGCGGGGAAACCTGCTTCAAATCGGTAACATGCGTGTCGGTGACGTGGATGAACTCAATCGCAGCGTCGTGCTGCCCGGCCGCAAAACCGCCGAGCAGCGCACAGAATACGAAAATGCTTCTCTTCATTCCGTCCTTGTTACCACAGTAGCTTCATGCCCAGCATAATCTGGCGAGCCGGGTTTGCGCGGTTCTGGACGGCGCTGATGCGGCCGAACGTGCTGGCGCCAAACGACGTGGCCGGATTGTCGAACGCCGGCAGATTGAAAGCGTTGAATGCTTCTCCCCGGATCTGCAATCTCACCGTTTCCGCGATGTTCGTGTTTTTGATGAGCGAGATATCCCAATTGTGAAGCCCGGGCCCGCGCACGTCGGGCAGCTGGCGCGACAGGTTGCCAAAGGTGAACGGAGCGGCGGCGCGGAACTGCGAGGTGTCGAAGTAGCGATCCAATCGGCTGCGGTTTGGGCCTTCCAAGGCCGGGGACACTCCGGTGCTATCGGGGCGCTGGCTGCCGCCGAGAGATCCAGTGGTATTGACCTGGCTTGTGACGGCCAGAGGCGCGCCGGACATGAACGTGGAGATCCAGTTCAACTGCCAGCCTCCGATAATCCTGTGAACTATTGGGCTCGAACCGCCGGTCAGCGCTTTGCCGGGCCCAAAAGGAAGCTCGTATAGTCCGGAGACGACCAGGCGCTGCGGCCGGTCGAAGACGGAAAGCGCCCGCTCTCCGCGGATGTTGTAGTTATTTTGCGGAGCGCCCACGTCGTCGATCAGCTTGGACACCGTATAGGACGCGAGGAAGGTCAGGCCGTTCGCCATCCGGCGTTCCACCTTCAGTAGCGCCGCATGATACGTCGAGTTGCCGACGGTGGGATTGCGGGTTGTTACGGAGTTGAAATGCGGATACGGCCGCAGCAGTTGCCCGAGCGTGGTGTTGGCGGACGCCAGCACGCCCGAAGCGAATTGCCCAAAGAAAGGGTTCGGAACCGATTGCTGCAGAGCCCCGCCGCGTGCCAGTTCTTCGACTGGAAGTTGGTTGATGTTGACGTTGCCGATCGACAAACCAGTCCCGCGGCTGCCGGAGTAACTTGCGTCGATCACGAAGTTGCCCGGTGTTTGCACCTGGAATCCGGCACTGAACTGCTGCGTGTACGGAACGCGCCCGTTCACATCCACGAACGCTATGGATTGCCCGGTAAGGGTGCGTAGCCCTTCGGACGAGCCGATCGGCGCAAGCAGACCGTCCGGGAACGGATTCGAGAGACGGTGCACCGGCGTAACCCCATCGAGGGACGTGACCATCGGCGTCGTGGCGCTGAATCCGGGAGAAGCGGCGGTACCACCTCCGAAATCGGACGCGCCGGCGCGGAAGATCCCGTAGCCGGCGCGGAAAACTACCCTCGGATCGATCTGCCAGGCGATGCCGAAGCGTGGCGCGAAATTCGTTCGCTGCGGATTCCACTGATATCGAGGTTCCCCGCCGGCCCCGGCAAATTGAAGGCCCCCCAGGAGCTGCCGGCCCGGAATGGCGATCGGGCTCGGAGTATCGTAGGCAAAGCCGCGAACCATGCGATCGTGCCGCTCCATCCTCGGTGTTTCGTATTCGTACCGGAGGCCAAGGTTGAGAGTGAGGGATCGTGTTACGCGGAAGTCGTCCTGCAGATACAGGCCGTAGTATTTGTTGAAGAAAGCCGGCTGCACATTGTTGTCTATGCTGCCGCTCGATGGCGTACCCATCAGAAACGACGCCACAGCGTGTCCCGTGTTGGTGTTGGAAACCGGATCGGGTCCCCGCGTGAAGTTCGGATTGAAGCTGAAGCTGCCCGAGGCATTGCCGGTGTCCTGGTAATTCGCCTGGTACATCCGGTGGTCGAAGCCCCACTTCAAGTTATGGCTCGATCCGATCCTCGTCATGTTTGCCTGAAACGAGTGGACGTTCTGCCGGGTTCTGCTGTCGCCCGAATCGCCGAGGCCCTCATAGCCGGAGATGCCGATGTCCGGGAAGTGCGCGTTGCTCACGGCCGCCGCGAGCGATGCCGGCATACCGAGTTCGGCGATGGAGAAGTCCTGAAAGTCGTCACTGTCGCCGTACCGGGTAAATCCGTACCGGAGATTCAGCATGAGGCTGCTGGTCAACGTGTTCAGGTAGTCGAGCGCTGCGCCGCGGCTGATGCGCTCGGAGGTCGCGGGC
Organism: Bryobacteraceae bacterium; assembly: GCA_035714225.1. Lineage (GTDB taxonomy): Bacteria > Acidobacteriota > Terriglobia > Bryobacterales > Bryobacteraceae > CAADGY01. Next base: position 7,287 of record DASTMK010000355.1, on the reverse strand, counting down.
GTCGAAGCGATGTTGTCGAATAGGTTGTTGCCCGTGCGCGGGCGCACGCTTGTAGAGGTGCGCACGAAGATTCTCTGGCGGTCGGTGAAGTTGTGATCGCCGCGCAGGAGCAGGGAGTCGTATCGGTCCGGCGAACTTCCGGACCAGGCGAAATTCTCAACCGAGGTGAGCCGGGCGCCCGGCTGGTTAGGCTCGCCGTAATAACTCATCAGTTTACGTGCAACCGGATCCTGCAGGCTGGCGGGAATCGCATTGCCCGGGAAAGGATCGCGGATGAAGCGGCCCGGCCTGTCCCGATCGGGGCGTGTCGTTAACGGATTGTAGACCGGTAATAGCCGTCCCGACGCGTCGAACGACTGCGAGAAGTCGCCGTTGCGTTCGAGCAGGGTCGGCACGGTCGTAAGAATCGCTTCCGGATCTTTCTGGCGGATGCTTTCCCAGGACCCGAAAATGAAGGTGCGGTTCCTGCCGTCATAGAGCTTCGGAATGTATACGGGGCCGCCGGCAGTCGCGCCAAACTGGTTATATCGTTGACGCGGCTTGGGCTGTCCGCTGCGATTGTTGAAGAAGCTGTTGGCCTCCAGTTTATCGTTGCGGAGGAACTCGAGCATCGAGCCATGAAACTGGTTTGTTCCCGAGCGCACGGTAATATTGATTGTGCCTCCGGCGGCACGTCCGAATTCGGCGTCGTATGTATTCGTTTGTGCCTTCATCTCCTCGACGGCTTCAACCGTGGGCACAAACGCGACCGTGTTGGTCGAATCCGCGTTAGGAATTCCATCCAGCAGCAGGTCGTTGGAACGCCGCGGCGCGCCGCTAATAGACACATTGGACACGGCGCCGTTATCGAAGACGCGCGCAAACAGGCGCGTGTCCGTCGGCATAATTCCCGGAGCGATACGAGCCTGAAGGTAAGCGTTTCTGCCTGCCTGCGGCAGGTCGATCATCTGCCGCCGGTTCACAACTTCGCCAAGCGAGGCATCCGCCGTGTCGAGAAGCGGGGTCTCGGCGCTGACCGTGATGCTCTCCGTTACGACGCCGGGTTCCAACTCGAAATCCAGACGGACCCGCTGCTGAATCTCGACGTCGATAGATTCGCGAATCGCCGTCTTGAAACCCGCGGCTTCTACCGCGATGCGGTAATTCCCAGGCAGCACGAATGGAATTGTAAATGAGCCGGTTGATGTGGCCGTCGTTGGCAGACGGACATTTGTGGACGTGTTTATGGCCGTGACAGTGGCTCCCGGAACCGAGCCGCCGGATGCGTCTGTTACTGTGCCCGATATCGATCCGCGGAACTCCTGCGCGTGCGCGACGCAGACCAGGACCGCGATCGGGACTATCCCTATCAGCGAATGCCGATTCATACCAACCCCCTATCTTGAATTTCCCTGCGGCGTATCCGAAAAGCCGAATAAACAAGACGGCGTTTTTGACGCGGTCCGCGCCGCGCGCCGCCGCAACCGGCGGTAAAAAATCCCAATTTGAAAAAGCTCGCGGTTTCTTTTCACCAGTGGGTGCCATTTTATGTGGTGTAATGCCGCTCGGTAATCATGCGAGCCTGTAGGGGCCCCAACCGGCCCGCCAGGCGCCTGTAAAACTCCTGTCGCGAGTTCCCGGCTACGAGTTGCTTCAGTACCGACTGCTGTTTGCGGAACGAAGCTCGTGTGACGCTGTCGGGGTCGACCAGGGAACAAAGATGCGCGTGCAGTTCTTCCCGAATCCCGGCGCTCTTTGTATCCGCCGCGAGATTACGAAACTCGCCGGGATCCTCTTTCAGGTTGAACAACAGAGGTTCGCCACCGGTGAAATAGACGTACTTCCAATCGCCCTTGCGGATGAGGAACGAACCCGTGCAGTTGCCCTCCGAATGCGATTCGCTATACGCGAAACCGGGATGGCTGCCGTTTTCGCCGCGCGCCGCCGGTATCAGCGAGTGTCCGCGCAAGCCGCTGGCAACGCTTGCGCCGGCGAGATCGAGCATTGTCGCGACCAGGTCGACGTGCGACACCGGCGTCTCGACGGTTCGTCCTTTCGGGATACCAGGCCCGGCGACGATCATTGGAATCCGGACGGCGTTCTCGAGCAGCACATTCTTGAGCCAGAGACCATGGTCGCCCAGCATCTCGCCGTGATCGCTGGTATAGACGACGATCGTGTTCTCGCGCTGGCCCGTCCGCTCCAACTCCGCCAGCAGGCTGCCGATGAGTTCATCCACCTCGGAGATGCAGGCATAATAAGCCGCCCTCGCCAAGCGAATCCGGGCCTTGGAGATCGGGACCTGAATATTCTTGAAATTCGCGAGTATCTGGAAGGCGATATGACGCCGCTCGAGGTAACCCTCCGGCCATGACGGCAGAGGCATCTCCGATGGCGGGTACATTCCCTCGTAGCTCGCGGCGGCGTTCCACTTCGGGTGCGGCTTACTCAGCCCCACGTAAGCGCACCAGGCCCTGCCGGTCTGTTTGGATTCCTGCCGGAGGAACGCCAGAGCGGCGTCGATCTTCGGCTGGTCCGGCGCGCGACGATGAGAGAAGGACCCATCGACGTTGTCCCTCTCGCCCGGGCGGAAGCAAACCGGAGCGCGAAACAACGATGTGACGTCGGGATTCTGCGAATGTCCGTGGGACGTGCCGACTTCGCGGAACCCCAAGTCCCGTCCCAGCCACAGGTCCATTTTGCCCGTCGCCCAGCAATCGTATCCGGCCTGCCGCAGGCGGGTTCCCCATGTTCCTTCGCTCCCGTTGTAGGGAGTGCTGTTGCAGTACGAACCCACGTCGGATGCAAACTTCCCCGTCATGAGGGAGGCGCGTCCGGGAACGCATACCGGGCTGCCGCAATAGGCATTCCGGAAGTTCACGCCTCCGGCGGCAAGCCGGTCGAGGTTTGGGGTGCGGACAAGCCCGTGGCCGTTCGCCCCGAGCGCCGCTCCGGAGTGCTGGTCGGAGCAGATGAACAAAATGTTCGGCCGGTGTCCGCCCGTTGGCTGTGGACGTCCAGCCGTGACGACCGCGGAAGCCGCGGCTCCGAGCACCGATCGGCGGGTGAGCTCTGACATAAATATAAAATTTGGCTAAGTTTGCTCCACGGGCCAAGCGAAATCAAGTTAAACATGTCTAAAAGGTGTAGACTACATGTAGTCTCGCGATGCAACCCATTGATAGGCCGGCGCTTGAGCGGATCCGCCCCGAAGATATCTTCCAACAGATAGACCTTATCTGCGGCAGTCATTCCTTCCGCAATCGCGAGTCTTTTCGTAAACTGCTGACCTACCTGGCCGGGAAGACACTCGACGGAAGCGCGGAATACCTGAAAGAGTACACCGTCGGTATCGAGTTGTTCGGTAAGCCCGAAAACTACGATCCCCGCGAGGATGCAGCGGTTCGGGTGGCGATCAGCAAGCTACGGCAGAAGCTCGAGGAGTACTACGTTGGCGAAGGGAAGGACGACTCCGTCGTCATTGAACTGCCGCGCCGCCAACTCGCGCTAACGTGGCACGTTCGCCAGCCCGCATTCGATGCAATGGGGCGCCAGTTGCCGGCTGTACCGGCACGGCCGCATGTAGAACGGCCGAGCCCTTGGAGACTCATTGGGGCAGCGGCGGTTCTTTGTGTTGTTGCGTTTCTGACCGGACGGCAGTTCGCGCCAACCCCGGCCGCCTCTGTCCCTGTTGAGGTGGGGCAGTTCTGGCGCCCGCTTCTGGCCGATGGCCGCCCCGTCCTCATCTCGCTGGGCACACCGATGTTTGTTCGGATGCGTGGTGCGCGGGTTCGGGCGGGCCACGAGGATATAGCCAGCGCGCAAGAGGATCCCAGGATCAGGCAGATCCAGACTCTTTTCGACAGCCCGGACACACAGGCGTCCTATATCTACACAGGAGTCGGCGAAGCTGCCGCGGCCTTTCGACTCGCGAAACTATTCTCTCGTTGGAACGTAGACCTGCGCCTTCGCCGTAATTCCGCGCTTACCTGGGAGGACATCGGGAACAATAACCTGATCATCCTCGGATCCGCGAAGTACAATCCCAAGATCCGCAACCTTCCCGTTGAGCAGTCGTTCCTCGTTGAACAAGGAGGGGTGACCAATCTGCATCCCGGAACGGGCGAACCTGCAGCGTTCCGCCGGCGCTACGCGGACGACCCCGAGCGTTCGATTATCGAAGATTTTGCGGTAATCAGCCGGTTGCCTGGAGTGAATGGGCGTGGAGTGATCGTCGCGGTGGGAGCCAGCGCAACCGAGGGCACGGCGGCGGCTGTAGACTATATGACGGATCCGGCCAGGTTGCGCGAGCTCTTTGGGCATCTGAAAGGGGCATCCGGTGAGGTCCCGAAGTATTTCGAAGCTGTCCTGCGTGTCGAGTTCCGCGAGATGGTACCGGTCAGAACGGACTACCGAACGCATCGTGAGGTCAGACCCTAATGTCCCGAGTCATAAATCGAATCTCCAGGTCGGGATACTAGCGGCCCGAAGCGCCCAGGGACCGGTCGAGATTGAAAGCGGCGCTGATCAAAGCGAGATGGGTGAACGCCTGTGGGAAGTTCCCGAGCGCTTCCCCGCGTGGTCCGGTCTGCTCGGAAAAAAGTCCCAGATGGTTTGCGTAACTCAGCATCTGTTCGAATAACAGGCGCGCTTCTTCCAGGTAACGGCGATCTGCCGCGCCGGCCCTGGTCATCGCTTCCACCAGCCAAAAGGTGCAAATATTGAATGTCCCCTCTCCCGTTGCGAACCCGTCCGGCGTTTCCTCGATGTTATAGCGGTAGACCATCCCGTTTGAGACCAGACCTCTCTCCGACGGCGGCCGGTTGATGGCATTCAAGGTCTTCAGCATCTTCGGATCCCCCGGCGACAGGAAGAAAACCAGCGGCATCATGAGCGCCGATGCGTCCAGGGAGTCGCTTCCGTAGTACTGCACGAACGCCTGCCGCTCCTCACTCCAACCGTTTTGCAGGATGTCTTCGTAAATCTCGTCGCGGACCTTCAGCCATCTTTCGCGATCGGCGGGGAACGATCTTTTGTCGGCCAGCCGCAAAGCGCGGTCAATCGCTACCCAGCACATCATCTTCGAGTACACGAAATGCTGCGCGCCGCTGCGGACTTCCCAGATGCCCTCATCTTTCCGGCGCCAGTTGTCGCAAAGCCAGTTCGTCAGCCGCCGCAGATTGGTCCACTGCTCGTAGGGGATCTGCACTCCGTACTTGTTGAACAGATAAACCGAATCCATCAGCTCGCCGTAAATATCGAGCTGCAACTGGCTGTGGGCTCCGTTGCCGATGCGGACGGGACGGGAGTGGCGGAATCCTTCCAGGTGATCGAGATCGATCTCTTCCGGAACGTGGCTGCCATCGATGGCATACATCACTTCGAGAGACCCGTCCGGCTCCAGGTGGCGGCACCGGTCGTCGACCCATGCCATGAACGCCGCAGCCTCGCCGGTAAAGCCGATGCGCATCAGGGCATACAGGGTGAACGCAGCATCGCGAATCCAGGTGTAGCGGTAGTCCCAATTGCGCGGCCCGGCGACACTTTCAGGCAGGCTGGTTGTCGGCGCAGCGACGATTGCGCCGGTGGGAGCGAAGGTCAACAACTTGAGAACCAGCGCGGAGCGCTCAACAACCTCGCGCCATCTGCCGCGATAGGTGCACTGCGACAGCCAGTCGCGCCAGAATTGCACCGTCTCACGGAAAAGGCGCTCCGCCTCGGCATCGGAGATTCCGATCTCAGCGTCGTCGGCGCCGGAAATACCGTGCAACTCAAAGTTCGCCGTTCCGCCGTTGTTGAGCACAAACTCGGCGGTCACGCCGTCGCCTTCGCGCTGAAGCGGAAAATCGGCTTCGAGTCCGAGATTGACGGCGCCGGATCGGAACCGGGCCGTGTTGTCATGGACGTCGACACGGTGCTTCGCGCGTCCATAGTCGAATGCCGGAAAACACTCCATGCGAAAGCGCATTTCGCCGCGGATCATTTTCAGACGTCGAATCAGCCCGTGATAGCCGACCCCGTCATGGGTGGCCTTCACGGGCATGTAGTCGACAATCTCCGCCACGCCGTGAACGGATAGAAATCGTGTAACAAGGACGTTAGTACCGGGCCAATAGAGCTGTTTCCGGGTCAACTCCTCTTCGAGGGGATAGATCCGGAAGTAACCGCCTTTTTGATGGTCCAGTATCGCCGCAAAGACGCTCGGTGAATCGAAATTAGGATAGCAGAACCAGTCGATCGATCCGTTCCTGCCGGCGAGCGCAACGGTGTGCATGTTGCCGACGACACCGTAATCCTCAATGGGTTGATAGGGCATTCCGCACCGGTCAGATCCCGGAACCGCCCAGCGCCGTATCTTCGGCTTCGCGCTGTGCCTCTTCGGCGGCCTCGGGTCCGGCGGCGCGCGCTTCCGCAATGGCCCGTTTCGCGGCATCGGCGCACTCGCGCGCAACGCGTACCTCGAAGCGAAGAACGGGAAGCGCGCTATTGCCGATGAGCACGGTGGGAATCAGGTTCGCCTCCAGAATGCTCTTCACCCCGATGGCCTCCATTTCCGCGGTGGTTCCTTGGGCGCTGAAAATCGTCTCGAGGTCAAGATCGCGCGAGGTGTCCACCGGCCGCTCCCCGGCAGGGACGCGCGCCGCGATTAACTGTTCGGCCTCGGTTGCGCGCTCGGGAGGGACACGGACCTCATAGGCGCCGCTGAAGACACCGGGAGCCTTCTCGTCGAGCAGAACGGCATTCATGCCCGCGCTGGAGAGCAGGTCGTAAACAGCCTCGGCATCTTCCTTCGCGCTTGCATCGGCCGACCGATATACCGTGGTGAAGCCTGTTCCCTCTGCCATAACTAGAGCATACCGCTACCACCCGCGAAACGCATGCACGGTTGGGGCTTGCCCGCGCCGCTCACAAACGCTTACCCTCAAGCAAGGAGACGCCAATCGTGACTGGCGACAGTGCGATACCCGCTATCCGCTTCCGGGCTATGCGGATGCTCGGCTACCTTTTGTGGATCGCCTCAGCGGCATTCGCTGTCATCGCGCTTGCCGCCTGGTTCTCCCTCATGGATGGCTGGATTCGTTTTCTCGCGTCCACGCGCCAGAGCCTCGGTTTCGCCGCTCCGCCCGGCCCGGATTGGCTGCTCATAGCCGGACTCGCCGCGGGAATCGCCGTTCCCGTCGTGGCTCTCATCGGGATCTACGCCGTTTACATGCGGAGTTGGCGAAGACGCCTGAGTGTCGTATGGGCCGGAGTGCCGGTGCGGGCTTCCTATACGCGCGTTCGCCCGCTCGAACCCGTCGCCGCGGA
>DASTMK010000354.1:0-3708 GCA_035714225.1 Bryobacteraceae bacterium | reverse complement strand
ACGGCGTGAGAATCGTGAATGCATCGGCGGATCACACGGGTCTCGAAGACGCGTGCGCTTCTCTGGTGTACGGCGAAGCGATGCTATCCATGCAGACGCCCGAGCAGAAGCGGCGTATTCTGGCCGAGGCTTTTCGAATTCTGAAACCGGGTGGACGGTACGGCATCCACGAACTGGCGCTGCTGCCGGACTCGATCGACATTGCCGTTCGCAAAACAATCGAGCGCGAGATGTCCATGAATATCCACGTCGGTGTGCGGCCCGCCACCTTCAGCGAATGGAAGGAACTCATGGAAGAGGCCGGCTTCAAAGTGACATGGCAGACGACGGTGCCGATGCATCTGCTCGAGCCGAAGCGAGTACTGGCCGATGAAGGCCTTGGCGGCGTCTTGCGTATCGCCTTCAACCTGCTCCGCAGGCCGAAGGCGCGCCGGCGTGTTCTCTCGATGCGGCGGATGTTCCGGCGCTACGCTTCCAACCTGACTGCCGTGGCGATGGTGTGCGAGAAACCGGCGTAATAGGAATCGGCCCCGCCGCGGAAATCAGTCAATCTTCTCGATAGGAAGGGCATCGGCGGGGGTATCATGCACTTTCCGCCGCTGGGTGTCCGAATAGGCATAGAAAACGTCATCCGGGAAAGTCCGGATGAGCCGTTCCACGCGCTCGCGAATTTCATTGACCACACTGGGGTTTCTTCTGGCGCGATCGTAGGCCTCAGTGGGATCGGCAACAAGATTATAAAGTTCCGGGTAAGGAAGTGGCAGATTGCAGCGTCCGCGTTCCGGGACCGGTGTGAACATCGGAACGTTGTATCGGGCCATATGCAGCTTCCACGGACCCAGGCGTGCACATTGCAGGTAAATGTCGTTGAAGTAGAGGAACACTTCACGGGGCAAATTATCGGTGACGTTCGTCATCAACGGCCAGATGTCGATACCGTCCAGCGGAGCCGCAGGAAGAGATGCCCCGGTCAACCGCGCTACCGTCGGCAGAACATCCATCGTGGTGGCCAGGGCATTCGAGGTCTGCCCGGATGGAATGCGGCCAGGGAACCTTGCAATGAAGGGAACGCGCATTCCGCCGTCGTAGCTGTCGCCTTTACGGCCGCGTAATCTGCCGGCACTGCCCTGATACCACGGGCCGTTATCGCTCGAGAACATTACGAGCGTATTTTCGTCCAAGCCCCTCTCCTTGAGCGTCTCCAGAATACGGCCCACACTCCAATCGAGCTCCTGAACCGTGTCGCCATAGGCACCATGGCCGGAACCGCCGGTGAATCGTGGCGATACCGCCAAGGGTATGTGAGGCGCGGTGTGCGGCATGTAAAGGAAGAATGGCGAATCTTGCGAGCGGGCAATGAAATCCTCCGCGGCAAGCGTGTAGCGTTCGGTCAGTGTCTCCAGGGTCGCCGGGCGCTCGATGACGTCGTTGTTTCGCATCAGCGGCCGCGGCCACATGTCGTTGCTGTAAGGAATGCCGAAATACTCGTCAAAGCCGCGGTTGACCGGCATGAACTCCGGCCGGGAGCCGAGATGCCATTTGCCGACGCACATGGTTCTGTACCCGGCGGTCTTCAGCATCTGGGCAATCGTCGTTTCCGACGATGGAATTCCGGAATTATCCTCCGGACCAAGCACCCGCGGCACACCCACCCGAGTGGGATAACGGCCTGTCAGCAATGCGGCGCGTGATGGCGAACAGACGGAGCTGGCGGAATAGAAGTGGTTGAACCGCACTCCTTCTTCCGCCATCCTATCCAGGTTCGGCGTCGCAATGCCCGATCCATAACAACTCAGATCTCCATAGCCGAGGTCATCGGCATAAATTAATACGATATTTGGCGGCCGCGACTGCGCGCGGAGGGACACACCCATTGCCGCCAGCGCCGCGCCTTTCAGGAACGCGCGCCGGCTCCCGTTACGATCCGGAACCATAACCCTTTGTTATGGAGTATACATGTCTTTTAACCGAAAAGTACGGTATTCCGGAGCGGAGCTCTTTATGGCATGGACCGTATTGCCGTTAGCGTCTGTTTCCAACGAGATACCGGCGCCGTCCAGCAGGAACCCGGCGTCGAACAAATAGTTGCCGTTTTCCAGTCTTTGGGCTGAGCCGAGCGCGAAAGCGTAGTAGCCCAGGTCGGCATTCATCACCAGTTCTGCTACGCGGTTCTGTTCATCGAGTCTGTATACCTGCCCGCGGCTATTGGCTTCCGGATTTGCGGCTTGTCTGACATTGCTGTTATCGAAGATTGTGAGTGTGCCGTCGGACTCATACTCGGCATCGTGCTGGTGGGAAAACCAGAGATCGGGGTCCGAGGAGTCGATTCGGAAATCCCCGTCTTTCCCAAGGCGCCACAACACATTTCCCGAGCCTTGTCCATTCTGGTAGTCGATCTTGATAACCCAGTCCTGGCTGCGAATCGATAAAAGCAGATTTCCGTCGGGTGTTTCGGCCACGGAGTTCGAGTGCAACCAGTCTTTCGCTTCCGGCGCCAGAAACAGCGGGGGGCAGACTCCCGGAGTGCACATGTCGTCCATGGTGGCCGCTCGCTGGACATCAAGGTGGTCGAAAGCATCCCAGGTCCAGACCACTTCCAGGTTTCTATTCAATACGATAATCATGTCCGCCAGGATGTTTGCGGAATCGGACCCCTGGACGTTCTGCATGATTTGCTCCACGCCTGCCAGAACCAGGATGTGACCGTTCGACAACCGCCGGGCCTCATGGTGAAATGCGTTGATCGGACGTTTTCCCGCTGCTGTCAACTGCTCGTTGACTCGCGCTGCGTTCGTTTCGAATACCGTGATTCCCTCCAGATCGAACATGCGTACGATCTGCTTCGATTGGTCTCCGGATTCGTCTTCGTTGATTCCGAAGAAGTAGCCGCCGGGTTCCGGGCGGGTGAGAAAAGTAATTACCTCGGGGTAATACCAGATCAGGTTCCCCTCAAGGTCGGTTGCGACAAAGTTGGTAAACAAAGAGCCCGCGAGGAAAACACGTTGGTTTGACGAAGTAAACGATCCCTCGCTTACGGTGTGCACCGGAAGATGGTCCGGCGCTTCTCCGGACGTGAATTGCAGCACCGGCCCTTCGGAGAACAGGCTGTTCCGCTCGATAACGTGCTTGACATGATACGGAGTGGCCGGCCGGATTCCGGCGATATGGAAATTCATGCTGAAGAGCCCGTTGCATTGTTTCGCGGGCGTGCGATGGAGAGCATCCGCGGTGCCCGGCTCTACTCCGGCGGCCTGGAAGTAGACGAACATGCTGGCACCCAAGGGACATGGCGGTGCGCTGTAAAGCCACACGAGTGGGTGAGACGTGGTTTTCGCAACAGGCTGGCCGGAAGTCACGTTCGAAACGACCTGAAAAGGGGCCACCGCCTCCATTTGCTCGCCTGTGTCTCTGTTTCGAACACGGACCTCGATCGCGTAGAAGCCTTCGGCCTCTCCGGCAGCCCACCGGAAGCTATTATCCGGACCGAAATCTTTGACGATACGAGGCCGCGGATCGAAGCCCCTGATAATAAAGCGGTACCAAAGCGTACCAGGGTTCGCGCCGTCGGATACCGTTGCCGTCCATGTGACCAAAGTTCCAACTGCAGCAGGTGAAGCGACCGACGGTTCCAGTGACACTGAGGTCTGGGCTACCAGAGCGGGAGCAAGCCCTGCCGCGCTCAATAATATCGGTGCCCAGGAACGCATT
>DASTMK010000353.1:0-5239 GCA_035714225.1 Bryobacteraceae bacterium | reverse complement strand
GAAATTGGGCAGCAGCAGAACATCCGGGTTGAGTGTCAGAATCCACTCTCCCGAGGACAGGCGAATGGCTTGATTTTGCGCTGCCGCGAACCCGATATTTTCCTGGTTGTAGATCACACGGCAGCGGTCCTCGAACTGCTCGAGGATGTCGCATGTGCCGTCGGTAGATCCATTATCTACAACGATGATCTCCTTCTCCGAACACTTCTGCTCCAGTACCGACTCCAAACATGTCTTAATAAAACGGCCGCTGTTGTAAGTCACGATTGTGACTGAGATCAGGTAGTTGCGCATTTATTGTGAGTTTTTTTTCGACCGGGACCGTTAACCGCGTCCTCTCATCGCCGGACTCGCTGCCCGGCTGCCGGGGAAGCATCAGGCGAAATACGGCCTGAATTTCCACGTGGCAACAGCAACGGCACAGCAAACCTTACCACTGCAAAAAAAGCTTTTATGGTTTGTGCCCTCCGGCCCGAAAGGATCCCCGTGACCAAGCGGGGAATAAATCCTAAAATAACTGCCGCACTCACCAGACGCCTTTCGGAGGCACGGAAGTGCTTGGACGCGTACTTTAGCAGGCTAACATACCAGTACACCTGTCGGCATCCCCATGGCAGGCGCGAGACGGAATGGCCCCCTTCATGGAAGGCGCGCACCTGCGGCACGAATTGGATGGTGAGACCGTGGTCGCGCAGACGCTTGCAGTAATCGACATCCTCGAACCACACAGGATGAAACTGCTCGTCAAAGCCTCCTAATGTTGCCCAGACGTCGCGGCGGAGCATCAGGAACGCGCCGGCGGGTTGCTCCACTTCGGCGGGTTCGGTTGCGTTCCAGTCGAGCGCACGGTACCGCCGGTTCACCGGATTTCCGGGCCACAGCCGGTTCAGTCCCATCACTTCAAAAGTGAGAGCCCAAGGAGTAGGCAGCCGCCGCACGGAGAAACCGGCCTGTGGCCTTCCCGCTTCGTCCGTCAGCAAGCCGGCGGCTGCCGCCGCGCCGTGTTCACAGGCTTGCTCCAATAAATCAATCGAAGTCCGAAGCGCGACATCCGGATTCAGCAACAGAACATTCGCCGCATCCAATGCCGCCATGCCCTGATTCACCGCGGCGGCAAAACCCCGGTTGTGACTGTTGGCGAGCAGCCGGATGCCGGTTCTCGAACGGACCACAGCGGCCGTGGCGTCTTCCGAAGCGTTATCCACCACCAGCACGGGAGCTTTCGAATATCGCGCACACGCATCGAGACACGTGCCGATCACACGTTCGGAATTGTGTGTCACCACGAGGATGGCGGTTTTGCTCATGTCAATCCGAAGTAGATCCGCCAGTAGAGATCGAAGCCTGTTTGGCGCTGGAGCTCACGGATGTTTCGTTCATTCGCCTCCAGCACTTCGCGGAGGCGAACAGGGTCCGCGCGGGCACTGCTTTGCCGCATCGGAATCGAAGAAGCGAGTCCCGCTATTTTTCCACGAAGGAATGCGAAGAGTGCGCGGTGTCTCAGGGCCACTACACCCCAGAGAAGCTGTCCTACTAAAATAGCCCAAAACCACCGAACAACAAGCTTGCCCGGATAATGTTTTGCGGTCAGCAGGACCTGGTTGCGAGCGATCAGACGGACCACGTCCGGGCTCCAGGCGCCCAGCGTCGCACTGCCGGCATGCCAGGCAATGGCATCCGGCACATATAGGCCCGAACGGCCGTTCAGCGCGCACCGCAGCCCGAGATCAACATCTTCCATGTACGAGATGTAGCGTTCATCGAGCTTCCCGATGGCCCGGAAGAGCTCGACACGAAACAGGCCTGCCGTCAGCGGAGCGGAAAAGATCCGGCACGGCGTGGACCATGATGGGCCGTCGGAACGCGCGTTCCCCGCCCTCCACGCACAGCCTGCCCGCGAGAGCAGATCGAACGCGCCATCCAGATATCCCTTGTGGTTCGCATTCAACAGCTTTCCGGTCGCAAAGGAAATTGCAGGATCGTCGAGTGCATTAACCAACCGGTGCAGCCACTCCGGGGACAGACGGACATCGTTGTTTAGAATGGCGACCAGCTCCGAGCGGCACTCGTCAATGCCCCGGTTCACCGCGGCGGCGAAACCTCGGTTCGAGGGAAGGCGCACAACTTTGGCGCCCAGGGCTTCGGCCACTTCGGGAGATCCGTCGGTGGAGCCGTTGTCCACTACCAGCACTTCGTCGATCGGATACGTTTGTGTTCGCAGATCGGCCAAAACGGAAGCAAGGAGCTCATGGCGGTTCCAGTGCGGAATGACCACTGTTACTCCGCCCATCATCAGGACCTCGCTCTTCGAGTAAACCGCTTGCGGACCAGGAAAAAAAGGTTGTGAAAACCGTCCCGCCAGGGATTCAGTTTGATCTCTCCGAGCCGTGATGAATAGAGGATGGAGATCTCTTCGAAACGGATACGTGGATTCTTTAACGCCTCGATTTTGATCTCCTCGGAAAATGCCATGCTGTCGGACTCGAGCACCATGTCCTTCAGAATCGACCGGCGGAAGACCCACATGCCCGATTGCGAATCCCGTACCCATCGAAAGTAAAGCAGGGACATCGCGATGGAAAGAATCAGATTGCCGATGTAGTGCTTGAAGCTCATGGCACGCCGGTCACGGACAGGGAAGCGCGATGCGTTAAGGAAATCCACCTCCAGGTGCAGGAACGCTTCAAGGAGGTAGGAAATAGCGTCGGGCGGGTAGCTATGGTCGCCGTCCAGAGTTACGATGATGTCCCCGCTGGCGTGGGCGAAACCTTTCTTGTAGCTTCTGCCGTAACCGCGGACCGGTTCACGAATGACGTGTGCGCCAAAACTGCGTGCCACCTCGGAAGTCCGGTCCGTCGACCCGTTGTCGACCACGATGACCTCGTCCACAAAAGAAGGCATGCGCCGTAATACCTGTTCGACCCCCTGCTCCTCGTTCAGGCATGGAATGATGACGGTAATCCTCAGGTCCTTGTACAAGCTAACTATTGTAGGGAAAACACCCCAGCCGGTGAGGCATAAGCCCCAGAAGAATCTGAAGCGATTGGTGTAAGCACTGGTTGCCGGAGGAGTTATAGGTTGGTCCGGCTATTGCAAGGAAGTAAATCAAGGAGGCGACTCAGTATGACCGCCGTATATCTTCTGTTAGCCATCCTGGCCCTCGGATTGGCTTACCTGGTCTTTCGAAAACCCATCAAAACCTATTTCAGGTTTCGCGGGGAACGCCTGATCGATTGCCCGGAAAACCATGCGCCGGCAGCCGTCGTGGTGAATGCGAGGCGCGCTGTGATGGCGCGTGGACAGGCAGGCCTGCGCCTGAAAGACTGCTCACGGTGGCCCGAAAAGCAGAACTGCGGGCAGGAGTGCCTGCGCCAGATTGAGACTGCGCCGGAAAGCTGTCTCGTACGGAATATTCTCGTGAACTGGTACGCCGGCAAAAGCTGCGTCCTCTGCGGGAAGCCGCTGGACGAAATGAACTGGATGGAGCACAAACCCTGTTTTCTCGCCGCAGACGGTGTGAGTTACGAATGGAGCGATGTACCGGCCGAAGCGTTGCCGGAGACATTTAGCAGCCACGTTCCCATCTGTTGGAACTGCCACGTCGCATCGACCTTCCGGCGAAAACACGCGGAGCTGGTGACGGACAGGGATTGGAAGAAGACGGCTGCGAAGTAGCCGGAGTCCTATTGCAGGATCAGTTTATCGCCGTTATTCAGTCCGGAAACCAGTTCCGTTTTGACGCCATTTGAAATACCGAGGCGGACCGGTATGCTGCGTTTCCCGTTCTTACTCGCGGCATCCGGAACCTCAACAGAAGTGTTCCGATTGCGGTCGTAGACCACGGAAGTCTCCGGGATCAACAGAACCCCCTTCTTTTCTTCGAGCAGGATCTCGGCATTGGCGCTCATGTTCGCCTTCAGCGTTCCATCCGGGTTCCGTATAGAGACTCGCACCTCAAATGTGGTGACGTTATCCTTTTCCACGCCGAGCGGGGAAATCTTGGTAACGGCGCCCTCGAATTTCTTTTCTTTGAAGGACTCGACGACGATGCGGGCCCGTTGCCCGAGATACACCTTCCCGATGTCGGCCTGATCCACCTTTCCCAGCACATAGACGTCGGTCACATCTCCCAGCGTCATCACCAGAGTGGCCTGCGAGCCAAGTACAAGGATGGAGCTCACAGCGTCGCCCACTTCCACGTCGCGGGAAAGCACCAGCGCATCCATAGGACTGACGATCGTCGAGTTACGCAAATCTTCCTGGGCCCGTTCGAGCGCTGCGCGGGCCTGTGCGACCTGGGCTTTTGCCTTTGCCAATTCCGCCCGGGTGACTGCCACATTGCGCGATGCCGTCATCTGTCTATTCAGGGCCAGTTGATACGCTTTCTCGGCGTCTTCGAGCAGCGTTTTGGCAATCAGCCCCTGGTTGTCGAGTTGTTTGGCGCGTTCCCAGGAGGACTTCAGAAAAGGAATATCCGGGCCTAGCGCTTCTACCTTGTTCCTTTCCAATGCGGCGCCCGCGGCTTCCTCGGCCGCCTGGGCTGCCTGGAGAGTGGCGGTCATCTCACGAACCCGGGCTTCCAATTCCTCTTTGTCCAATTCGACGAGGACCTGGCCCTCCCTGACACGATCTCCGTAGTCGACGTAGATCTTTTTGACAATGCCGCTGGCTTTCGATTTGATCTCTACCTTTGAGCGCGGTTCGATTTTGCCCGTTGCGACCACGGATCGGGCGATGTCGCCCATCTCGACAGTCGCTATTTTGGATGAATCGATACTGTTATCCGGTTTAAACGCCGCCCGCAGGCCGAAAAAGGCACCGCCGAGCACGACG
The DNA here is from genome assembly GCA_035714225.1 of Bryobacteraceae bacterium. Taxonomy (GTDB): domain Bacteria; phylum Acidobacteriota; class Terriglobia; order Bryobacterales; family Bryobacteraceae; genus CAADGY01. The sequence continues at coordinate 406 of DASTMK010000353.1, read as the reverse complement.
ACGAGGACAACCAGCAGGATCCAGCGGCCCCGGCCTTTCCTTCCGTTTCTAGCCATAGAATGATTCCTCACTTTTGTTACGCACAAGGCCACGAAAAAGATCGAAAAAAGAGCCTCCGCCGGAAGCGCGCCATAAGCGACCTGCCGGCCTGATATTATTGTTGGCTCTAACCCTGACGTCATGCCAAGAGGGATTCTGCCGGCTTGCGTACAGGTGGGAAGGCGAGATGACTATGAAAGCACGGTTCCTATTTCTTTCTCTTATAGGCTTGGTTCCTGTCGCGGCGCAGCCCCCGTCTCTTGAAACTCTCAAGCAGGCGGCGGTCGAAATGGTGGAGGCGCGCCGCGAGTTCACGCAGCAGATGGTGGACTCGATCTTCAGCTTTTCTGAGCTGGGTTACCAGGAA
>DASTMK010000352.1:0-3833 GCA_035714225.1 Bryobacteraceae bacterium | reverse complement strand
GGGGGCAAATTATTCGCCGGCCGTGCAAGGAGTGCGGCGGCGAAGGCCGTATCCGTGTCGAGCGCAAGCTGAAGGTCACCATTCCGGCCGGTGTGGACAATGGTACGCGCCTTAGACTGCCATCCGAAGGACAGCCGGGGGCGAACGGCGGACCGAACGGGGACCTGTACGTGTTCCTGCGCGTGAAGGAACATCCCGTCTTTTCCAGGCGCGAGAACGACCTTCACTGTACGGTTCCCATCAATGTAGCTCAGGCAGCGCTTGGAACCGAGATACACGTTCTGACTTTCGACGGGCTGGAAAGCATCAAGGTACCCGAAGGGACGCAGAGCGGTACGGAAATCAAGTTGCGGAACAAGGGCGTCCCCTATCTGAACGGGCACGGGAGGGGCGATCTTTACGTGCGTATCGATGTGAAGATCCCCAGGAAGCTCACGCGCGAGCAAAGGAAGCTTTTCGAGGATCTGCTCGAAACGCTGCCTGCGGAAAACGAGCCTGACGAAAAGGGCCTGTTCGATAAGGTCAGAGATTATTTCGCGTAAATCAGCCACTCAAACCGCTCCCTGGTGGTCGCGGCTCGGCATCGGATCCGTTGAAAGCACAATGCTTACGGAGCCGCGACCGCGAGGAAGCGGCAATGCCGGGACACAACGCCAGAGGAGCCAAGATGCCTATCCACCCCAAAGCCGGAACACCGGCGACTCGCGACATGCTGATCGACCCGGTGAAGCTGGAGCAAGCGTATTGCGAGACTTACCCCGATCTCGAGGACCCGAACCAGGTTGTTGCCTTCGGTACCAGCGGGCACCGCGGAACGCCGGGGAAAGGCACTTTCACAGAAGCCCATATCGTCGCGATCACCCAGGCGATCTGCGACCTGAGGCGCGACAGAGAGATCGGCGGGCCGCTATTCCTGGGCAAAGACACGCACGCCCTCTCGGCCGCCGCTCAGCGGACTGCGCTCGAAGTGCTGGCGGCGAATCAGGTCGACGTTTTCCTGCAGGAGAATGATGGAGCCACACCCACTCCGGTAATCTCCCGGGCCATTCTGATGCACAACCGCGGCCGCCGGAATGATCTGGCGGATGGCATCGTCATTAGTCCATCGCACAATCCCCCCGAAGACGGAGGTTTCAAATACAATCCCCCGAATGGCGGGCCGGCGGAAACCGATATTACCGGCTGGGTGGAGCAACGAGCCAACGCTCTGCTTCGGGCCCGCAATAGCGAAGCGAAGCGGTGGCCGCTCGCTCGCGCCCGGCAGGCATCGACGACCTACTATTACGACTACGTTACTCCGTACGTAGACGAGTTGAAGGCTGCGATTGACATGGATCTCATCGGGCGTTCCGGCCTCAAAATCGGGGCCGATCCCCTCGGCGGCGCCTCGCTTGCTTATTGGGAACCAATCGCTGCGAAATACGGTATCGATATTACGGTAGTCAATCCTCATGTGGACGTGACCTTCGGATTCATGACGCTGGATCACGATGGGAAGATCCGCATGGACTGTTCCAGCCCGTATGCGATGGCGAATCTCGTCAGGCTGAAAGACCAGTATGCTGTCGCCTTCGGAAACGATCCGGATTCCGACCGTCACGGCATCGTAACGCGTTCCTCCGGGCTCCTGAATCCGAATCATTACCTGGCGGCCGCGATCGACTATCTTCTCAGCCACCGTCCCGGATGGCCGGCCGGGGCGGCTGTTGGGAAGACGCTGGTGAGCAGCAGCATGATCGACCGCGTGGTGGCAGCGCATCACAGGCAATTAGCCGAAGTGCCGGTGGGCTTCAAGTGGTTTGCAGATGGCCTGTTCAACGGATCCTATTGCTTCGGAGGCGAAGAGAGTGCCGGGGCAAGTTTCCTCGAGCGTGCTGGCAGCGTGTGGACCACGGACAAGGATGGCATTCTGCTGAATCTGCTCGCGGCCGAGATCACGGCCCGTACGGGCAAAGACCCGGGTGAGCACTATGCGGAGCTGACGGCACGCTTCGGTTCTCCCGTCTATCGCCGCATCGATGCTCCGGCCACTCCAGAGCAGAAGAAGGCGTTGGCTCGTTTAACCCCGGAAGCGGTGACGGCGAAAGAACTGGCGGGCGAGCCCATCGAAGCGAAAATCACGCGCGCCGCTAATGGCGCGGCGATAGGTGGGCTAAAGGTCCAAAGTAAAAATGGCTGGTTTGCAGCACGTCCTTCAGGCACCGAGAACATTTACAAGATCTACGCGGAGAGCTTTCGGGGTGAGCCGCACCTTGATGCGATTATCGAAGAAGCGCAGCGAATCGTCTCGGCGGCTGCCGGGGTTTAAAAAACATTTCGATGTTGATTTGAAGCGAGGCGGCTGACAAAATGATGTTTGCTACGGATGTGGTTTGTGCACTACCTGGAGCCGATAAATGGAACTTCGAGTGCTTGCCTTTGTCCTGGCCGGCGGGAAGGGAACCCGCCTGTTTCCACTTACGAAGGAGCGCGCCAAACCGGCCGTGCCATTCGGCGGACGATACCGGATTGTTGATTTTGTTCTGAGTAATCTTATTAACTCCGGCATTTATTCGATTTACGTCCTCATTCAGTTCAAGAGCCAGTCTTTGCTGCAACACATCCGGGATGGTTGGGAGCTGAGCGGCGTCCTGAAGAAACATTTCATCATTCCCGTTCCCGCACAGATGCGCACTCCCAGCGAGACATGGTACAGCGGCACGGCGGATGCGATCTACCAGAACATCAACCTCATCGAGCAGGCGGACCCGCACCTCGTAGTCATCTTCGGGGCGGATCACATCTACCGCATGAACATTCGGGAAATGATCGAATTTCACGTGCAAAAGCGGGCTGATGTTTCGATTGCGGCAATCCCGGTACCCAAAGACCAGGCGCGGGAGTTCGGCGTCATTGAGGCCGCGGCGGATCATTCCGTTCTCTCCTTCATCGAGAAAAAGGCGGACGCCCCTACCATGCCGGGCGACCCGCAACGTGTATACGCGTCGATGGGAAACTATGTTTTCTCCACCGGTGTTCTACTCCGCGAATTGTACGAAGACGCCCGCAGCGAGAACAGCTCACACGATTTCGGACGCGATATCCTGCCCCGTCTGATTGGCCAGGCTTCCCTGTACGCCTACGATTTTCAGACCAACCGGATTCCCGGAGATCCCGAAGATTCTCCGGCGTACTGGCGCGATGTGGGAACTATCGATGCGTTTTACGACGCCAATATGGATCTGCGTGCGGTTTCTCCCGCACTGAACCTGTATAACCGCCACTGGCCGTTGCGCACCGGAAGTTACCAGGATCCCCCGGCGAAGTTCACCTTCGACGAGGAAGGGCGCAGGGGGCAGGCAGTGGATTCCATCGTTTCCGGCGGCTCCATTCTGGCAGGCGGTATCGTCCGCAATTCCATTATCGGCCGTAACGTCCGGATCCACACCGGAGCGCTCGTCGACGATTCGGTGATCTTCGACAACTGTGATATCGGCCGCAGGTCCAAGGTACGGCGGGCCATCCTCGATAAGAATGTTCACGTTCCGGAGGAAGATACGATTGGATACGATCTGGAACTCGACCGGCTCCGTCATCACGTGACGGAGTCTGGAATTGTGGTGGTGGGAGGGGCTCGAACTCGTGTGGAGATCGCTGCGCTTCAAGTATGAACGGGCTTGTTTCGAGTCCATAGGGCGGAAACCAACAGGCCCGTTCCGATCACCACCAGGGCGCCAATCACGTTGTACCAGAGGAATGAGACCTGGGTAAGTTGGCTCGCGCCGAGGATGGCTGCTTCGCCTGCCAGAACCCCGACGAATGCCGCCGTTCCGCGCACCCGCGGGAAAAAGAAT
>DASTMK010000351.1:0-10753 GCA_035714225.1 Bryobacteraceae bacterium | reverse complement strand
ACCGCACCAGATTTTCGTGAGGTTCGCTCCAGCGCGCCTTCAACTCCCCCGTATCTTTCAATGGGGTGCAGCGGAAACGCGTAGATGCCTTTTGCTGGAACTCCCCAATGGAGAAGGAAGGCAAGCCGGTTAATAAGCGATGCGTAGCCAGAATACGCAGACCGGGTGAATACATGTTGACGAACGTCATCATCACCCGTTGAGCATCGCGAAGCTCCGGGTGCTCACGCGAGAAGGCCAGAGCCGTTTCATAGCGGTGGTGACCGTCGGCAATCACCAGCTTCTTATCGGACATGAGCTGCTGAATGCTCGCAACCCGGCCTGTGTCCGATATTTTCCATAGCCGGTGCACGGCCCCGTACTCGTCGTTCACCTCCGCGTCCGCCGGGCCGGACATCACCTGGCCTAGAATCGCATCAATCGCATTTTCCGCATCCGGATACAACATAAACACCTGGCCGAAATGCGAACGCGTGTGGCGAAGCAATTCCATCCGATCTTTCTTGGGACCGGACAGCGTCTTCTCATGCCTGTGCACCACACCGGCTTCATACTCTTCGACAGCGCCGAGCCCGATAAATCCGGCTCGCACCAGGCGTTCGGCGGTGTCGGGAATTTCGAATTCCTGGGAATACGCGTAGAAGGCAGGCTCCTTATCCTGAACAAGGACGCCCGAAGCAAGCCAGGAGTTCAGATGCGCCGCCGCACGCGTATAAACGTTATCCGCTTCGTTGTCGGAATCGCGGCGCTGGCCCAAAATGATGCGGACCAGGTTGTACGGGCTGAGCGACAGATAGCGCTGCTGCATCGCGGGACTGATCTTGTCATAAGGCTGCGTGACCAGCGTGTCGAGAGAACCGGCGGAAGCACTATACCGGTAGGGTTGAAAAGGAAACACCTGAGCCATATTTCGCGGGATTTTTTAGGATACCAGATCCCATCCCGCGAAACTCATTTGGCGATTCTGAGAATCTCCGACGCGACACGCGCAAACGCCTGGTTGAGCTGTGTGTTGTTCGGAGCGAATACATACAGCCCTTCGGGACGGCTAGAGTCGTAGATGGGACTGGACGGATCGTTGGAAACGCGCCGCATGAGCGTCTCGTCGGGCGGCTCGTTGGCATCGAAATCACCGAGGCCGATCGTGTAAACCACCACATTGTATTGATCGTCCTGCCGGATGCGGCGGCCGGCGCTGTCCAATGCGTTGGCACCCGCTTTGAGGACAGCGGACGGCTTGTCGGGACGGATCCGGCCGGTATAAGGACCTGAAGTGAATCGTTCCGTACCCATGTTGTAGCGGCAGCAATCGGTAGCGTTGCCGAAGGCATCCTGGTCGGGTATATAGGCGATATCGCGGCGTACCCTGGCCGCATTGGAGAAGCCGCATCCCTGGTTGTCCGTAATGATAGGGATGCTGCTCGTCGTGCTTACAGAAGAGAACGATTCCTGATAGAGCCCGCTGGTGTTGCCCGTGGAGCCAACTCCGCTGCGGGTCAGAACTCCCCGCTTCGTCGCAACTTGGGCGATAGGCACCCAAGCCGGGTTCCAAGGCGCGGAGAACTTCTTACCCAAGTGGTTTTCGTCGAAGCTTTGCGGCTCAGTCGGATGCACCGGTGGATTCACCCATTGGCAGGGGCTCGGAAGCATGTCGTAGGTCCGGGAATTCGAGCTGTAGCTGCCGGAGCCGTCTCCATACCGCACATCGGATGTATAACGCATCGGGAAATCCGCTACCAGACCGTTTGCAAGACCGTCGGTAAAGAGCACGATCAGGTTCAACGCTCCGGGTTCCGCCAGGTCGCGCAGTTCCTGATAACCCATCGAGAGGCCTTGCGCCAGGCTTGTGTTGCCCGCGCAGCGGATGTTGGAAATGAGGCTTTCCAGATTTGGACTGCCGCTCCGGAAGTTCATGGAAGGAGCGAACGCCCTGTACACGCCGGTCTGGAACACGATTAATCCCAGGCGGTCGCGCCCGGGAGCAAACTGGCGAACGAAGTTTCTGGCAGCCGCCTTCATGGGTTCACAGGAGTCGGTCTGCTGGAGCGACCCTGAGCGATCCAGCACGATGATGAGATTTACGTCCCGGCGCGAAGCGCGGCCTTCGGCCTGAATGGTCATGCCATCGAATCCCAAAACGCGCATGAACATCGCCGGAGAATTCACCGACGCGGATACCGAAACCGTTCGCGTCCGGTACGCAGTTTCGGCGACAGAAACATCCACGTCGAGGCCGCGCGTCATCAGGTGCCCATCGGGGAAATTCGCAGCAAAAAAAGCCCGGGCTCGCGCTATCGCACTCGCTTCCTGCTCGGCCATGGTCAAGCCGAGGTTCAGGGATCGCGCCGCGGCGATGGCAGCCGCGTCCGCAGCAGCGGACAGCCGGGCCTTGGCGGCATAGGCGAGGCTTGCGTCTATCGCCAGTCCGACAAATGCCATCAGGAACACGATCAATAGCGACGTTAGCACCAGCGCGATCCCTCGCTGCCGGCGTCTGGTTGTAGATGGCTGCGCGTATTGAGTCCGCATCAGTAAATCGTCCTCGCGTAGACACCGCCGTTTTGAAGACCCGGAACCGTCAGGTCATTCGACGGGAAGAACGCCTCCGCCACATAAGCGAATTCGCCCGGCGCCAGCCGGAGGAGCGTGCCGAAGTTGCCTGCACGCGCATTCAGATCGGTCAGGTACACGGGGGCGTTGATGCTGCCGTCCGCGTTGATGGTAGACGGGGTCGGCGTGCCGAAAGCGCTGGCGCGCAGTTGCCGGTTCCCAATCACAATCCTATGAATGACGACATGTTGATCCGCGTTCGTGCATTGGCCCGGCGAGAGCGCGGAGCCGGCGCAGTCATCCTGGCTGACAAAGGTGATACGTGAAAGGATCACAATGCCGTTTCCACCGGTGCGCGTCATGCCCATGCCGCGCGCCAGCCGTACGATAATGTCCTGGTTGCCAGGTAGCGAAAAATCCACATAGCGCGCGTACATATGACCCGCGTCGCGGCTGATCTGGCTCGCCTGAATGCTTCTGCCGAGGCTCAAGCCGATAGAAAACGTTCCGAGCAGAACCGGCATAAGAAAGACCATGCAGAAGCCGAATTCCACCAATGACTGGCCTCGCCGACGGTGATTGCGCCGATTTCTCATACCCGTCACCTTGCAGGCGGATTGACGCCGCCGGGCAGTCCCTCCATCCGGTCCGAAGCGCGCACTGTTATGCTTAACGGGTTGGCGTCACGCAACAGGGAAGCCAACCATCCGAACCGGTAGTTTTCGATTGAAACCTCAACGATGTTGCCGGGTTCATTGCTCACGTTGCACGCGAGCGTGGCCGGATCGCAGTATTCGATGTTGATCAGGTTCTCACGCCCATTCAGGAAACCCATCGACTGGCGCCGCACGACCTCACGGATCGATGCGTCGTGCCCCATGCCGCTCTGCGTCTGGTAGGTCACCGCATACCGCACACCTTCTCTTACCGCGTGCTGAAAGGTGCTTCGCAGAAAGATGGCAAAGCTGAAGTCAACGATGGCCATCATCATCGCGAAGAGTGGAATAAAGATGAGCGCCCCTTCCATCAGCGCCCCGCCCCGCTCGTTCCGGCATCTCATTTTCATCGGCCCGCCAGCCTGCCGCTACACCCGCGTTCGCATGGTCGCGGTCTGTGCTAGCCTCAGCATACGGGCGCGCCGGGTGGAAGGAAATCAGGCAAATAAGACGAGAGGACCGGTGCGTTTCCCTTAGATTCGCACCCAGAATCACCTTAGCCGGTAGGAATCACGATGCCGCCGGGGTCGGCCAGTTTGTTATTGTTAGTGCGCAATTCGCGCTATGGCATTGCACGAAATGCGTACAAACCATTATTATAGAGGAGCAGGGCCATCCAATGCGCCGCCACATCATAAGCGCCGAATCCGCCGCGCCGTCGAAGACGGTTGGTTCCCGGACGGCCCAGTTGACGACAGCGCTCTACGAGGGCGGCCAGACGACCTTCACGCACGGCGACGTTGAGCGCATCACCGGCTTGCCGGCAGCATCGGCGCGGAGTTTGATCCGGCACGCTGTCAACCGCGGCGTCGTTTCCCGGTTGGAGCCCGGCCTCTTCGTTCTCGTGCCCCCGGAACTCGGTCGAGCGGTGGAGTTCGCCGGAAATCCATATTTGGTGGTCCGGCAACTGGTAGCAGGCGCGGAGTACTTCATCTCTCACGCCTCGGCGATGGAACTGCACCGGATGGTCACGCAGCCGCAGTTGGTCATCTTCACCAGCACGACGAAGCGCCTGCGGAACAGGACGATTCACGGTACCGACTTTCGATTTGTTCTCACTCGGCACGAAAACGTCTTCGGCGTGACGACACACTGGATTTCGAAACAGGATTCGGTAAAGGTAAGCGACATTGAGCGGACCGTCATCGATGGCTTGCATCTCCCCGCGTACTGCGGGGGAGTAACCGAAGTGGCAAAAGGCCTCTGGATGCGACGCGACGACGTGAAACCGGAGCGGTTGATTGAATACGCAAGGCGCCTGGATAATGGTGCTGTCGTCCGGCGGCTTGGTTACCTACTTGAGCGATACTCGCTCACGGCTCCGGAAGAACTACAGCGCATGCGCCATTCACTCAGCGCGACATACGCTGTGCTCGATCCGACGCTGCCACCGGAAGGTACGCATGTTTCCGGTTGGCGCCTGCGTGTGAACGTATCTCCTGACGAACTCGAGGCGGTCCGGAGGACCTGACCTGATCCCACAGCGCAACCTCTTTCTTCTTGCCAACCGCCTCGCTAAGGCCGGTGGGCGCCGGATTCCAGAAAGCGTGCTCGAACGCGATTACTGCCTTGCCTGGTTCCTCGCCGAACTGACCGAGAGCAACATGCAGCGCAGCCTCGCGTTCAAAGGTGGGACCGCTCTCAAGCGCTGCTACTTTGGCGATTACCGATTTTCAGAAGACCTCGACTTCACGCTCCTGCAGCCAATGCCGCTTGAGGACATTCGTAAGAACCTGGAGCCAGTCTACGCCGCTGTTCGCGACGCCAGCGCAATCGAGTTCGCATTCGACCGCGAAGATCGTCATTCTCATGCGAACAGTCACACATTCTACTTGCGGTACGTAGGACCGTTACCAGCCGGCGGCGCCGTCAAGGTGGATATTACGATCCGCGAGCAGCTTGAATTCCCTCTTGAAGCTCGCCCGGTACTTCGCGCCTACCGGGAGTTCTCGGATCTGCCGGATGGCCGGGTCATCCAGGCTTACTCGCTTGCGGAAACTGCGACCGAGAAAGTCCTGGCGCTCGCAACGAACCGCGCGACCTCTACGATTTGTGGCATCTCGTCACCTGCGAAAGCATCAGCCTTGCGGAACTCGTGCCCGCAATGAGCGCCAAACTCGCCTTCCGGCAGCAAGAGGCGGTTGGAATCCAGGATGCCATCATCAAGAAGGAAGCGCGCCTGAAGAAGCTTTGGACCGTGCGACTCTCGAATCAGATGTCCGTGTTGCCGCCGTTCGACCAGGTCTTCCGAGAGGTCCGCCGCGTACTGCGGCAGGCCAACCTGCCATGACTGCACCTGCTCGTCAACCGGAGGCCGCGGTAGGAATCACGATGCCGCCGGGACCGTCTGCGGTGACTTGCGCGATACCAGCCAGATGCCTACGGCAAGCAGGGCGAGCGCGATCCACTGCGTGATCGAGAGCGGCCCGCCGAACGGCAAGGCCTGCTCGTGGAATCTCACAAATTCGACCGTAAATCGAACCGCGGAATACAGGATGAGATACAGCCCCAGGATTGAACCCGAACGGTGTGCGCGGCCGAACTTACGATAAAGCACGATGAAAATAATCGCTTCGGCAAACGCCTCGTAGAGTTGTGTGGGGTGCAGGCTCACGTTCAGCGGGACGCCGGTTAAATCGTGCGCATCCGGGTTTGTGAACGTGACGGCCCAAGGCAGGTCACATCGCGCGCCCCAGCAACAGCCGGCGGAGAAGCATCCCAGCCGCCCGATGGCATGTCCCAGGGCGATACCGGGAGCGAACACGTCCGCCGTCTCCAGCACCGGCAGCTTGCGATGGCGCATATACCAGATGGCGGTAACCAGTGCCGCGATGAGGCCACCCTGGAAGACGCCTCCAGCCTGAATGGTGGCGAGCGAAAAAATCTCGCCGGGATTGCGGACGTATGTCTCCCAATCGAATAGGAACATGAAGAGCTTGGCGCCCGCCAGTCCCGCCAGCGCGCAGTAAATTCCAAGATTGGTGACCGCATCCGGGTTAAGCCGGGCACGGCGCGCGAGCCGCGAAATGACCCACAGTGCGACAAGAAAAGCGATCGCCACCAGCAGTCCATAGGTAGGGAGAAAGAAGTCGCCAATCTGGATAACTTTGGGGAACATTCAAATCCAATCAGGCCGCGTGTTGATTACGCCGCCGGTCACCTTCATTCCGCTGCCTCCACATCTCAATCAACAACAGGGAAGCGCCAATAGTAATCGCACTGTCCGCCACATTAAACGTGTGCCAGTGATACGTGCCGGCGTAAAAGTCGAGGAAATCCGTTACCACGCCTTTCGTCACGCGGTCATAAACATTGCCCACCGCGCCGCCCAAAATCATCGCCAGCGCCGAGCGCGACAGCCGGCTCTCTTCCGCTCCTTCGCGAGTCGCCCGCCAAAGCAAGGCGCCGACGAATAGAAGCACAATGGATGAAACGCCGACCAGCAGGATCGTCCGCCACGCGCTGCCCGCATCCGCCAGAAGTCCAAAAGCGGCGCCCCGGTTTTGCGTGTGAATGATGTTGAAGAAACCCGGTATAACCACATACGTGTCCCACGCCGAGACGTACGCTTCCACCAACGCTTTCGACACGCGGTCGAGGACGAAGATTGCACCCGAAATCGAGAGAGCTGCGGCCCGGCTGTTCACTTCAGGCCTGAACCAGTTCGCTGACGACTTCCGCGCAGTTGGCGCAAATAGAGGGGAACTGCGGGTTCGATCCCACATCCTGCGTGTACTTCCAGCAGCGCTCGCATTTTTCGCCTTCCGCACGCTCGACGTGCACCGAAAATTCCACGCCGGGCTCCGTCTCTAGAGAAGCTTGAGAAACAATGAAGAGTGCAGGCAACTCCCGCTCGTACTCATTCAGCAGAGCGTATAACTCGGAGTTTGCTTTCAATCGCAGGTGAGCTTCCAGACCCGAGCCGATGAACTTCTCCTGCCGTGCAAGCTCCAACGCTTTCATGACGGATTCCCGGACTTGCATCAGCCGTTCCCAATTCGAAAACCGCTCGCGCTCGCGTTCCGTCATGCTGGCGGTCAACTCATCCGGCTGAGGAAACTCGGCGATGTGAACGCTCTCCGGCGCTCCAGCGGGCTTGCGGAAGTGACCCCAAACCTCTTCGGTGGTGAAAGAAATAAGGGGCGCCATCAGCCGCAACAGCGCATAGGTCAGTCTGTAAATAGCGGTCTGTGCACTCCGGCGCTCCACCGATGCCGCTCCGGCCGTGTAGAGCCGGTCCTTGATGATGTCGAAATAGATGGCGCTCAAGTCCGTCGTGGCGAAGTTGTACAGGGCCTGGTAAACCCGGTGAAAGGCCAGTTCCTCATACCAAGCCCGGCAGTCGCGGACCAGTTTCTCGCCCCGCAGCAGGATCCATCTGTCGATCTCGAGCATTTCGGCCGGTGAAATGGCATCGCCGGCAGGGTCGAAATCGGCCAGGTTCCCCAATGCATACCGGAACGTGTTCCGCATCTTGCGGTATGCCTCCGACAGCCGGGTCAGAATCGTTTCCGAGATCCGCACGTCTTCGGTGAACTCGACCGAAGCCACCCACAGCCGCAACACTTCGGCGCCGTAGCGGTTCACAATGTTCTGCGGCTCGATGATGTTGCCCACGGACTTCGACATCGCCTTTCCTTCGGCATCAAGCGTCCAGCCGTGGGTCGCGCAGTTACGATACGGCGAAGCGCCGCGCAACGCGATGCCGATCAGCAGCGAGCTGTGGAACCAGCCTCGATACTGGTCGCCGCCTTCGACGTACATGTCGGATGGCCACGGGAGTCCGTTGGCTTCGGTCAATACGGCAAGGTGGCTCGATCCGGAATCAAACCACACATCCAGAATGTCGGACTCCTTGCGGAACGAGCTGCCGCCGCACTTCGCGCAGACCACGCCGTCGCCCAAAAGCTCGGCGGCCGTGCGTTCGTACCAGACATCGGCGGTGTGCTCGGCGAACAGCTTCACCACGCGATCGAGCACCGGTTTATCGGTCAAAGCTTCGTTACAGGCGTCGCAATAGAAAACAGTGATCGGTACGCCCCAGACCCTCTGGCGCGAGATGCACCAGTCCGGCCGGTTGGCGATCATGTTCGAAATCCGTTCCTCACCCCACCCGGGCAGCCACTTCACCTGGCGGATGGCTTCCAGCGCGCGGGACCGAAGCTCGTTGCGGTCCATGCCGATGAACCACTGTTCCGTTGCGCGGAAGATGGTGGGATTGTGGCAGCGCCAGCAGTGCGGGTAGCTATGCTCAATGGTCTTCTGCGCGAGCAGCGCGCCCTTTTGATTCAGAATATTAACCACGATGGGATTGGCTTCCCAAATGGTCTTGCCGAGGATCTCCTCCGGGATCGCACCCGGCGCATCCTCCGCCTGAAAGAAGCGGCCATCGCCAGACACCGGGCAGTAGGTCTCGATGCCATATTGCCGGCCGATGACATAGTCTTCGTGTCCGTGCCCGGGTGCGGTGTGAACCGCCCCGGTGCCCTGCTCCAGCGTGACGTGGTCGGCGAGAATCCCCGGCGAATCCCTTTCGATAAAGGGATGCCGGAACACCACGCCTTCGAGGCGATCCCCACGAAACCGGGCAATAGCGCGCGGATCGATCCAACCGGATTTCCCGGCGGTTTCGGCCAGCAGTTCGGCGGCGACGATGTACACGTCATCCCCCACCTCCGCAGCCACGTACTCGAACCTGGAATTGAATGCGATGGCCATGTTGGCCGGGATCGTCCAGGGTGTGGTCGTCCATATGACTGCGTAGACGCGACGCCCGGCGAGCGCCGGGTCAATTGCGGCCGGGTCGGAGGTCAGTGCGAAGCGAACCCAGATGGACGGGCTGGTGTGATTTTCGTACTCCACTTCCGCTTCGGCGAGCGCCGTACGGTCCCGGATGCACCAGTGCACCGGCTTCAATCCTTTATAAACGTAGCCCTGGCTCAGAACATCCACAAAGGCCTGAGCGATCACCGATTCGTATTGGGCGCTCATGGTCAGGTAAGGATCTTCCCAACGGCCCAGAACACCCAAACGCTTAAACTCGCGGCGGTGGATCTCGACAAATTTCGAAGCGTAGCGGCGGCACTCGGCGCGAATCTCGGACGCGGTCATGCCGGCTTTCTTTTTGCCGAGTTCGCTGTCTACCTTAATTTCGATCGGCAGGCCGTGGCAATCCCATCCCGGGACATACGGGGCATCGAAACCGGCCATGCTCTTCGATTTGACGATGAAATCTTTCAGAACCTTGTTGAAGGCGGTACCCAAGTGAATATTGCCGTTAGCGTAGGGAGGGCCGTCGTGCAACAGGTACAACGGCCGGCCGGAACGCGCGGCCCGGATTTTCTCATAAAGCCCCTCTTCTTCCCAGCGCGCGAGGATCCGCGGCTCGTTCTGGGGAAGGTTCGCCTTCATCGGAAAATCCGTGCGGGGAAGATTGACAGTCTTCTTCAGGTCCACATCTTCAAGATTCATGGGGATAAGACCATTATCGTACATGCGGCAATCCGCTCACCAATCGGCGCGGCCGAAGAGGAGACCGCGCCGCTTTGACGGAGTAAAATGGAGTGGAATGAGTGAAGCAGATACTCCCAAACCCGAAGTTACTGCCGATCCAGAGCCTCCGGAGACAACAGAGCAGGATTTCCCGCTCCCGCCGGTGACTTTCGAGTTTCTCACTCTTTCGCTTAAGATGCAGGCGGAGATGCAACTGGGGCTCATCCATTTCGGCGAAGAGAAGGACCGGCCACAGCCCGAGTTCAAACTGGCGCGCCATACCATCGATCTGATGGCCATGCTACAGGAGAAAACCAAAGGGAATCTCAGCGTCGACGAGCAGCGCCTTCTGGAGAATTCGCTAACGGAACTGCGGTTCCGTTACATTCAGGCGCTCGAGCAGAAACAGAAATCCTGAATGCAAGGCCCGATCAAAATCACCGTTCTCGGATCGGGAACCAGTGTCGGCGTACCCACCATCGGCTGCCATTGCGAGGTTTGCAGCTCTACGGACCCGCGGAATAGCCGCTTGCGTCCTTCCATCCTGGTCAGCACCGGCAACATGAACGTGCTGATCGACACGACACCGGACCTGCGTCAGCAGGCCCTGCGGTTCGGCATCGAGAAAGTGGACGCGATTCTGCTGACACACCCTCATGCCGACCACATTATGGGTTTGGATGATGTCCGGCCATTCAACTTCAAGAAAAGTGAGCCGATTCCTATTTTCGGATCGGTGGAGACCATCGCTGCCATAAGGCGGTCTTTTGCCTACATCTTTGACGGATGCGAGACACAGTCTTCCCGGCCCAAGCTGGTAACACGCGAGTTCGACGGGGAGCCGATTCCGATCGGAGACGCGCGGTTCGAGCCGATCCGCCTCGCGCATGGCAAGGGTGTCGTCCACGGTTTCCGTTTCGCGAATGCGGCTTACCTGACAGACCATAGCGATATTCCGCTCGAGTCCCTCGAAAAGCTGCACGGATTGGACGTGC
>DASTMK010000350.1:0-14794 GCA_035714225.1 Bryobacteraceae bacterium | reverse complement strand
TCGACCACCATCCTTTGTGTCCGCAGGGGTGGAAAGGTCGTTCTTGCGGGCGACGGACAGGTGACGTTTGGTCAGGAGGTGTTCAAAGCCTCCGCCAAGAAACTTCGCCGCCTGTACAACGACAAGATCATTGCCGGATTTGCGGGGTCCACCGCCGATGCTTTCGCCTTATTCGCCCGGTTCGAGGCCAAACTGGAGCAGTACAGCGGAAACCTGCCCCGAAGTGTCGTCGAGCTCGCCAAGGATTGGCGTACCGATAAAATGCTTCGGCACCTGGAAGCCCTCCTGCTAGTGGCGGATTTGAAAAGCACTTATATCGTCAGCGGAGGGGGCGACGTTATCGAACCCGACGAAGACGTCGCCGCCATCGGCTCGGGAGGCCCTTTCGCCAAAGCGGCTGCTGCCGCCCTGATCGAAAACACAAAGCTGCCTGCGAGGGAAATCGCGGAGAAATCCATGGCCATCGCCGGCAAAATCTGCATCTATACCAATGAGAACATTGTGTACGAGGAACTCGGATAATGGTCATCTACCTGCCTACCCAGTCGGTGGATGAAGCGCCGCTCCTCGATGAGCTTACACCGCGCGAAATTGTAAAAGAGCTGGACAAGTACGTCGTAGGCCAGCCTGAAGCCAAGCGCGCGGTCGCCGTCGCCCTGCGCAACCGCATCCGGCGTCAGAAACTCGAGCCGGAGATGGCCGAAGAGGTGATGCCCAAGAACATCCTGATGATCGGCCCCACCGGCGTCGGGAAAACCGAGATCGCCAGGCGCCTTGCCAAGCTTGCCAATTCGCCCTTCCTGAAGGTGGAGGCGAGCAAATTCACCGAGGTGGGGTACGTCGGCCGCGACGTCGAATCGATGATTCGCGACCTGGTCGACATCGCTATCGACATGGTCCGCGAAGAACGCCTGGATGAAGTGGCCGACCGCGCGGAGCGCAACGCCGAAGATCGCGTACTGGACCTGTTGATGCCCCCACAAGGGGAGTCGAGCGACAGCATCGAGCGAACCCGCGAGAAGCTGAGGGAAAAGCTTCGCACCGGCAAACTGGACGAACGCACCGTCGAACTCGATGTGAAGGAACGCGGCCCGACGTTTGAGATCTCCACAAACGCTGGTATCGAGGAGATGGACGTCAATCTCAAGGACGTCCTGCCCGGTTTGTTCGGCGGGCGCACGCGAAAACGCAAGATGCGTGTCAGCGAAGCGCTGGAGTATCTGGTCCAGGAAGAAGAGCAGAAGCTGATCGACATGGAGCAGGTCACGCGCATCGCAATCGAGCGCGTGGAAAAGAACGGCATCATCTTTCTCGATGAGGTGGACAAGATCGCCGGACGCGAGTCCGGTCACGGTCCGGATGTGAGCCGCGAAGGCGTCCAGCGCGATATTCTGCCCATCGTCGAAGGCACCACGGTGAACACACGCTACGGCTTCGTGCGAACCGATCACATTCTCTTCATGGCGGCGGGGGCGTTTCACGTCTCGAAACCGAGCGACCTGATTCCCGAATTGCAGGGGCGGTTCCCGATCCGTGTGGAGCTGCGATCACTGTCGGAGCAGGATTTTATCCGGATCCTGCGCGAGCCCAAAAATGCGCTCATCAAACAGTACATGGCGCTGCTCGAAACCGAAGGCATCAAGCTTTCGTTCACCCCGGATGCTCTCGAAGAAATTGCGAGGTCCGCGGCGCGGGTGAACGAAATGGCCGAAAACATCGGGGCGCGGCGGCTACATACGATCATGGAAAAGCTCCTGGACGATATCTCGTTTGAGGGTCCGGACCTGAAACGCAAGACCGTGAAAATCGACCGGGCCTATGTAAACAAACAACTGGCCGAGATCATCAAAGACCAGGATCTGAGTAAGTACATCCTATGACGACATGCGGCGTCTGCTAGCGGCGGCGCTTCCACTTGTTCTCGCGGGGTGCGGCTCCATAGGAGACCCGTTGCCTCCGGCGCTTAACATTCCCGAGCGCATCCTGGATTTGCGTGTGAAACAGTCGGGGGGCATGCTGGTGTTGGATTTCACCCGGCCGCAGAGGACCACGGAAGGCCTTGTAATCGACAAGCCCGGAACGATAGAAGTGGCGGCCGGTCCGGCCGGGGAGGGCGAGTTTGACCACGAACGCTGGGCGGCGGAGGCAACGCGCTTCGAATTCCCGAGTGAGCCCACCGAATCGTCCCAGCCGATCGAAGTTCCGGCACAAGAGTTCACCGGCAAGGAGATCCTGCTAGGTGTGCGCGCCTTGAACAAACGGGGACGCACGGCTGGGTGGTCGAACCTTGTGACACTTCGCGTGATTGCTCCCTTGCCCGTGCCGTCGAAGGTTCAGGCCGAATCGGCCGCCGAAGGCGCCAAGGTCACATGGGCATACCCGGAGCGTGCGGCCGGGCTGAAATTTCGTGTGTACCGGCGCGCGCCCGCGTCTTCGGAGATGGCACAAGCGGGCGAAGTGGAAACCCTGGAATGGGTCGATGCGGCAGCCGAATATGGCTCCCGCTATGAATACCAGGTACAAGCCGTGCGGGAGGACGGAGACATCCGGGCGGAAAGCAAGCATTCACCACCAGTGGCTATCGTGCCCGTCGATACCTTTCCGCCCGCGGCGCCCTCCGGCGTGATTGGCATTCCCGGAGCCGGCACCGTCGAGCTCACCTGGGAACGCGTCGCCAACCGCGATCTCCAGGGATATTACGTGTATCGCGCGGCCGGAGACGGAGACCTCGCGAAAATTTCCGGCCTTGTCGAGGCGCCGGCCTACAGCGACGCCACGGTGGAGAGCGGCAAAGCCTACCAGTACGCGGTGACTTCGGTTGACCGCCTTGGAAATGAGAGCCAGCGCTCCACGCCGGTTCCAATTACCGCACCATAACTTATGCCGAAACGAATTCGCTTCAGTCTGAATCCTAATATTGAGCCGACGGTTCCCGACTCGTCGAACGAGGTGAAATACGGAATTGTCGAAAACGGTACGATCTTCGAAACCCCCTCCGTCGATTCGGTGGAAAAGGGAGCGAGCCACGCGATGTCCTCGGTCCGGCTCCTGCCTCCCTGCTGGCCTTCCAAGATCGTGTGCGTGGGCCGCAACTATCCCGAGCACGCCAGGGAACTGGGCAACGAGCCGCCGGCGGAACCCATGATTTTCTTGAAGCCGCCCTCGTCGCTAATCGCCGATGGCGATCGCATCGTTTATCCCCACATTTCCGGGCGCGTCGATTACGAGGGCGAGTTGGGTGTCGTCATAAGCCGGCGCGCGCGGCACGTCCGCCGCGAAGAAGCATTTGGTTACATCTCCGGCTACACCTGCGTGAATGACATCACGGCGCGGGACTTGCAGAAGAAAGACGGGCAGTGGACCAGGGGCAAAGGGTTCGACACCTTCTGCGCTGTGGGACCCTGGGTGGTTCCCGCATCGGAGGCGCGGCTGGACGAATTGCGGGTGCAAACTTATGTGGACGGCGTGAAAAAGCAGGACGCGCCCATCTCGGAGATGATGTTTCCGGTGGATGCTATAGTCGCGTTCGTCACGGAGTTCATGACGCTCGAGCCCGGCGACCTGATCGCTACCGGCACGCCTCCGGGAGTCGGTGCCATGCAGCCCGGTTCCGTCGTTCGCGTGGAAATTCCGGGCCTGGGGGCCATCGAAAACCTGGTAGTGAGAGGATAATCACATGAAGTTTTTTCTGGACACAGCCAATCTGGGAGAGTTGAAAAAAGCAGCTGCCTGGGGCATCGTAGACGGCGTCACCACGAATCCGTCGCTGATTGCCAAGGAAGGCAGACCGATCGCCGAGCACATCAAAGCCATCTGCGACATTGTGGATGGCGACATCAGCGCGGAAGTGGTCTCTACGGAAGCCGGCGAAATGCTGAAGGAGGGCCGTGAGCTCTCCAGAATACACAAGAACGTGGTTGTGAAACTGCCGCTGACGCGAGACGGAATCACTGCCTGCTCCAAGCTCAGCAAAGAGGGCATTCGTATAAACGTGACGCTGTGCTTTTCTCCGGCGCAGGCCCTGCTTGCCGCCAAGGCTGGCGCATATATCATCAGCCCGTTTGTCGGCCGCCTCGACGATATTGGCGCCATTGGAATGGACCTGGTCCGCAGCATCACGTCCATCTACAAGACTCACGGTCTTGCCACGCAGGTGCTCGCGGCTTCGCTGCGGTCCCCGCTGCACGTCGTGGACGCCGCATCCGCCGGAGCTCATATCGCGACCATGCCATTCAAAGTGCTCGACATGTTGTTCAACCATCCGTTGACGGACAAAGGCCTGGAGCAGTTCCTGAAAGACTGGAATAAGGTCTTCGAGGAAACACCCGCGGCGCGGTGACGCGCCGGCATTTGCCCGGCTTCCCTGAGCTGTGGTAGTTTCGATCGACATACCGGCAATCACGCCGGTTCTGGGCATTGTCAAAAGAGGGAATGGTTTTAGCTGGGATCGGCCTTATCCTCACAATTGGTGTGTTTCTGCTTTCCGCGGGAGCGCGAGGTCCTTTCCCGTTGACCGGCAGGAGTCATGAGCTTCCGAATCCGGAAACCGGATCGAGCCGCCGTGCCGCCTTGATCGGCATGTTTCTCGCGCTTCTGTCCATTCTGATGTTCTTCGCCGCCTTCAGTGTTGCGATGTTTGCGCGCCGCGGGACTTCGGACGATTGGGTAAGCCTCCCCTTGCCGGATATATTGTGGATCAACACCGGCCTGCTGGTGGCAAGTAGCGTTTGTCTCGAATGGGCCCGGCGAAGCCTTCACAGTGGCCGCCGCGAAGTGTTCAATTTTTGCTGGACGATGGGCGTGTTGCTTGGAATCGGGTTTTTCTTTGGTCAGTGCACGGCATGGAGCGAGCTGCTCGAGAATGGTTTTTACGTTAACTCCGGTCCCAGCAGTTCCTTCTTTTACATGATCACGGTGGCGCATGCCATCCATCTCACCGGCGGCCTTTTCTGCCTGCTTTACGTGGAGGTCGAGGCGCTGCGCTTCCGCCTGGGCCCGGCTAAGAGAACCTTTGTGGATGTCAGCAGAAACTACTGGCACTTCATGGGCGCCATCTGGGTCTATGTGATTCTTCTTTTCCAGTTCTGGGGATAGAACCGGCGCGGTATGCTGGAACGTGGCTGATGTCACGCTGGAGGCGGCATGTCTTATTTTCACAGGCGTACGTTCTTACACTCAGCCGTCGTAGCCCTCACGGCCTTCGTCAAGGGCAACCCGCTGAGCGCGGAAGAGGTGACAGAAACGCGGCGCGGCATTTTCGACGCCCATCTCCACATCCCGGCCGACAATGGAGAGGTCTTCCAGTGGAACCTGGTAACGCGCACCATGCCGGAGTTCGTCGCTTATCTCGATAAATGCGGTGTACGCCGCGGCGTAATCTCGTCGGCGCGAAGCAACACGGCGAAAACGCCAGAGGACTACCGGGCGGGCAACCGGGAAGTAGCTAAGTACGCGGAAAAATACAAAGGCCGCTTCCGTGGAAGCTGCGTCATCACTCCTTTCCGGATCGATGAGGCGCTTCGCGAAATCGAGGAATGTCACAAACAATTGGGCTTCGTCTGGCTGGGAGAGTTCTGCAATTACATGACGGGCTACCGTTACGATACGCCCGAATGGACCCAGATCATGAATCTGGCCAAACGCCTGAATGTGGTGACGCAAATCCACACGAACGCGAGGGAGATGCGATACCTCGCGGACACGTTCCCGGAGAACACGATCGTATTCCCGCACCTCGGCGGCAACCAAAAGGACATACAGGAGCGCGTTGACATAGTCGCGCAGCACAAGAACGCCTACATCGACATTTCGGGGTCGGGGATTGAGCGTGTCGGCATCCTGGAGAAGGCGGTGAAGACCATCGGAGCCGACCGGGTGCTGTACGGTTCGGATTTCACAATCAACGAGCCGTCGGGAGTGATCGCGCGCGTGAACAACGCGTTCCTCACGGCCGAGGATCGGGAGAAGATCCTGTTCCGCAATCTCGAACGGCTGTTGAATCGCAGGTCCGGCTAACGGGCGCCCGCCGCACTCGCCGTCTTCGCCTGTGAGACCTCTTTTCGTGGCAGCACTTTCAGCCGGATTGCCTGCGGAGCGGCATAGGAAGACGGTAACGGCGACCGTGTTTCCACGCGGGCCGCTACATAGATGAGCTGCTCCACCGGCTCGGCATTCGGCAGCGCTTCAATCGTAAAGCTCCGCCGGTCTTCCTCCTCGTTGATCAATACCCCGTTCAGGCCGACATCGAGAACGCTCACGCGCGGAGGCAGGTTTCGCACATCCACCGGCACACGCCCGCCGAAATCATTCTGCCTGCGGATGCTGACGGCAATCTCCGCGGTTCCGCCTGCCTCAACGACAACTTCCTGCGTTTCTGCCGTCATCACGACGTCCGGTTGGGGCATCAGAGAAACGAGTTGCAATTTCTCGCCGGCGTTGGCAGCGTGAATAACCGGCCGGCCCTCGATCTTTGCTTCACCGGTGATCTTTAAAGGCAGTGCCCGATCGAGTTTCGCCTGCCCGGTAGCGCTCAACAGCAGCGTTGCCGAATCCTGTCCCGAAGCAATGACGGCTTTTGTCGCACTCACGCCTTCCGGCAGCTCCTGAACAGAAACTTCCACTGGTCCGTCAAAACCATCCATACGAAATGCGGTTACCGTCAGCGGGACGTAGCCATCGCGTGGGATGTTCGGATTCTCTGGCGTAGCGCGCAGCCGGAAGTCGGGCCGGGGCGGCCGGACGTTCAGACGATAGGCAAACTTGTCTCCGCCCTCGCCGCGGATGTCGCGCACGCGCACCAGGTACTCTCCATCCGCCGGTGCCGTAAAGCGCACGATGGAGTCTTTTCCGTATCCCGGGCCGCCGTCGTCATTCCGGTAATAGAGGCGCGCCAGGGGTAGCCCATTCGGCGCGAACTGCTTGCCCGCCTCGTAAATCTGAACTTTGTACACGGGTTTATCGACGGCGTGCGCTTCTGCCGAAGTGTCGAAGTAGGTAAGGCGCTGCCCGCCGAATCCTTCCAGGACGACGTCTGCATCAGGTGACTTTGGCAGCGATTCCACTCTCACGATTTCACCGCCAATCATCAGGTAGTCGCCCGGGGCGATGCTGTTCCACGCCTGCATGCGTATGCCGCGCTGCACGGAATCCCGCTCCGCCAGAGTGGTGGTGGTTTCCCAAACAGCACGCACCGTCGCACGCTCCACCGGCTGGCCTTTCGCGTCGAGAATTTCGAGCAGCGAATCCAGGTCCGAGCCATATCGCCGGGCTAGCGTTTCGATTACCAGCTTCTCGCCCTTGCGGGCCGCCAGGCGATAGTAGTGCTCGCCCGGTGCACCGTTTTGAGGGGCTGGGATCCTGCCGTTGACGGTTAACGGAGCCGCAATGCGCTGCGCGGCTGTAGCGGTTGTATTGGTGCCGCTCGCTTCCACTTCGGGATCGACACCGACGGCCAGGCGCACCGTGGAAAAAGCCGGTCCTGCGGGTGAGGAAGGCCGCAAAGTGATAGAGTCTTCCTCACCGGCGGAAGGCTGGCCCTCGACTACCATCGTTCCCGGCCCGATGCGGTACCCGGTCAAATGCACATTTTTCTTGCTGCCACGCTGCAACCCGAGCGGGTACGCGCTGGTCACAATAGGAAACGCTCCAGCTTTGATGCGATAGAAATTACTTCCGCGCCCACGCTGTTCATAGTCGGCGATGCGGACATAGTAGGTTCCGGCCGACTCGAAGGTGTAAGCGAATCGATTTGCGTCCTCTACGCCTTCCGGCCCGAATTCCTTGAGGGTAGCCTGGTCCGGAGTGAGGATCGTTACTACGGGTTCAAGAGATGAGCCGAGTTCCGCGCCCGCGTTGTCAAATACGATCTGCTCGCCTGCTTGAGCGGTGATCTTGTAGAAATCGACGTCGCCCGGCTTCGAAATGGCCCCGACCAGAATCGCGGGCAGATAAGTTTCGAAGGCCTGCTCCGGTGTGTCGTTGGGCTCGCGGTCCGGCGCCTCCCCATAGAAAGGTTCCACCACAAACCGGGACTCCGAAGTTGTTCCCAGCGGCGTTTGCAGACGGAAAGAAACAGGGCCGACCGTGGCATCGGGCGCGATGTCCATTTCGATCGTTACCTGATTGCGGGGCGGTAGCGGTCCAAGGTCGACAGTAGATGGCGTGCCTGCCGAGCCGAGCCGTACCTCGGGCAAGTCGGGAAGTTCTTTTATTCGCAGAATGCGGCCCGACAGCCTCTGCTCACTGAAATAGATCGCGCTGGCATCCGCAAGATTCAGTCCTTCCACCGTGAACTCGGCAGTCATGCCTCGCGGCAAGCCCCGGGGTGAGACGGACTGAATGATTGGCGGCGTCGTTCGCGAACCCGTCGGATGTTCCTCGACCGCCCCGGCTGTCATCGCCGGGATAAGCATCAACAGCCATGCCCATTTCATGAAGCGCCTCCCAGATTTCGCGCTCTAGATATTGCGTTCAGCGTCCGGCCAGTTGCGTGGCGATAATATCTTGAAATTGCTCGGTATCGTAAATACTAAGCGTCCCGTCGAACCGCGCTACCGCAAATACTTTCCCATCTGGCGAAAACTCGACCGCGTATGCCCAATCCGGCTGAGCCCCGATCGTTTGTACCTCGGTCAAGTCTGGCCGGAACGCTTTAATTGTTCTGTCGGCGGCGGAAGATACCAGGAGATTGCCATCGGGTGACCATGCCAGTTTCAAAATGGCGTCCGCATGCGCGATGGAGTTCTGTACCAGCGTCCCGCTTGTCTCTCCCAGCGACCATATCCGGATACTCTTATCCAGGCCTCCGGCCGCGACATATTTTCCGGACGGGTGAATTGCGATTGAGTTGATACCGTCCTGCGGCTCACCGAGCGTGTACAGGCGCCGGCCGGATACTGCATCCCAGATTTTCACCGTTCGGTCCGCGGCGCCCGAGACGATTCTTTTGCCGTCCGGCGTATAGGCGAGTGCATAAACCGCATCGATGTGGTCTTTCAACGTGCGGATCTCTTCGCTTGTTTCTACACTCCAGATCTTGATGAGCTTGTCGTAGCTGGAACTGGCAATGGATTTGGCATCGGGTGGAAAGGCCACCGCGTAGATGCAGTCGTTGTGGCCCGTGATGGACCGGACCAAAATATGCGTGGCAGCGTCCCAGATCCGGATCTCGCCTTTTTGCCCGGGCAGCCCGCCCGCTGCCGCCAGAAGCTTCCCGTCACTTGAGAATGCGAGCGCGCGCACCGAGCCCGAATGGCCGCCCAGAGTTGCGACGGTTTTACGCGTAGCGGCGTCGAGCAGACGGACCTCCTGGTATCCGGCCAGCGCCAGCGTTTTTCCGTCGGGGCTGTATGCGATGGCAAATACCTGCGGTTTGACGGCCTTTCGCGGGCGGATGTCGGGGATGGCTGTTTTTGGAGCGGCGGTCGCCGGGGCGGAGCCGTCGAATTTCGCGCCTGCGTCGATCCAACGGCGGATCGAGTCGATCTCGCCGGACGCCAGTATCTTCCCATCCATCGGCATCACGGGCTTCACCTTGCCGGCGATCATCAGAAATAGCCGGCTTTCCTCCGCCTTGCCGGGCACGATCACAGGGCCGTGCGCGCCCGTTTTCGTTGCACCTTCAAACGTGTCCAACTCCAACCCGCCGAGTTTCACCTGTGCCGCGTGACAACTCACGCAATACTTCTCGAACACGGGGGCCACGTCGCGCGAGTAGGAGGGTTCTTCGGCGCGCGCGCCCACGCTGGCGGCAATCACCGGCGTCAAAAGAATATACCAGCGGCGCCTCATTGGTTGAAGACAAACTCCTTGCTGGTTAGCAGCGCCCAGGTCATATCCTCCAGCGCCTGCCGCCGCGCTTCCCGAATCGCCTCCGGAGTTCCAGTGGTCAGGCGGGCTTTGGCGAGCGCGCTGCCCAGCGTCTCTAACTCCGCTTCCGTCGGATAGCGCGAAAACGCGGAGAGATAAAGATATTCGAGAATGCGCGCGTCCGACAGGCCCAGCTTGAGGAACAATGAGATGTTGCCGTCCGGGGCACTCAGTTTTCTGTTCAGGGAATCGCCGTTGATCACGTGCAAAGCCTGCGCAATGCTCGGGTCGGATGAACGCTCCGACGCATCGCAGATCACACGCTCCGGACGGCCGAAGACCGTAAGAAAGCGCGAGGCAATGCGCGTGTCCGGTAATTGCATAGCGCGAGTGCCCGCGGGATAGCCGGCATAGTTGGCCGGAACTCCGGTTACCTGTGACATGGCATCGGCAATCACTTCCGCGGGAAGCCGTTTGAGAATGTATTTGGAGTAATAGATGTTGTCGTGCTGATTCGTTTCATTCGAGTCGGACGAGCGTTGATAGGCGGCAGAGCTCATAATCGTCCGGATCAGCTTTTTAACATCAAAGCCGCTTGTTACAAAATCCTTAGTAAGTGCCGTGAATAACTCTTCGTTGGATGCTGGGTTCGTCGCGCGTACGTCGTCCACGGGGTCGACCAGCCCCCTTCCCATCAAAGCGCCCCAGACCCTGTTGACGATGGAGCGGGCAAAGTAGGGGTTTTCCGGACTGGTCAGCCATTCCGCAAAAGCAACACGTCGATCTTCGGCTGAATCCAGAGCGACCGGCTCGCCGTCGAGAGGAGCCGGCGCCAGCGGGCGCAGCAGGCGGGGATGATTGATGTCGCCCGATGCTTTCCCATACACCACCACCTCTCCCGGTTCGCCGCCGTTTTTGATTCCGACACGCGAGAACAGGTTCGCGAATTGATAGTACTGTTTCTGGGTCCACTTTTCGAGTGGATGATTGTGGCACCGCGCGCAAGTCAGCCGCTGGCCCAGGAACGCCTGGGTCGTATTCTCCGCCAGATCGATCGGATCTTTGTGGAGAACAAAATAGTTCAAGGCGCCGTTGCGCCGGTTGCTGCCGGAACCGGTGAAGATCTCCCGCGCCATCTGGTCCCAGGGCGTATTGTTTTTTACACTCTCCCGGATCCACTTATAAAATGCCCACATGGAGCCCGAGCCCAACTTACGGCTGGATACCAGGAACAGATCGGACCACTTATAAGCCCAGTAATCGACGAACTCTTCCCGTTCCACTAAGTTGTCGATCAAGCGCCGGTGCTTGTCCGGTGAGGAATCCTTCAGGAAGGTTTCCACCTCTTCGGAATTCGGCAGGATCCCGGCGGCATCCAGGAAGGCCCGCCGGATGAACGTGGAATCCGAAGCCTGTTTGGAAGGGGCCAGGTTCAGCGATTTCAGCTTCGCGTTTACGAAGCCGTCGATATAGTTTTCGACTGGTGCCTGTGTGTAAACTTCGGGCGGAACCTGATGATCGTACGGCGTCACCACACGCGAGTACAACACCCGGCTCAAATACCATAGTGTCACCGCCGCCTCGCCGCGGCCGGTCATCTTCACGCGGCCTGAATCGTCGACGGTGGCCACTCCTTCGTTATTGGAACTGTATTTCACCCAGCGTGTGACATCCTCGACGTGATTGTCGCTGTAGCGTGCCAGCACCACCAGTTGCTGCTGTGCGTCCGGCTTCAACTTGGCGTTCTTTGGAAATACCTCGAGGCTCATCACCTCGGGATCTTTCGGGGCCGGCGGCGGCGTACCGGCTGCAATCCACTCCGAAAGAATCCGGTATTCGAGCGAATCGATACCGAAGCGCTTGCCTCCCCCGTGCGGTAGGGCGAAAGTGGGCTTCAGCAGCATGAGGCTGCGTCCCGGCTCGGCCAGCGAGATGCGGCGGCCGACGGACTCCCGCGTCAGCGTGTTGTAGTCGACTTCGGGATCGTACCCCCGGAGGGTCAGCTTGAAACCGTTCTTTCCCGCCAGCGCGCCGTGGCATGCACCCTGGTTGCATCCGGCTTTTGTAAAAACGGGGATCACGTGGTTGCGGAAACTCCACGTGAACGGGGCGGCGGCACCCTTTACCGTCACCTTCGCGGAAGCCGTCATCCCCTTGGCCGCTGCTGTGATCGTTGCTTCGCCATCGGCCACGGGACGCACGATTCCCGCGCCATCCACGGCGGCGACTCGCGGGTTGGACGACTTCCAGACGGCTATGGTTGTCCAGTCCTCGTTATAGCCGTCGACTGTGGCTTCCGCGAGCAACTGCTGCCGTGCTTCCGGACCGGAAAGATTCACCGAGGCGGGCAGCAGGCTCAGGCTTGAAGGGGCCGGCGCCGCCCAGAGCATCCCCGAAAACAGAAACGGCAACACTTGTTTCATGCGAGTCCCAGCTAAACAACAACTTTAGGAGAAGAGTTCGCGAACCGGCTCGACGCCGCGGTCCACCAAAGGAAGCGGGCGCCCCTGCGCACCCGGCAATTCCAGTTCGAGGTCGATGCCAAGGCCGTAATAAATGGTCGCCGCGATCTCGGCCGGCGATGTTGGCCGGTCTTTTGGCAGCGCCCCGATCTCATCGGAGGAGCCGATCACTTGACCGCCTTTGATCCCGCCGCCGCCCAGCAGCATTGTCCAGCACTGCGGCCAGTGGTCGCGCCCGCCCGCCGGGTTCACCTTCGGCGTGCGGCCGAATTCGCCGGTAGCGACCACCATCGTATTTTCGAGAAGTCCGCGCTCGTGGAGTTCTTCGAGAAGCGAGCTATACGCGTTGTCGAACATGGGTCCCACCAGGTCGCTGTAACAACTGATGGGACTGAACGGCTTCGATCCGTGGATGTCCCAGGTGATCTCGTCGAACACCGTCTCGAACATATTCACCGTGACGAAGCGCACTCCCGCTTCAATCATGCGGCGCGCCAGCAAACAACTCTGTCCGAAGCGGTTCATGCCATACTTCTGGCGCACGGCCTCGGGCTCCCGGTGCAATTCGAAAGCCTCGCGCGCTTTGGCCGATGACATGAGCGTGTATGCCTGATGAAACGTCGCGTCGAACAGCCGCGCATCCTGCGAGGTTTCGAATTTGCTGACCGTCCGGTCCACCAGCTCCCGCCAGTTTTTGCGCCGGTCCACCCGCAACGCGGACAGGTATTCCGGCGGAAGCATGTCAGGGACGCGGAAATTGGGATCGGACGGATCGGCGTTCAACACGAAGGGATCGTAAGTTTTTCCGAGATAGCCGGCGTTCTGACCATGCGGCATGTTGCCGCCGGTATTCCCGATGCTGCGCGGCAACAGCACGTGTGCCGGCACGTCGCCGTTCGGCCCTTTCAACTTGCCGAGAACGCACCCGATGTGCGGATGCTCGACGCCACCCTGGAACAGCCTGCCCGTCTGCATCATCTGATGGCCGGTGTCATGCACGGCCGCGGCGGTGTGATACACGCTACGTACCAGGGCGAACTTATCCGCGTTCTTCGCCATTCGCGGGAAGTTCTCCGATACTTCAATGCCGGGTACGTTTGTCTTGATCGGTTTGTACGGACCCCGGATCTCCACGGGCGCATCGGGCTTCATGTCCCATGTGTCCAACTGCGAAGGTCCGCCGACGAGCATCAAAAAAATGCAGTTAATATCCTTCTTCCGGTTATCTACCGCCCCCAGTGCTTTCAGCCCGAACATTTGGGTGAGGCCGAGGCCAAGAAAAGAGAGGGAGCCGGCATGCAGGAAATCCCGCCGGCGAAGACCGTCACAAAACTCCACGGCCCGATCTGCATCCAGACGCAACATGGCAGGAAAACTCCTCCCAGGGAATAGTGGTTTACAGTTTATACCCGATTGATCAGCGGCGGCAACCGCCCTTTAGGATGTGTGGTCCGGCTCCGTGAGTGTCTTGATGAAGGCGTCGGACTCTTTAATGGACCGCTCGATATCGGCTACCAGCGCTTCCACCTGGGTATCCATCGCGGCAACCGTTTTCTTCAGCGACTGGATGGCTCGTGCATTCAGGTTGTGTTTGAGAAACGTGACCTGGTCGTAGAAAGCCTGCAAAACCGGCTCCATCTTTCGTTGGGTGGAACGCATCGCCGCCATATACTGCTCGTGACGTGCCCGCGCGTCTCGAAGCAGGCTGCGGCTCTTTTGCTTGAGGGAGCTGTTCCGCATACTGCCGATTTCCTTATCCCATTCCGCGAACATGTCCCTGGCGACACGATCGATGGATTTGGTCTGATTGGCAAGATCGTTGGCGCGGTCCCGGGATCTCTCATATTCGCGGTTGAGTTTGTCGTGAACGCGCTCGAGTTCGCCCCCTTCGAAGCCGGTCAGTTCCTTGAATGCTTCCAGCGTGGTTTGGATCTGCTGCCGCGCTTCTTCCTGATCCTGCTTGCCTTGCGTGATTCGCTTCACCAGGATGTCGCGCTTCTCTTTGCCGATCTTCTCCATGGAGGCGTAGTACAGCCGGCTGCACCCAGGGAGAATCGATAGAACCAGAAAGGCGGCGAAGCAATATCGTGCCACTGTAATCAGTCTAAGACACAATTGGGAAAGGTGAGTGACGGCATCGGACGCCGCCACTCCTCATGTTAAGGAACTATAGGGGGTGTAGTTTCCGGGTACTGCCGCTGCTGCGGTTGCTGTGCGGGATCCATCGGACGCTGACGCGGATCCTGTGACGGATCACCGTGGCGTTGCGGATAATCGAGTGTTGGGTCACTCTGTCTCTGCTGCTCATCGCGCATCCGGTCCGCAGTTCCTTCCCGCTCGATCGAAATGCCGGCGGCTTGGGCTGCCTGCGCAACCATATCCTGATGTTTCTTCAACAGCGGAAGAGCATTGGACGCAAACTCTTTCACTTCCGGATTCTCGGCTTTATCTGCTGTTTTTTCGAACTCCCGGATATCCTCTTTGTGATGTTCGAGCTGATAGCGCAAGAACTCCCGGTCAAACTC
>DASTMK010000349.1:0-11747 GCA_035714225.1 Bryobacteraceae bacterium | reverse complement strand
GTGGAGTCCGTTCCTCGCGGGAGGGCGCCCCACCACGGTCTGTATTGGCGAGCCCTTTTTCATCCACTTCCCGGATGCCCACGCGTTCGTCCGTCTTCCCGCCGCTTACGACTGGGAGCAGGCGCGCACGTCTCCGTCGATCAACAAACTGCTTGAATCGCTCCGCGAAACCGACCCGATTCCCTGGCACAGCTTCACGGGGGTCGGAGAAGCCCGTGCTGCGTTTCTGCTGGGCAAGCTGCTCGGGACCGTTAGGGAAGACGTGCTGGTGACGGCCAGCAGCAGGCTTTCCTGGGACCAGATCGTGGCCCACAACGTGATTTTCCTGGGTCCGCCGAAGTACAATCCGCAGCTCCGGCGAATCCCGATCAGTCAGGAGTTTGTCTTCGAGGATAACGGAATACGGAATTTGCATCCGGAGGCCGGCGAACCGGCATATTTTCCGGACGAAATCGAGAAAGGATCGTCGACCCGGGACACCGGGGAAACCCACGGCTTGATCAGCCGGTTGCCCGGGCCTCACCGCAACGCACAGATGTTGATTCTGTCCGGGAACTGGACCGTGGGGACCATGGGCGCCACGCAGTATATGACACAGCCGCAATACGCCCGCGATCTGGTTAGCAGAATTCGCCTCCCCTCCGGACAGCTTCCGGAGCACTATCAGGTGGTGGTGAAGGTCAGTTTTAACGCCGGAGTTCCGGTTCGGGTTTCCTACCTGAATCACCGGGTTCTACAGGCGGACCAGAATCGTCATTAGTTTCATCGGCGGACTGCGTGCCGATAACCACTCCCTAATTAAATTGAGAAACGGCCTGCGCGCCCCTCGGCGTCACGCTGCATGGCAAAGACCGGCAATCAAACTGCAACTGACTTACAAATATGTCCACTGAGAATGGGGCTTTGCTGTTGAAAAATCACAGAACACAACTGATTTTGAGTGGCATCAGCGTTTCTTACTTGACGTCCAGTTGCATTTAGAATAGACTGACGCAAGCTGGGATTCAAGAACACGAGACCGGAAGATAACACAATTTATCCAGGCGTAGGCGCGTAACTCTTGGCCGAGCAGCGCCCGAGCCTGGTGGATCGACAACCCGTAGGCTGGCGACATCTCTATTCTAGGTGGCCCGCCCGCGGTTCACAAGGGAAGAAACTGCCATGTCTGGCTATCGTAAGCTTTCCGCCGCTCTCGCGGCGCTGACCATCGCCGGCGCCGCATTATCGCAGGCGCCAACCAATCCCCCTGTTCTGCGGATTTCCGTCACTGACGCGGCGGCACTGCCCCTGGTGGGTGCTCGCATAACGGTGCGCTCCACATTGGGCGCTTTCTCTTTCGACCAGGCAACTGGCCAGGACGGCGCCGTCGAGTTGAGGCCGCCGCTGTCGGGCCGGTATCTGGTGCAGATACGAGCCCAGGGATTCGCTGACGAATCCCGGTACGTTGATTGGCGAAACGAAACCGTATCGATGGACGTCCGCCTTTCGGTTGGCGGAATCCGGGAACAGATCACCGTCACATCGGGTTCCCGTGTGGAGGAACTGCAACAGGATTCACCCGTGAAAGTGGAAGCCGTCACGCGCCAGTCCATGATCACAACGGGATACGAGCGCTTGTCCGACGTGCTGAGCGAAATACCCGGCGTGGTGACGCGCAGTGGATCGTCCGGTTCGGTGAGCACGGAGCAGATCCGCGGAATCAGCGCACGCCAGGTCGCGGTTCTTCAAGACGGGCTCCCGATGATTGGCGCACGGGGAATCAAGAGCGGGAACCTCAATCTTAATCGCCAGTCCACCGGGCGCTTGGAGCGCGTCGAGGTGGCGAAAGGAGCGGCATCCACCCTGTTCGGCAGCGACGCTATCGGAGGAGTCATCAATATGATCTCACGCGAGCCGACGCAGAAGCTTCAGGGCAATCTGAACTTTTCCGGCGGTTCGCTTGGGATCTTCGACGGCCGCGGCGATATCGGGACTCGCTATAAAAACCTGTCCATATTTCTCGATCTGGAGCACCACCGTCAGGATTCTTATTCTCTGCTACCCAATAGCTTGTTCACCGTCGGTCCCGATTTTCGCAGGGACGATCTGCTCTTCAAGACGCGCTATGCATTCACGCCGCGCTTCACGCTCGGCTTCTCCGCGAACGCCTATCGCAATCGGGAGGAAGGCAGAAATGCGAGCGAAACGGGTCCGGTGCTCGGACTCTACAACGACAGCGTGCAGAACTATGCGTTGGTCGGCGATATCGTGCCTGCCTCGCGAACGACCATGCAACTGCGGGCCTATTCGGCGCGATATGACGAGAATTCACGGCTCGACTCGCTCGGAGCGCCGGCGCCGCCGGCCCTTGCCAACCTGAACCAGCGGTACAAACGGCTCGACGGATCGATCTCGCACCAGTTGGGCTCGCGCAACCTTCTCCAGGGCGGCTATGAGTGGGTCCAGGACAACTACAAAGGCGCAAACCGACTGGTCGGCGACAACGACGGACGCCAGGTCACTTCGAACGATGTCTGGCTCCAGGACAAGTTCCACCTAACCCGGCGTGCAACGCTGGACGCCGGAGGCCGTGTCACCAGCCACTCGTTGTTCGGGACATGGGCAGTGCCCCAGGTGGGTTTGGTCGTGCGGCTCAGCGATCATTTTACGGCGCGCGGCTCCTTTGGAAGGGGCTTTCGCGCGCCCGACCTCGGCCAGCTCTACTTCCGATTCGCGAATCCGGCCAGCTTTTATCAGGTGATCGGCAACCCGAACCTCGAGCCGGAAACCTCTCGCAGTTTTTCGACTGGCGTCGATTTCCGCGCACGCCGTTTTCGCGCCGGAGTCAGTCTGTTCCGCAATGACGTCCGAAACCTGATTGACTCGGTGAATATCGGAACACCCCGCACCAGCGAAGAGTTGACCGCTCTTTTGAACGCGTATGGCATTCCGGCTTCGTTCATGCCGCTGCTGAATCGCCAGACATTCATCTATCAGAACTTCGGCCGCATCTACGCACAAGGGTTTGAACTCGACGCCGCGCATTCGATCACGCGGCAATTCCAGGTATCGGCGGCCTATACTTACCTGGACGCCAGGGACACGGATACAAAACTAGGGCTTCCGCAACGTCACAAACATCAGGGCTATGTCCGGACCGAGTATCTCAATCCACGGCTTGGTTTGTTCGCCAATGTCCGGGGAATGTTCTTCAGCAAGTGGCTGCTGAACCCCGCCGCCGGAACACGCGCCTTCGGCTACAGCGTGTGGGACTTCTACGTTTCAAAGAACCTTGTCCACGGCGCTCAAGCCTATTTCTCGATCGATAATTTCGCCGGTAGCCGCGATCAGAAGCTCAGTCTCCCTACGCCCACGTTCGATCGCCCCGACTATGGCAGGCAATACCGCGTCGGCCTCCGTTGGCGCTTCGGAGGTGTGGAGTGACGACGCGCGCAAGCAATCCCAACTCAGATTCGAGGTGTTTCATGAAAAGCCGGTTCTTCCAGTTTTTCCCGCTTCTGACTTGTGTCTCTCTGGCGCACGCGCACTTCACCTTTGTGGTCCCAGAACCTGACGGCACGAAGGCCAAGATGATCATGAGCGAGACATTGACGCCGGAGCCGGGAGTCGATGTCGCAATCATCGGCGGCACGAAGTTATATGTCCGGACTGTCGACGGCAGCGATACGCCACTGACTCTGGTGAAGGAGGCGAATGCGTACGAGGTGTCGCTAGCCGGTGCCGGAACTCGTGTCGTTCACGGGTTCACCGATCTCGGGATCATGCAGCGCGGCAGCGGGAAACCACATGTTCTGCTCTACTATCCGAAAACCATCCTGGGCGATGCGTTCGACCCGAAGACCGTCGTGGGCGGCGAGACGCCGGTAGAGATCGTTCCCATCGGCAAACCGGGAGATCTCAAACTGAAGCTTGTCGGACGCGGCAAACCTGTTCCTCATGCGGAGATCACGGTCATACTTCCCGATGCGACTCAGAAGATAGTGAAGACCGACGAGTCAGGGCTAACTGAGACCTTTTCGCAGACTGGCCGCTTTGGCGCTTGGGCACGATTCTGGGAATCGGTTCCCGGAGAACGCAACGGCAAGAAATATGAAGAGCTGCGGCATTACGCGACGCTTGTGTTCGATGCAGCCGCTGCGTCTGTGTTCGCCACAATGCCTGAAGCCGCATCGAGCTTCGGCGCCGTTGAAAGCGATGGGTGGCTGTACGTTTACGGCGGCCACATCGCCGCCACGCATAGCTATTCCACCGAATCCGTTTCGGGCCGCTTTTCGCGGTTGAACCTCGTTAGCAGGCAATGGGAAGACTTACCTCCCGGACCCGGGCTGCAAGGGATGAACCTCACGGCGCACAACGGCAGAATCTATCGCATCGGCGGCATGGCGCCGCGTAACAAACCGGGCGAGCCCGCCGACAACCGCTCTACTTCCGGCTGCGCCCGCTATGATCCGGCGACAAGGAAGTGGGAAGCTCTTCCGCCGCTGCCGCAGGCGCGATCCTCGCACGACGTTGTGGTGGTTGGAAATCAGATGATCGTCACCGGAGGATGGACCCTGGCTGGTTCAAAGCAGAAGTGGGCGGACACCCTGGTGACGATGAATCTTTCGGAGCCAAAGCTTGAATGGAAGTCCGCGGCGCAACCCTTCCGCCGGCGCGCCCTGATCGCCGTGGCGTTTCAGGAAAAGCTTTACGTGATCGGCGGCA
Organism: Bryobacteraceae bacterium; assembly: GCA_035714225.1. Classification (GTDB taxonomy): domain Bacteria; phylum Acidobacteriota; class Terriglobia; order Bryobacterales; family Bryobacteraceae; genus CAADGY01. Next base: position 7,043 of record DASTMK010000349.1, on the reverse strand, counting down.
TCAACGACAAAGACCAGATTGAACCCAAGGTTTCGATTTACGATCCCAAGGCCGGTACGTGGAGTGAAGGACCTGCTCTTCCCGAAGGCGTGATGGCGTTCGCTCCAGCCGCCACGGTTCATAACGGCAGCCTGTACGTGAGCGTGTCCGATGGAACGTTGTTTCGCCTCGATGGTTCGCGATGGGAGAAGGCCGGTAAGGCGACAGGCAGAGTCGCCCACCGGCTTGTCTCTTACAAGGACGGCATCCTGGTGATCGGCGGTGCCGCCCGCAGGAAAAACTTCGACTTGATCGAGCCGGTTTCCATTCAACGTTCAGTGGAGTAGATATGCAAAACAACGGATGCATACTCGCCGAGGTCCCCGGATTCGGACGGATCTACGATTGCGGAGCTTGCGGTAACCTTCACCTGAGCGTCGGACCGGTCAGCATCACGCTGACCACCGATGCGTACATGCAACTCGTCGCGCTGCTGAACACCAGCGCCTCTAACTTCGAGCTGTGGATGCAGGCTAAAGACATCGGGGGCTCCATGCTCGACCAGGAGCACGATACGCCGCGCATCGAAGGAGAGCCGTAGCGTGGCGCACCTGGAAGGCAAGCTTCCGGCCCTCACTTGTCTTCTCGCTTTCGCGCTCCTTCTGAGCGCGCAGGATACGAGACCTGTCATCGGCGAGCAGCACTATCGCATCTATCACGGCGATGGCCGGCCGGCTCGAGACCTTTTCATCCCTGGTTGTGACCCGCAGGGTCATGAAAAACTCGGAAACGAATGCTGAGCCACGACCGCCAGGGAGCCGTTGCGCAATCATTTCTGACGCCACGTTTTAAACTTCTACTCCGAGATCTCTCCAGTTCACGACACGTTCCCGGACCATCGCCTCATGCCCCAGGATGGAGGTCAGGGCCGCGGTGGCTCCCACCGTGATGTCGGCCGGGTTCTCCGCTCCGTTCACAATGCAGTCGTAAAATGCGGTCGTGTGTGCGTGCTGGGGCTCCTGGCGTTTTTCGGCAATTACTTTCACCTCGCCCTTGGGTAGAGGATATTCGTTCATGGCATATAGCAGATCCACCGACGCCTTGCTGCCGAAAACATGGATGTACTGTCCCCCACAGGGCATGCCGCTGGGATGGAATACGTTCTGGGTAAAAGACAGCTTGAGTCCGCTCGGGTACTCGAACGTCAGGCTCGCATTGTCCATGATTGTGCGGCCCGGAGGATCGTTCTTGTAAAGCTGGACGCCGCCGAAGCCGGTAGCACGCGTCGGATGAGCCCCAATAACCCAGTTACATGCATCCAGATTGTGGACGGACTGCTCGATGAGATAGCCGCCTGACTTTGTCACATCGAAATACCAGTCGGCGGATGAGCCCTCGTGGTTCAGATCCGTGGTAGCATGCCGCTGCGCTTTCACCATTAAAAGCTCGCCGAGTTCGCCCTGGTGAATTTTGCTGACTGCTTCCTTGAGCTGCTGGTGTGAGCGGAGTTGCTGGCCCGAGACGAAGACTTTGTTAACGCCTTTGGCGGCCCGTACAAGCTGTTTTACCTGGTCGGCTGTAACACCGATCGGCTTCTCGCAATAGACGTGTTTGCCGGCCTTCAGCGCTGCGATGGCCATTTCCGCATGCAGGTGCGGCGGTGTTGCGATGAAAACGGCCTCCACTTCCTTGTTGTCGATGACCCGCCGCCAGTCCGTGTACGTTTTGGGGTTGTCCTTTGCCGCCGAGCTCGCCGCCGCGTCGAGCCGGTCGGGCTTGATGTCGCATAGCGCCACAACTCGAGCATTCGGCTGCTCGAGTACCCCGCGCAGCACATGGGAGCCGCGATTGCCCGTGCCGATCATCGCCGTACCAATTCTGTCTCCGGTCTGTTGGGCCAGCGCTGCCTGAGCCGCCGCGGCCGAGGCAAAAAGGAAGTGTCTGCGGTCAAAGTAGTTCATGTTTATCTCGTGTTCGGATACACAAATCATATTACACACTACGGAATGCCGGTAATCCGTCCTCAAGAGGTGGCGATCCCGGCTGGAAGTACGTGCAGTTTCAAAGCAGTGCTTGCATTTCTCTGGTTTCCCGCGATAAGTTATTGACGGATTGATCTCTTGCGGAGGTTGAGATGGCTTTGTGTCCTAGTTGCGGCTCTCCGGTGGAAGGCCGCTTTTGCGCGAAATGTGGTGCTTCGGTTCAGGCTGATAGTGTTCCACCAGGGCCCGCATCACCAGCACCTCCCACGGCTTCGGCGGGTTTAGATACAAATGTGGCCGCGGCTCTCTGTTACCTGCTCGGTTTCATCACAGGAATCATCTTTCTGGTGATCGAGCCCTACAACCGCAATAAGACCGTGCGGTTTCATGCATTCCAATCGATCTTTGTCAGTATTGGAGTTTTTGTCATCAGCGTCGCCATTGGCATTCTGGCGATGATGTTCTACGCGATTTCGTTCTGGCTTGGCAGCCTGGTAGGGATGCTGCAACTAGTCCTCGGGCTGGGGTTTTTCATCCTCTGGCTGTATATGATGTGGAAGGCGTATCAGAACGAGAGAGTGGTGCTTCCTGTTGTGGGTCCGTTGGCTGAAAAACAAGCGTAGCCGGATGCTGGTGTCATACGTCGTATTGATTTGCGAACTGCCTGCCTCATAGCGTTACTAATGCCTGGCCTGCTCGCGGGCCAGGCCCCCCGAATTGGAATCATCGACTTCTACGGCCTGAAGAAGGTTTCCGAAGAAAGTGTCCGCAAGGTTCTGACGGTGAAAGAGGGCGATCCGCTACCGCCTTCGAAATCCGATGTAGAGGAAGCGATTGAAAAGCTTCCAGGCGTGGTGCTGGCCAGCCTGGAAGCGGTATGCTGCGAGGCGGGCAAGGCAATCCTTTACGTCGGTATCGAAGAAAAAGGAGCCTCTCATTTTGCACTGAGAAGCTTTCCCGAGGGGGATGTGACGCTCCCTACGGATATTCTCGACACCTACCAGAGCTTTCTCGATTGCGTTCAGGAGGCAGTGCGCCAGGGAGAAACGGGGGAAGATCTGACGGCCGGCCATTCCATGATGCAGAACGGGGCGGCACGGCGGGTGCAGGAGAAGTTCCTTACGATTGCGGCGGCGCAATTGAGCACAATTCGAGACACTTTGTTGAACTCGCGCGACGAACAGCACCGGGCGATCGCCGCTTATCTGATAGGCTATGCGCCCGATAAGCAGGCCGTGGTGAACGATCTGCAAACAGCGATGCAGGACCCCGATGAAACCGTCCGCAGCAACGCCATGCGCTCGCTGGGCGCGATGATGGTGCTGTCGCAGAGGAAACCAGACCTGGGGCTAAAGGTCTCGCCCACCTGGTTTGTCGAGATGCTGAACTCCATCCTCTGGAACGACCGTCATAGCGCCGCGGTCGCCCTCGTCAACCTGACCGAAAGCCGGGACCCCTCCGTACTCGATTCGATTCGGGAACGTGGGCTGGACTCCACTGCCGGAATGGCGCGCTGGAAACATTTGCCGCACTCGTTACCTGCTTATATCCTGCTGGGGCGGGTCGCTGGTTTCCCCGAAAAGGAGATTCAAGACTCCTGGAAAAAGGGCGACCAGGAAGCTTTTATTACCCGCGCCTTAAAACAGATCAGGAAGTAGCGCCTCAAAACGTGTACTTCAGCGCGAATTGAATCCGCCGCGGCTCGCTGTCCCGAATCCCCGAATAGATTATCGCAGCCCCTTGCGGTCGAGATGTGCTATCAATCCCGCCGGATCGTCCGTAATAATCGCATCCACACCGGCCGCGATCAGGCGGTCCCATTCCGCCGGTTCGTTGGGCGTCCAGGGCACCACCTGCTTTCCGGCCTGGTGGGCGGCCTGTATCTGCTCCGGCGTTATGAGTTTGAAATTTGGCGCCACGATATCGGCTTGTGCCTCTTGGGCGATCAGGGGAAAGTCCTTCGGCGGACCCGAATAGAGGGCGGCCAACCGGATATTGGGGGCAATCTTTCTGGTTGCCCGCAGCGTGCGGAAGTCGAAGGACTGAACGATGGAGCGGTCCTCCAGCTTGTGGCGGCGGATCGCATCGACGACGAGACGCGCGAACTCGTCCGGAGCCGGTGCGAACTGCGGCCTTTGGGGGTTGCTCTTGAGCTCAATCGTAAATCCGAAGTTGCCACGCGGGGCGAGCGCCAGCACTTCATCGAAAGTTGGGATGCGGGTGCCGGGCACCGTCTTCTGCCGGGGAAATTCCGGGTTGGCAATCGCTCCGCAATCCCATTCGCGCAGTTCCGCCGCTGTCATTTCGCGGATGACGGCTTGCTTGCGCGGCCCCTTGCAGATGGTCTCGTTCACGATGGGGTCATGCGAGACGACGAGTACGTTGTCTTTGGTTACGGCGAGATCGAGCTCGATGAAATCGGCGCGGTGTTCGATGGCGTATTCAAATGCCGGAATCGTGTTTTCGGGCAGAACGGTGCGCGCGCCGCGATGTCCGTGTACGGCGATTGGGCCAGCGGCCATGCCCATCCAGGTACTCATGAGCAGCAGTCCTGCAATTCGGCGAGTCATCTACGTTTAGGATATAAGAGTATTTTGACGTACTGGCCGCCGGCAGGCGCCTGTGGAGGGAAATAAATATGAATTTGACTCGGCGTGACTTTGTCGCTCTGGCGGCGGGTGCTCCCCTGGCTGCCAGCCAAGGCAGTGGAAAACCCTCCCTGTGCATATTTTCCAAGCACATGGCGAACCTGAATTATGAGCAGCTTGGAAAGACCTCCAGGGAGATGGGCTTCGACGGGGTTGACCTGACCGTGCGCGCGAAATCGCACGTTCTGCCGGAGCGCGCAGAAGAGGATATGCCCCGGGCCGTGGAAGCGATCCGTTCGCATGGCGTCACGGTGCCGATGATCACCACCAACATCCTCCGGCCGGATGAGCCCACGACACGCCCGATTCTCTCCACGGCGTCCCGGTTGAAGATCCCCCTGTACAAGCCCGGATACTGGCTGTACAGGACTCCCGCAGTGCTCGATACCATCCAGCAGGTAAAGAAGGCTACCGAGGGTCTGGTGCAAATGGGGAAGGAATACGGAATCGTGTCCGGATTCCACAACCATTCGGGCAACTACGTCGGTACGGCGATTTGGGACCTGCGCGATATTATCAAGGACCTGGATCCGGCTTGGATCGGGTATTATTTCGACCCCGCGCACGCCACCATCGAAGGTGGAAGCTTCAACTGGATTCTGTCGGCGCGGATTGCGCTGCCGCGCCTTAAAATGGTCGCGCTCAAGGATTTTTATTGGGAAAAATCGGGCGGGCGCTGGCGCGTGAAGTGGTGTCCTTTGGGCGAGGGCATGGTCGATTGGGGGAGGTTCTTCACAATGCTGGCCGAAGCGCGCTTCACCGGGCCGATTTCCCTGCATGTCGAATACGAACCAGCGGACGAGCCCGCCGCCATCGCCAAGGATCTGGAGTTCATGAAGGCGCAGGTGGCGAAGGCGTATAAGTAGTGCGGCCTCGTCAGACTTCCAGCTTCCAGGGTGCGCGGTATTTCGCTTTGAGGTAAGGCTTGGCTGCGTCCTGTAATACGGTTTGCTTGCTGTCGTCCCAATCCAGTCGCATTTTCAGCCGCATCGCCAGGTTGGAAAGAATGCACGTTGCCGAGGTCCGGTAGCAGGTTTCGATATCGCTGATGGGCTTCTGGCGGCTGCGGATACACTCGACGAAGTTCTGCCAGTGCGGCTCGTTCATCTGCTGCCTGGTATGGTCGCCGCGGGACTGCTCGCCGCGCTCACCCGTAAGGAAAACCTCGTATCCGCCGCGATTCACAATCAGAGTCCCTTTTGTTCCATGGAACGACGTGCCGTAGCGCTCGTTCGCGTGCATCGGCATGGGATTCGCGGTGCGGCTTTCGTAAGAGCCGATGAAGTCCGGATACATGTAGGTGACCAGCATGGTGTCGGGGGTCTCCACGTTATCTTTCACGTAGAATTTCGAACCCATCGCATCCACCGATTTCGGCATTACTTCGTCGAACGCCCACTGTGTGATGTCGAGCAGATGGACGCCCCAGTCCGTCATCGCGCCGCCGGCATAGTCCCAAAAATAACGGAACGTGGAGAATGCGTCAGGCCGCACGCCCCAGCGGTTCGCATTGAACGGACGCTTGGGAGCGGGGCCGAGCCACATGTCCCAATCCAGACCGGCGGGAGGCTCGCTGTCCGGCGGATTTCCCCACCCTTCCTGTTTCGTGAGTCCGGCCTGCCAGGTGCGGCAGAACGTGATGTCGCCTAACTCGCCGCTTTTAACGATCTCGACGGCTTTCTGAAAATGCACGCCGGAGCGCTGCATGGTGCCGGCCTGAACCACCCGCTTGTACTTGCGCGCGGCCTCCACCATCTTCTGTCCCTCTTCCACGTAAACACACAGCGGCTTCTCGACATATACATCCTTGCCCGCCTTACACGCCTCTATGGTCATGTAAGGGTGCCAGTGTTCCGGAGTAGAAATGCAAACGACGTCGATGGACTTGTCCGCGATGATCTCGCGAAAATCGCGGTAGCCTTTGGCCTGGTGTCCGTCGCGGCGTGCCAGCGCTTCCGCCTTTTCCAAGTGCGGTTGGTACACGTCGCAGACCGCGACAGGTTGGATGGCGGGGTTCTTCATCGAAATGCCGAGATTCGCCACGCCCATGCGGCCCATCCCGATGTATCCAACCGTTATCTTGTCGTTCGCGCCCTTGATGCTTCCCGTGAAAAGAGACGTCGTCAGAGCGGCGGCTCCGGCCGTCTTGCAGAAATCCCTACGGTTTGCGGTCGCCCGCGGCTCCATTGATGACATATGGGTCCGTTTCCTTTACAACCCTGTTTTACCATAGCAATTAGGAGGGGACTGGGAACTCGGCATGCCAGATAAACCACAAAAAAGCGAAGAAGAATGGAAACGGGAATTGCCGCCGCTTTCCTACGAGGTCACCCGTAACAAAGCTACGGAAGCGCCTTTCACCGGCAAGTACAACAAGCACTACGAAGCGGGCATGTACCGCTGCATTGCCTGTGGGAACTCTCTTTTTACTTCG
>DASTMK010000348.1:0-6571 GCA_035714225.1 Bryobacteraceae bacterium | reverse complement strand
AACGCGCACGAAGGCAGTCTTTCGCGCGAGGATTATGCCCGGTTCAGCGAGCCGTTCGACAAGATGGTGCTCGAAGCGGTGAAGACCGCGCCGCTCAACATTCTGCACATTCACGGCGACAAAATCTATCTGGATCGGTTTTACAGGGGCTGGCTGGCGGCGGCCATCAACTATTCCATCCATGGCAGCGGGATTCCTTTTGAAGAGGCGCGCCGGCACTACACGGGCGTGCTGATGGGCGGCGTGGATGAAGTGCACTTCCGGAAGCTGAGTCAGGACCAGATGAAAGCCCAGTGGATGGCGGCGCAAAAAGCCGCCGGGCCGAAATATATTCTGGCGCCCGGGTGTTCGGTGCCGAACGACACCGCCGATGAAGAACTGCTCCGGCTGACGCGCGCGGTTGGCGCGTAAAGGTGCGGCGCCCTAATATAACAAAGCGTTAAACAGCAGTTTGAACGCCTGGTAACTCTGGGCGCGGTACTGTGGCCGCATACCGAAAAGGATTACGCGACCTTTGCCGAGCGGAACATCGGCGATAGCCGATTTTCCGGCGATGTGCTTTTCTCCAAGCAGCCATCCCGAGGCCAGGATTTTTTCGCGCGGGTACTGCGCCACTTCACGTGAATCGCCGGTAAGCGTCCATGCGGGACTGCCCTGCGACCAGATGGCGATCTCCGGCGGAAGCCCATAGGCGAGCGGGTGCTTCGTATCCAGGCGCACGTTCAGCAGCGATCCCGGCGAATAGAATTCGGAAGCCGGCAAACCCTTCAAGACCTCTTTCACGGGAAGTGCGAGCTGCTTCACCGCGTACTCGCAAGAGTCGTTCAGAAAAATAAGGGTGCCTCCACCAGCGGCAAAGGCCTTGAGCGCGTCCGCACCTTGCGTTCCTAATCCACCCGTATACCCGGCGGGCATATCGCCTTCGCGGTAGCCGTTCGCAATCGTAGAGCTCGACTGATCGGGAAATAGGAGCACGTCGAAGTCGCGCCGCAGAGAGCCTTTCGCGATCCGGCTGTTGTCGACGGACGTGTAGGCAAAGCCGAATTCCTCCAGCAGCCATCGCGTCCACCCCTCGTCCATCGACGGCACGTAGCTCCTGTACAGGCCAACCCGCGGGCGCTTCACCGATCTACGGCCCTCGCCACCGCTTATGTGGAAATCACCCGTCGTAAGATCGCGCCACACTGGTGTGCTTTTATTCCAGGCCTGGTTCACTTTATTCCAGGTGCCGGTATCGGAAGCGGCCATGCCGTTGGACGGCCTCGGAAGCCGGAAGGAAAACTCACCCGCCGGATCGAGTGGTGCGCTGACGGGAGTTTCCAACGTATCGACTTCCACGCCCATCAATAGCGGTAACGTGTGTGCCGTTACATCGTAGGGCCGTTTCGGCGGGCCCCCGGGGTAGAGTCGCAGGTCAGGATAGTTCTGCCGTTCAAGCAAGGTCTTGGCGAACGAGCTATACGGCTGCTGCATTCGTATCACGTAGGTGCCGGCCGGATATGCCTTGCCTTTCGATTCGAAGCGCTGCCGCGCGCGCTCGATTTCCACCATGCCGAAGCTCAACGTCTCCAGTAGTTTCTTAGACGCGCCCGGGTCGCGCTGAACCGCGGGAACGGCGAAGGCTTGCGGCCTGTTTCTCTCCGTGGCCCTCTGGCCGATTCGATAGAAAGCACGGAGCAGGTCCGGGCGCCGGACCGCCGCCTGATACAGCAAGGACTCCATCGCGATCGCCTGGTAATCGATAATGTCGCGCAGACGCCACTCGCCGCCCAGCCATGGTTGCAGATGGTTCCAGGCGCTCTCGCGCGGATTGTATCCGTGCCCTCTTTCCGAGATCTGCTCCGGGCGGACGACGATGGGACTTGAAAGCCGCGCGCTGGCCGATTCGCTCAAGATCCTCAAACCGCCGTGGTATGCCTGGTAGTGGCGCCCCGGAGTCCAGAAATCGTACAGAGCATTCACGACAACGCCTGTTTTCCCCGCGGCAGTCAGGTCCGCCGCCATGCCCATTCCAATGGCATTGCACTGTTGGGCGATGATAGGGTCGATGTTCGGGTCAATCGGGTCCATCCAGGGCGGAACGAACATGCGTGAGGCGTAAGGGCTCTGCTGGTGAACGTCGTAGACAATCTGTGGATGCCAGCGATTGTGCAACTGCGAAATTACATGCCTGGTTTCCGCCTGCGAAAAAATATACCAGTCGCGGTTGTTATCGTGCCCGACGTACTTGTGGTAAAGCTCCGGAGGGGACGTCCCTTCAAACTTGGTTCCTAGCGTTTTCCGGTACCAGTTTGTGACGATGTCGACTCCATCCGGGTTCAAAGACGGCACAAGAATCAGAATCGTGTTATCGAGAATCGCGCGCTGTTTCGGAGTGTCCTCTGTAAGCAGCTTGTAGGCGAACTCGATCGCCGTATGCGTCGAAGCGACTTCTGTGGAGTGGATAGAGCAAGTAATCATCACCACCGTTTTGCCGGTCGCAATCAGCTTTTCGGCTTCCGCCTCCGGAGTGCGCCTCGGGTCCGCTAGCGAGGCCTGAATGAGGCGGTACTCGTCCAGGCTGGCGATAGTTTCCGGACTTGAGATGAACGCCGCGATCATCGGGCGTCCGAGGGTGCTCTTTCCCACGTCGCTGACACGAATCCGGTCGCTGTTCTTCTCGAGCAACTGGAAATAAGCGGCTACCTTGGCCCACTCGAGCGATGTCCGGTCCGCGCCGATGGCATGTCCGAAGAACGCGTGTGGCGCCGGAACGGCTGCCACAAGCGCCTGCAGAGTCAGCAGGAAGACGATGCCGGGCTTCAGGAGCACGGCCGGTTGAACTCCGTCCAGAGCGCATGATACCAGCGTAGAAAGCGCTCCGTTTGCGGGTTGTCAGCCGCTTCGCAAAGGGTGTAGCGGTCGTACCCGGATTGCCGCAGCAGCATGAACAGCTCTCGCCAGGGATACGTGCCGTTGGCGAGCTCGTTTATGTGGACGTGCTTGATCCAGGGCCGCAACAGATCAAAGCTCGGCTTCACGGAACCGTTGACGATGTCGTTCTCATTGGAGTTCCAGCAGAGGCCTACGTTCCGATGGTTGGCGGCTTTCATAATGTCCGCGCAAATCTTCGGTTGCGAGGTCTCCCGCCCGTGCACTTCGAGCCAGATCTCCACGCCTTTCCCGCTGCCGTACTCTCCCGCTTCCCGCAAGCCGGCGCCGATATTTCGAATAGTGGTTTCAACCGGCACTTCTTTGGGCAGAGCATTGGGGCGCACCTTGATGCCCCAGGCCGCGGTATCGTGGGCGAGGTCGATGAACTGTTTCGCGATTTCCACGTTCTTCCGGCGTACGGCGGCATCGGGAGAGTGAAATTCGCACGTGGTGCCGTAGCTGAGCAGGCGCACCTTGCTGTTCTGAACTCTTTCGCGAACACGCCGGCGTTCGTCTGCGGAAAGCGAGGGTTCTACGCCATGCTTATGAGTCGTGCGGAGTTCAACAGCTTCAAAGCGAGCCGCCTCCAGGACTTTGATGATGCCTTCCACGTCCAGATCCTTCAGCAAGTTGTATGTCACCGCGCCGAGTTTCATCCGCCTGGCTCCTCTGTGAGAAATTGAATTGTCATTGTAGCGCGCTGAGATGGAAGGCTCTCTCCACACGGAAAAAAAGACAGCCACGTTCTGGGAGATGCCCACCTAAACTATTGAAGGTAATGCTCCTTCGTTTCGGCATGTTGGTTGCATGAGTTTTCGAGGGGAGGGATTATGCGAAAATTTGCATTCGCTGCATTGATGGCTGTAAGCCCGGCGTTCCTGTTTGCAGAGACCGCGCAGGAGCGCTTGCAGGAATCGACCAAAGTCTTTAACGAGATTATGCAGTCGCGCGATAGCGCGATTCCGGAGGATCTTCTCGAAAAGGCGCACTGCGCCGTGATTGTTCCTGGGTTGAAAACTGCCGCATTTGGTGTAGGCGGGAAGTATGGCCGTGGTTTTGCCATTTGCCGCCGGTCAGGCCGTGCAGGCTGGGGAGCCCCTGGCGCGGTGCGGGTGGAGGGAGGCAGTTTCGGATTTCAGATCGGAGGGTCTGATACCGACGTCGTAATGCTCGTGATGAATGAGCGGGGAATGGAACGGCTGAAGGAAAGCAAGTTCACACTTGGCGCCAATGCCTCGGTTGCGGCTGGGCCAGTAGGCCGGACCGCGACCGCTAACACGGATGCCTATATGACAGCCGAAATTCTGTCCTGGTCCCGGTCGCGGGGAGTTTTCGCGGGTGTGGCCTTGGAAGGCGCTACCCTGCGGAACGATCTTGACGAAAATCAAGAGCTCTATGGAAAGCGTCTGACCAATGAGCAGATTCTGCTTTCCAATATGGCTCCGCCGGCCGCCGCGAAGCCTTTGGTCGCGTCCTTGAACAAGTATTCCCGTTTCGAGGAAGGTACTTCGAGCGCCGACCGCAAGGTGAACCGGAAGGTAAACAAAGCAGAACGTACCGCAGAAAAAGCGGGTGATAAAGCAGAACGCACTGCCGAGAAGGCGGGAGACAAGATAGAACGTACGGCGGACAAGGCAGCGGACAAACTCGAAGACGCTGCGGACAAGACAGCCGACAAAACAAGGAAAGCCGGCGACAAGGTGGAGGATAAACTGGACCGCTAGTGGTTCCTAAACGGGAAGGAGGCTTTCGGCTTCCGCGGCATGGCGCGTGTTATTCTGAGTGCGTCAGGAGGTTCCGGATGCACCTCCATTCCCGGTTTATATTGTGTTCTGTCCCCTTGCTCGCATTGGGCTTAGTCTACGCCCAACGGGAATTCCGCAGCTATTCCTTCGAAGACGAAGCTGTTCCGCTTCCCGCCGATGCCGGTGAGAAGACCGAGTGGGCCTTCGCACGGCTACAGTACTCCTCGGCTTTCGGGCGATGGGGGCGCGGAAGCTGGGCGACGGATTATCCCAAGGCTGACCGGCAATTTGTTCTGGGGGTTCGCCGTCTGACACGCATCCATACACGATCCGTGGAGCAGGTCGTCAACCTCGCGCAGGACAGCGAGGAAATTTATAACTGGCCCTGGATTTATGGAGTTGGGGTGGGCCGCTGGGGTCTCTCCGATCAACAGGCGGCCCGGCTCCGCGACTATCTCTTGCGGGGTGGGTTCCTCATGGTGGACGATTTTCACGGCACGCGCGAATGGGAGATTTTCCTGGCCAGCATGAGCCGTGTTTTTCCGGACCGTCCGATCGAGGAAATTGAGCCGGGCGACCCCATCTTCCATGTCCTTTATGACCTGGAGCGGATGATGCAGGTGCCGGGCATACACACCATTTACAGCGGCCGCACGTTCGAGCGTGACGGCATCGAACCTCGCTGGCGGGCGATTTACGATGACCGCCGCCGTATTATGGTCGCCATCTGCTTCAATCAGGATAACGGCGATGCCTGGGAGCATGCCGACGATCCGAGGTACCCGGAAGCCGCCGCGTCGCAGGCCTACCGCATGGCGATCAACTACATCATCTACGCCATGACTCACTGAGTAACTTCTATTCGGAATTGCAGTGACACCGCCACCCGCTTGCTTACGCGCGCGGCTCCGTTTCGGAGCGGCGTCGCGGGATTCACATATACATCCCGCCGTTGACGTCAATCACCTGCCCGGTAATATAGGCGGCATCGTCGCTGGCGAGAAATTTTACAACGTTTGCCACGTCTTCCGGTTTTCCCGACCGTTTCAGGGGGATCTGAGCCAGCATCCGGTCTTTCACCTCCTGTGGCAGCACCTGGGTCATATCGGTTTCAATGAACCCCGGCGCCACGGCATTGACCGTTATGTTGCGGCTTCCCACTTCCTGCGCGACGGTCTTGGTCAATCCGATGAGACCGGCCTTCGATGCAACATAGTTCGCCTGTCCGGGGTTTCCGGACCGCCCCACAACAGACGCGATATTCACGATGCGGCCCCATCGCTCGCGAACCATTCCGGGCAGTGCCTGCTGGATGGCAAAAAATGCGCCGCTCAGATTGATTCGCAGAACGATGTCCCAGTCCTGCGGCTTCATTCGCATCGCCAGGGCGTCTTTGGTGATGCCTGCGTTATTCACCAAAATGTCCACGCGCCCCCATTCCCGCTGTGCGGCGGCAAAGCCTTCTTTGATGGAGTCCGTCGAGGTCAGATCCAGGTTTACAGTCATCGCCTGGCCGCCACTGTTGCGGATTTCGGATGCGACTTCCTCGTTCTTTTCCACTTCCGGCGAGGCGACGACGATCCGGCATCCCTCGCGGCATAGCGTCAGTGCGATGGCGCGTCCAATGCCGCGGCTCGAACCTGTGACGAATGCGACTCGATTGTGCATGATTCTCCTGGAATTTGAACTGGCTGAGTACCGGTTTTGCCGGCAAAGCTCCATCATAGTAAAAAGAAGTTTTCCGCACACATCATGGCTTACGACGATTTGGGTGATTTCATCCGCACGCTCGAGAAGCATCGCGAGCTCAAGAGAATTCCTTTCGAAGTGGATCCGGTGCTCGAAATCACGGAATTCGCGGACCGCTCCGTGAAGAACGGAGGGCCGGCGCTGCTGTTTGAGAAAGCGAAGGG
>DASTMK010000347.1:0-16292 GCA_035714225.1 Bryobacteraceae bacterium | reverse complement strand
GCCATCTCCTCCATCCTTCTGGGCACGATCATCACGGTGGTCTGGAACCTTTTCGAGATCAGCACACTGGATGCGATCTATCCGGCCCTGGGTGCATCGGTGGCCAGCCTGATATTGGTCAGCCTGCTCACGCCTCCACCGCCACCGGAAAAAGTCGACCCGTTTTTTTCAGAGCCCGTCCCTTTTCAACATGAGACTCACTGAAATTCAAGAAGCGTTGCGGCAGGAACAGATTGACGGCTGGCTGTTCTTCGATCATCACCAGCGGGACGAATTAGCCTATCGCATCCTGGGATTCACGCCTGTTCGCCACGTCACTCGCCGCTGGTATTACCTGGTCCCCGCGAATGGCGAGCCGCGCGCCCTGGTGCACCGGATCGAAAGCTCGATGCTCGACAGTCTTCCGGGCGAGAAACGGCCCTATGCGAGCTGGCAACAACAGGCCGCGGGATTGACGTATCTGCTGGAAGGCTGCCGCCGTGTCGCCATGCAGTATTCTCCCGATTGCGCCGTGCCTTACGTATCGCTGGTGGATGGCGGCACGCTCGAACTGGTGCGCGCGACCGGGGTGGAGGTGGTTACGTCCGCCGACCTGGTTCAGCGCTTCGAGGCGAGCTGGAACAGCAATCAACTGGAATCGCATCTCGAGGCCGGACGGCGTATCGACCGGATTCGCGCCGCGGCGTTCCAGGAGATCGGCGGGCGAATCCGTGCGAACAGCCGCATCACCGAGTGGGATATCAAGCAATTTATCTTGCGGGAATTCGCCGCCAACGGCCTTGTGACGGATCACGGCCCTATCGTTGCCGTCAATGCGAACTGTTCCAACCCGCATTACGAGCCGACGGCGGAAGCTCCCCAGGAGATCCGCTCCGGTGACTTTGTGCTCCTGGACATGTGGGCCAAGCTGGACACGCCGGGCAGCGTTTACTACGACATCACCTGGACGGGGTACTGCGGGTCCGAACCGCCGGAGAAGATGCGCGAGATCTTCGATATCGTCCGCCGGGCGCGCCTGCGGGCTGTCGAAACCGTGCAGCGCGCCGTCCAAACCAGGCAGCCGCTGCGCGGCTTCGAAGTGGACGATGCCGCCCGTGGGTTTATCCGGGAAAAGAGCTACGCCGAATACTTCTTTCATCGCACGGGTCATTCCATTGGAATGGATGTCCACGGAACCGGCGCCAATATGGATAATCTCGAAACTCACGACGAGCGGCGCATCATTCCGTGGACGTGTTTTTCCATTGAGCCCGGCATCTATCTTCCCGAGTTCGGCGTCCGGTCCGAAGTGAATGTGTTCGTAGGCGATGAGGAAGCCATCGTGACGGGCGAATCGCAGGACGAACTGGTCCGAATCTGAACCGCCCGCGCCGGCTGGCGGTGCTATATAATACATCCCAACTGGGATGCTCACCTTTAGCAGTCTGCCGAAAAGGGCCGTTGGACCACCGTTCCCTTGCGGTCACGGCTCGGCAAGTACCTGCAAACAC
The DNA here is from genome assembly GCA_035714225.1 of Bryobacteraceae bacterium. Lineage (GTDB taxonomy): Bacteria > Acidobacteriota > Terriglobia > Bryobacterales > Bryobacteraceae > CAADGY01. Next base: position 14,802 of record DASTMK010000347.1, on the reverse strand, counting down.
GTCAACGCGTTTCCGAGCCGCGCGCGCCAGCGAGCGGTTTTTGGCTTTTTTCAGCTTCTGTTGTGCGTAGCGGCCGTTTACCCGCTTCCAGCGTCCGATGAATATGCGCCGCTCGGCTCCTACACGGCCGCGGAGCGCCGCCACTGGGCGTTCCAGAAGCGCAAGAACCCCGAGGTACCCGTTTTCTCCGACGCTGCCGGGAAAGCCTGGGTGAAGACGCCGATTGATGCTTTCGTGCTGGAGAAGCTCCGCAAAGAAGGCTTGGAGCCCGCACCCCCGGCCGCGCGCCGAATACTGATCCGGCGAGTCTATTTCGACCTGATCGGACTCCCTCCTGCTCCCGCTGAGGTGGAGAACTTCGCCTCGGACAAACTTCCCGGCGCCTGGGAAAGAGTGGTGGACCGGCTCCTCGCCAGTCCCCATTACGGTGAGCGTTGGGGGCAACGATGGCTGGATGTGGTTCGTTATGCCGAAACGGACGGCTTCGAGTACGACACACATCGGAACGGCGCATGGCGATATAGGGACTACGTCATTCGCTCTTTCAATGAAGACAAACCCTATGACCGTTTCGTCAAGGAGCAACTGGCGGGAGACGAACTTGAACCCGGCAACCAGGCGTTGCAGATCGCGGCTGGCTTTCAGCGGTTGGGACCATTGCGTAAAAACGCGGGGAACCAGGAAGTGGCCAGCAGCCGGAATGAAGTGCTGACGGAGATGACGAATGCCGTCGGGGCGGCGCTGCTCGGCGTCACCCTCGGATGCGCCCGCTGCCACGACCACAAGTTTGACCCCATCCGCCAGGCCGACTATTACCGCATACAGGCCTACTTCGCCGCCACGCACGAGAAAGACGTGAGCCTGGCGTCGGAAGCGGAACAGGCCGAATGGAAAAAGAAGTCCGGCGCGTTCCAGGAGCAATTGAAAAAGCTCCGCCAATCGATGAAAGGCCTGGAAGGCTCCGCCAAGGAGGAGATCGAGCAGCAGGTAAAAGACATGGAGGCACGCGCCCCGGAGCCGCTTCCCGCCATCTTCAGCGTGAGCAACGATCCCGCCAGAATTACTCCGGTCCACCTTCTCTCTCGCGGGGATCACCTGCGCCCCGGTGCGCGGGTGGGGATGCGCCCGCTCGGAGTACTGCTCGAAGAGAGTGTGCCGGAATACACGGCCGTTCCGGAAAACCCGCGAACCAGGCTGGCCGAATGGATTACCTCACCCGAAAACCCGCTCACGGCCCGTGTAATGGTGAATCGCATCTGGCAGGGGCACTTCGGTCGCGGCATTGCCGCAATGCCCAACGATTTTGGCCGTATGGGCGGATTGCCCAGCCATCGCGAATTACTCGACTGGCTCGCCAATCAGTTCGTTGAAGGCGGCTGGCGCATAAAGCCGCTGCACCGCACAATCCTGCTCAGCAGTGCTTACCAGCAAAGTTCACACTCTCCGATCGGGAAAGCCGCCCGGGAGAAAGATCCGGACAACAAGCTGCTTTGGAAATACAGCCGGCGGCGTCTGGAGGCGGAAGAGATCCGCGATGCGATGCTCGCTGTGTCGGGCCACCTGAATCTCAAGCAAGGCGGACCCGGTGTTATGCCGCCGGTCGATCAGGAATTGATCGATCTGCTCTATAAACCCTCGCAATGGGCGGTGGCCGAGGAGGCAAGCGAACATCACCGCCGCAGCATATACCTCATTGCGAAACGTAACCTGCGGCTCCCGTTCATGGAAGTATTCGATGCGCCGGATTTGCAGATCAGTTGCCCCCGCCGCGAATCGAGCACTCATCCGCCGCAAGCTCTCGAGCTGCTTAACGGCCGGACGGCGAACGAAATGGCCGAAGCATTGGCCGCACGGCTGCGCAAAGAAGCCGGGATCTCTCGCACACGCCAGGTGGAGCTTGCCTACCGATTCGCTCTTGGCCGTTCGCCATCGAAACAGGAATCGCAGCTTGCCGTTTCCTTTCTGCGAGGAGCGCCGCTGCGGGAGTTTGCTCTGGCCGTCCTGAACCTGAACGAGTTCCTCTACGTGGAGTAGCCATGCCCGAACACTTTCGTCCCACTCGCAACCGCCGCGAATTTCTCTGCGATGCTTTTTGCGGATTTGGGACTCTCGCCTTCGCGAGCATGCTGGCGCGCGAGGACGCACGTGCCGCGATGAAGAATCCTCTCGCGCCGAAACCGCCGCATACGCCCGATACGGCAAAGGCAAAATCGGTCATCTTTCTCTTCATGGCCGGCGGTCCCAGCCACCTGGAGACCTTCGACCCCAAACCCCTGCTCAACAAACTGCACGGCCGGAAGCGGCCGGCTGCTTTTGGAGAAGCAAAGTACCAGTTCATCAGCAAGAATGCCCTGTTGATGGGAACGAAGCGGACGTTCAAAAAACATGGCGTCAGTGGAATCGATGTTTCGGACCTCCTGCCGCATATCGCCGAATGCGTGGACGATCTCGCGGTGATCCGTTCCTGCCATGGCGATATGGTCGTGCACTCCGCCGCTCAGTACCAGTTGATGACCGGCCGGGTGATTCCCGGTTTTCCCAGCATGGGCTCCTGGGTGATTTATGGACTGGGCGCTGAAGCCGAATCGCTGCCTGCCTATGTGGTTCTGCCGGACCCCAAAGGCGCGCTCGAAGCCGGACAGCCGATGTACGGCAACGGTTTCCTGCCGGCGATCTATCAACCCAGCATGTTTCGTCCGGGCCGGAGGCCGGTGCTGAACCTCGATCTTCCCTCGGGAGTCGCTCTCGAAGACAGAAAAAAAACACTGTCCCTGCTCCGCCAACTCAACGAGGCGAACATGCGGGCTGGGGACGAAGAATTCGAAGCGCGTATCAACGCCTACGATCTCGCATTCAAGATGCAGACGGAGGCTCCCGCAGTATTCGACTTGTCGACGGAATCGCAGGAGACGCTCGACCTGTACGGCATCGGCCGGCAAACCACGGATGATTACGGGCGCAGGTGCCTGCTCGCCCGCCGGCTGGTGGAGCGTGGAGTGCGATTCGTGTGCGTAGTCTCGGGCGGCGGACCCGGAAATCTGCAATGGGATGCGCACACGGATATCGAAGAGAACCATCTGCGCATGGCCGCACAGAGCGATCAACCCTGCGCCGCGCTGATAAAGGACTTGAAGCGCAGAGGGCTCCTCGATTCCACTTTGGTCGTGTGGGGCGGCGAGTTCGGCCGCTCGCCCGAAGCCGAAGGCGGCAAAGGGCGCGATCATCATAACCTCGGGTTCAGCATGTGGCTGGCAGGCGGTGGTATCAAAGGCGGCCAGGTGGTCGGTGCCACGGACGAAATCGGCCTGCACGCCGTCGAGAAACCTTATCATTTCCGCGACGTGCACACCACCATCCTCCATCAGCTCGGACTCAATCAGGACGCGCTCAGCTATATGCACCTGGGCCGCAAGGAACGCCTGACGGAAGTACACGGGCACGTGATACAGGAAATCGTCTGAGAATGCCAACACACGCTGAATTGTTCATCGCCTTCTCGTCCGGCAAGTTGAGGCAATTGGCCGGCAGAATCGAACAATGCCTTGAAAAGCTGGACGACTCCCAGATCTGGGCCCGCGGTTCGGACGCGGAGAATGCGGTTGGAAACCTCGTTCTGCACTTGTGCGGCAATGTGCGCCAGTGGATCGGATACGGAGCCAGCGGCTTGGACGATATCCGCGAGCGCGACCGCGAGTTTGAAACACACGGCGGTATCAGCCGGGCCGAGTTATCCGCGAAGCTGTCCGGTACCGTCTCGGAAGCCGCGTCGATCATCGACACGCTTCCGGCCGCAAGATTGCTGGAGCGAACGAAAATCCAGAATTACGATACGACGGTGCTCGAAGCCGTATACCACGCCGTGGAACACTTCGCCCACCACACGGGCCAGATTATCTTTGCCACTAAGATGTTGACGGGTTCGGATCTGGGCTTCTATCGCCATCTGGCAAAACCGGCCCACACGGAGAAAGTCCCCTGACCGCTTACGTATTTCAACGGGGCCGCTCCCTCACGGTCACGGCTCAGAAACGGAGCCGCGCGCGTCAGCAAGCGGTGGCGGATATGTCACCGTAATTCCGAATGCGCTGTACGTTTTCCGGCGCATAAAATTCCGCCACCGGAACAGTTCCTGTCATCGTGCCGATGAATTGACTCGTGTCCCGCTGGTTCCCCCGCAAAGCCGCCATGAGCGCCTGCATCTCAGGCGCTGGAGGAGCCAATGCGGCGAATTGTGTATTCATTTCATACGTTGCCGCAACTGCGGAGTTCCTCGCCGCTTCATAACCGCCCAGCGCCGGGTCCCAAAGGCTCCGTCCGGAGAAGACATCGTCCAGTGCTGCGGCCAACAGCGATGCATCGCGAAACGCATCGCTGATTCCTTGTGCGAGTATCGGATCTTTGTGATACCCGGCATCTCCGACCAGCGCCCAGCCGTGCCCGTACGGTGACCGGAAATAGTTGGGAATGTGGGCCGTCCCGTAGAAACGTTCTTCGCGCTTGCCCGCTAAAACTTCCTTCTTGAAATCCGGAGCCAAATCGAGCGAAGAGAGATAGTGGCGCTCGATGTCGCGCTTCACCTCGGCGAAACGATCGTGTGGCCATATGACCGGAATACAAACCAGACCGTCGTTCGTCGGAATACAGCCGAAGGCTCTCCCCTCCCGGGAAAAGAATCGAATACGGTCGTTCCGCACTCCACTCCAATACGAGTAATACCAGCAGGTCAGCGGTGGGTGCACGTTGTACTCGGGCGCCCCGGCCGCACGCGCCAGAATCGAATGCACGCCGTCGGCTCCAATGACGACGTTCGCGTGCTCGACGACCACTGCACCGGACTCGCCATGGCCGCGAATCCCGGCAACACGATCGCCGTCGAAGACAATCTCGTCAACCGTGAAACCATCGCGGACATCGGCACCGGCAGCGGCGGCGGCATTAGCGAGCATACTGTCGAGCACCGTGCGGCGGGGAGCATACGCGCTTTCGGCAGGTCCGGAGGGAGGCGGCACTCCTGCGAGCGAGAACGGACCGAGATCGAATTCGATGGTGTCAATGGGAGGAGCTTCCAAGGCGATCAACTGTTCGCCGAGACCCCAGCCGATGAGACGGGCGACCCCGGGCTGCCACACGATGTGTGTGGAAATTGTGTCGCTGGGAAATCTTGCGCGATCGACCACCAGGATGCGATACCCGCCACGGGCCAGAAGCATGGCCGTCGCTGCGCCGGCAACGCGGCTCCCGATTATGATCGCATCGTAAGTCATCGCCGATCGAAAAGCTCAATGTCCGCTGCCGCCGGGCAGCAGGATCCGGCCCCACACGATATGGAAGGCCTCCAGTTGATCGTCCAGGTTCTTGCCCGCGCGGATGAAGACGCGAGTATTGGGTTCCAGCATCGAGGCATTCACGGTCTGCCCGTCCGCCGCGTACCGCGTGTCCTCGCGGAGAACGAATTTCTTTTGCTCACCGCCATTCATGCGCACGGCAAACAACTCCGGCCGGACCCACAGCACAACACCCGCAAAAGTCAGGTTGCCCCTCGGAAACAACGTATCGGTTTGCCATGACCGGCGTTCCGGGCGCAACATCGTCCGTATTTTGTACGCCGGAGGTACATGCTTTTCCTCCATCACGCGGATCAGGCGGGCGTAGCATCCGGATGGCGCCGGGCCGCGGTCGGAGAGAAGTTCGATCTTTTCCCGGGCGGCGGCCTTTGAAATCAGCGTACGCTTACCATCTCGCTCGAAGTAGGTCTTTTCGTCGAAGGAACACCAGTAAACCCGGTGGTCGGGTGCTCGCAGGCTGATCTCTCCCCTCGTGTCGGACCCCCGCCACTCGATCAGCTCGCCTTTCACAATCCCCGCCGGCGCCCCATCCTGAGCGACAAGCCCGGATACTGCCAGCATGCCCGCTAAAAATCGCATCAGCGGTTCACTCCTTCCTCAGTATAGACGCTGCGGCATGGCGTTCAAGACAGCCGATGTTAGAATAAGCAGTTTAATCCCTTGACGGAACACACTTTGCCGCAGATTGCGGATCCGCTTTGTTTGGCAGGCGCATGGTTTTTGAACTCGGGCATTCAGGAACCGGAAGGAGGCGTCGCTCGCTATTATCATTCGGATACCGGCATAAACGCTCGCGTATCGACTGAAATTACGGGATACGCCGTTAGTACCCTGGTCTACTTGGCGGCAAAAACATCCTGGCCGGACTATCTGAACGCGGGCCTTAAAGCGGCGCGTTTTTTGACGCGTGATGCATGGGACAGCGCCGCGTCGCAGTTTCCATTCGAATACTCCTCCTCGAAGAGCGATCCGCCAAAACCCCTCGCATACTTCTTCGATACCGGGATCATCCTTCGCGGCCTGCTCGCCGTGTGGCGTGCTACCGGCCAGAACGAATTTCTCGAACGCGCGGCGGAAGCCGGACATGCCATGCACGCTGGTTTCGTGCGCGGCCACGTTATCCATCCGGTTCTGAATCTGCCGGACGGCTCTCCTGTTCCGCATGGAGAATCGTGGTCTCGAAATCCCGGCTGTTATCAACTCAAGGCGGCACTGGCATGGCGGGAATTAGGTGAAGCAACGGGAGATTCGTCATTCACCGGTTTTTATGAACACGCTTTGCAGATTGCACTCCGGCAGGAGAGCGATTTCCTTCCAGGTGTGACTGAGCGTGAACGCGTCATGGATCGTCTGCACGCTTATTGCTATTTCCTGGAAGGCTTGCTGCCCGAAGCGCCGCGCCAGGAGTGTGCGGAGGCGCTTCGCCGCGGCATCGCCAAGGTTGCCCGCCTGGTGCGTGAAATTCGCCCGATCTTCGAACGGTCGGACGTGTGGGCCCAACTGCTGCGTGTGCGCCTGTTTGCTGACGCGCTCGGTGTGCTGAAGCTCGATTCGGCCAGTGCGGAGGAGGAGGCTGAACTTCTGTCCTCGTTCCAATTACAGGAGCCGGCGGATTCCATGCGCGGCGGGTTTTGGTTCGGCCGCAAGCAGGAACGGATGCTTCCTTACGTTAATCCGGTGTCAACCGCCTTCGCGCTACAGGCTCTCCAGATGTGGCGCGAGGTTCACGACGGTCAGTTCCATACCGGCAGCCGGGAACTGATATGAAATTGCGGTGATCCTCCGCTATTGGACGGCCATGGCCGGCGGTTGCCTGATTGCCGCAATCAAAGCGCTGCTGCCACGCAAGGCCGGCCTGCCGCGCCTACCCGATTTTCCATCCGGAATTTCGGTGGTTATTCCGTCGCGAAACGGGCAGGATCTGTTGGAACGTCTTCTGCCACGCCTCGTAGCCGAACTCGATGGTATTCCCTCGGAGGTCATCGTGGTCGACAACGGCAGCGACGATGAGACGGCTACATGGCTTTCCTCCGCATACCCCGGCATTCAGGTTCTCGTCTCGCAGGAACCTCTCTCGTTCGCCGCTGCCGTGAATCGCGGTATTGCATCGGCGCATTTCTCGCACGTGTGCCTGCTGAATAACGACATGGTAGTTGGAGCGGGTTTTTTTCACGCTCTGCGGGCGGCATTCGAAAACGTGCCCGATCTTTTCTCCGCGACGGCGCAGATCTTCTTTCCGGAAGGTGTTCGAAGAGAGGAGACCGGCAAAGCGGTAATGCCACCGTTGCGTCCGGCCTCGGAATTCCCCTTGCGTTGCGACGAACCCGTGCCCGGTGAAGACTTGAGCTATGTATTGTACGCAAGCGGCGGATGTTCTCTCTATGACACGGCCAAGCTGCGGCAATTGGGTTGTTTTGGAGAGATGTACAGACCCGCTTACGTGGAAGATCTGGACGCCGGCTACCGGGCGTGGCTGCGAGGCTGGCCGACGGTTTTTGTGGCGGGCGCGACGGTAGTACATCACCACCGCGCAACCACGTCGCGTTACTATAGCGAGGACGAACTCCGGCTGGTCACGGAGATCAACTATCTTCGATTTCTCGCGAGGGCCGTAGTTTCTCCGCGCTTATTCCTGAAGTTGTGGACCGAGGCCGTACGGCGGCTGCGTACGGACCCGGTAATCGCAGCCCCGGCACTCGGCTTTGCGGCGCGCGCTTTCCGATGGGTGGAGCGCCCGCCCGTCTGTGTATTGCCGGAGCACTACGTGCTTGCCCTCGGAAGCGGGAACATCGCCGTATTTCCGGGGAGGAAGCCCTCCAACAAACCCGTTGTGATTACGACGGAGCCCAACGTCCGCACGAATGACGCTTGCGTTCTGGTTTGCCTTGTCGATGAGCTTCGGCCAGAACCGGAGTGGCTGCAATCTCACGTTGAGGTCGTGCTGGTGCGCCGTACCCGTACCGCTTTTGACAGCACTATGCTCGCCGCCGCTATCTCGGAGTCCAGAAGAAAGTGGAACGCGGTGGTCCCGGCGCCGTAATCGTCAGGCCGCTTTACGAAGCGCTTCGCTAATAGCGCGTTCGGTGTGCAGTCTCGCCAACTGCCTCCGCTGGTCGGCGGAGCCGTATACATCCGATCTTGCATCCACACCCTCTCCGACAAGCGCGGCGGCATTGCTGATATCGGTTTCAGAGCCCGGTGTGCCTTCGAGCGCCTGCTCAACATTCACTGCACGAAACGCACGCGCGGCGAGCCCGGTTACCCCTACCCGGGCCATTGCGATTTTGCCCTCAGCCCTCCGGATGCGTGCGGCGACACCGACCACCGTGAAGTCGGAATCGGGATTGGAGACTCTCTCGTAGTGCACACCGGTGGATGAGTCTTCAACCGGTACCGTCGTTTCCATCAGCAGTTCTCCCGGTTCGAGAGCCATAACGGCCGTATTCGAGAGGAAATCCCGCGCCGCTACAATGCGATCGGAGTTCTTACCTACTACGTGAAGCTTGGCCTCCAGAGCGAGCAATGCGGCGGGATAGTCCGAGACCGGGTCTGAGTGAGAAACGCTCGCACCGATTGTTCCGGCGCTGTGAGTTTGCCTGCCGCCGGCATGCGTCGCCGTCTCCGGCAGCAAAGGGCATCTGTTGCGCAACAGCGGCGAGGATTCGATCTGAAGATGAGTTGCGGCGGGTCCAATGCGAATACTCCCGCCCTCCTCTTTGATTTCGTTCAGCCCCCTGACGCTACGCAGGCCGGCTTCAGCCGAAGGTCTGGCGAACCGCAGTTTCATGAGCGGAATTACGCTCATATCGCCCACAAGCGGTTTCTTCTCCGGGTCCGAGAGCAGCTCGATCAATTCCTCCAAAGTACCGGGAGTCGAAAATTCGAAGTCATGCGAGTCCATAACTGTCCCTCCCTGAATGAGTTTTGGAACGTCACCCGGGCGCCGATGAGTCTCACATCTACGCCGGTACCACCTGCTACCCAACTGAGCCCAGCCACGGGTCGCACAGACCCGCCATGCACTACCCTACACTGAATCAGACGTTTTCCGGCCTGTGGTAGTTTCGTACGCCACCCTGACTTTCACATCTCCGTGGTTTTGCTGTATGTTCAGGGAGGAGCCACCCCATGTTCTCCCTGGCCAAAATCATTCTGCCCGTCGATTTTTCGGAACGAAGCGCCGGAGCGGCGCGCTACGTGGAAGCGCTCGCCACGGCCTTCGGCTCGGAAGTGTTTCTGGTGCACGTCCTGCCTCCGCCTCACTATGAATTCAGTGCACTGGAAGTCGGGGGACCTGTATTAAATGAGCTTTTTGCGAGCCGCGGTACGCAAGTCAAGAAGGAGCTGGATGACTACCTTCGCGAGGAACTATCGCGTCTCGAGGTCCGGCGAGTGCTGCTCGAGGGCGATCCGGCGACGGAGCTCGTCAAGTTCGCCAGTGAACAGAAAGCCGGACTGATCGTCATGCCTACACATGGTTATGGACCCTTTCGCCGATTCATCCTCGGCTCGGTCACGGCCAAGGTGCTGCACGACGCGGACTGTCCAGTTTGGACGGGAGTGCATCTGGAGCAGGCGCCCGCGGTAGGTGCTATCCAGTTCAGAAATATTCTCGCCGCGATCGATCTTGGTCCGCAAAGTAAGAGAACCCTCACGTGGGCAGGAGAGATCGCCAAGCGTTTCGACGCCAGCCTCCGCGTGCTTCATGTGATGCCATGCACGGTGGCCGGAAACGACGAGGAAGCCATCGCCGCTTGGAAGTCCGAGGCCGTGACGAAGGCCACCGAAGCGGTTCACGAAGTCGCGGCCGAAGCGGGCATCGAAGCGAAAATCAAAATCGAAACCGGTGACGCTCCGAAGACGGTCTGCGACCACGCCCAGCGTATAGGTGCCGATCTGCTGGTGATCGGACGCGGTTCCGCGGCCGGCGTTTTCGGACGCCTCAGGACAAATGCCTACGGCATTATCCGCGAATCGCCCTGCGCGGTTGTGAGCGTCTAGCCCCGGCGGCTCGGGCCCTGATCGCCAAACTGCCTTAAAGCTTCCGCATTTTCCACCGTCGAGAGATCGCCTGGCGCCTCACCCAGGTAATATTGCCGGATCAACCTTCGCACAACTTTTCCGCTTTGCGTTTTCGGTAGCTGTGAGACCACCTCGACACTTCGCGGCCGGAATGCCGGACCGAGCACGGCCGCAACATGACGGCACAGCTCTTCACTCACCGCGGAGGCGCCCGGGCGCGGCACCACAAAGGCGACGATTGCTTCTCCGGTCACTTCGTCCGGCACTCCGATCACCGCGGCTTCGGCGACACTGGCATGTTGCATCAACGCCTGCTCGACTTCGGCCGGACCGACCTTGCGGCCGGCCACGTTCATCGATTCGTCGGCCCTCCCATGCACGAACCAGTGCCCGTCTTCGTCGACACGGGCCCAGTCGCCGTGATACCACATGCCTTTCCAGCGCGACCAATACGACTCGATGTAGCGCCGCGGGTCGCCCCAAATACCGCGGGTCATGGAAGGTGCCGGCGTCCGGCAAACCAGGTATCCGGTGCTGCCGCGCACGGACCTCCCTGTCCCGTCCACCACATCGGTTCCCATTCCGGGTGCCGGGCCGCCCAGCGTACAAACCTTCAGCGGCTGCACCGGCAACACAAAAAGAAAAGAGCCGGCGATCTCGGTTCCACCGGAGATGTTGATGATCGGCAGCCGGCCTTTGCCGGCCTTTTCGAAATACCACAGGTACGACGTCTCGTCCCAGGGCTCACCCGTGGAACCGAGCAGACGCAGGGACTTCATCGGATACCGTTCCGGGATTTCGGAGCCATGCCTCATCAGCATCCGTATCGCAGTGGGAGAGATGCCCAGCGTCGTGATGCCATGGCGCTCCACCATCTGCCACAAGCGATCGGGCGAAGGGAAGTCGGGAGCGCCGTCGTAAAGAAAAATCGTTCCGCCAAAATTGTGATTTCCGACGATTGTCCATGGGCCCATCATCCAACCGATGTCGGAGACCCAGAAGAATATATCGCTGTCGCGGTGATCGAAGGCGAGATAAATCTCTTTCGTCATCTGCGCCAGGCTTCCGGCATGCGTGTGAACGGTGCCCTTCGGCTTCCCGGTGGTTCCGGAAGTATACAGAATGAACGCCGGCGCGTCTCCCTCCAGCCGCAGCGATTCGCATTCTTCGGGTTGTCCCGCTACAAAGTCGTCCCACCAGATATCGCGATGCTCCTTCCATGCGACATCGCCGCCCCTGTAGCGGAGCACAACAGCATGGGATACCGTAGGGCAGTTATCGAGCGCGGCATCTGTTTTTTCTTTGAGCTCAATGAACTTGCCCCGCCGCTCCAGCCGATCTGCGGTGAACAAAACGCGCGCACCGGAGTCCTGAAGGCGTGTGGCGATAGCACCCGCGCCGAAACCGGCGAAGATCGGCACCACCACCAACCCGAGCTTGTGGCACGCATACAGAATGGTGACCACCTCGGGGACCATCGGCATCGTAAGCGCAACGCGGTCTCCGCGTTCAAGCCCCAACGCCTTCAACGCATTCGCAAGTCTGCTGACATCGCGGTATAGCTCGCGAAAGCTGATGCGCCGTACCGCTCCGTTCTCCGTCTCCCCGATGCAGGCAATGCGATCCGACATCCGGTGCCGGTCCAGACAGTTCCAGGCGATGTTGGTCTTGCCGCCGAGGAACCAGCGCGCCCACTCGATGCCCTCGGACGTATCGAGCACCTGGCTGTACGGCTCGAACCACTCGATTCCCGTCTCGCGAACCATAGCGTCCCAGAACTCCTCCAGGTGGTCGCGCGAATACTGAAGAAACTCGTCTACACTTTCGGTCCCCAACTTCTTCATGAACCGGTGGACATTCGTCTCTTCGACCCAGCCGGCTGGCGGCTCCCAAATCCAGCGGCTGCTCATTTCGGCCTCACCAAATCAAACCGGTCGGTCGTACGCACGTACGTGGCGCCACCCATTCGCCCGACAGCGGACAACTTGTCGGGATCGATGCGGAAATCCTCCACGATCGTGTCATCGACGTGGAACCGCAGTACCTCACCCAACACGATGCTCCCACCAAGTTGCCGCTCGCTTACGTGTACCACCTGCACAAGCTTGCACTCCATGTTCACGCGCGCCTCTTTCACGCGCGCCGGACGCACCATGTCGCTGGGAACAGGCGTCAGCCCCGAAACCTCGAATTCGTCCACTTCCGGCGGATACTCCCCCGAGCAGGTGTTCATCTGTTGCACAAAGTTTTCCGAAACGATATTCACCACGAATTCGCGTGTGGCTTCAATATTGCGAAGCGTATCCTTGCGCCCGCTGTCGCTTCCGCGAATCATCGGACTGAAGCAGATTACGGGAGGATTGGCGCTGATGGCCGTGAAGAAACTGAACGGTGCCAGGTTACGAATACCGTCCGCGCCGAGTGTCGAAACAAACGCGATCGGGCGCGGCACAATCGCCCCGATCATCACCTTGTAAACGTTGCGGGGGCTCTCCGCGCCGGGATCGATAATCATAGCGTGCAGGGCTATTATTCTCTCATTAAGCGCGCCTTTTCAGAAGTTCGCTCCCGGGACGGACAGCAGGATGGAGGATGTGCGGAACCCGCGCGGGCCGGAGGCACTGGAGGCCTCTGGCATCGCGGGTCCGCCGGTGAATTCAGTCTAAATGGAACGGGTCAGCTACGTGCTGCTCCCGATCGTGGACGCATCTGCTTCATCATTTCCTGCATAGCGGCGATGTGCCCTGGAGAGCGGGCTTCCGTCCAGGCTTCATACCGGTTCGCGGCTTTTTCCACGTGTGCGAGGAACTGGTTGCTCGCAAACCGCTGACGGCCTTCCTGGATGGTGGGCTTAATGCGCTGCCATACACCGTAAAACTCACCGCTAGTCTCGAAGAACAGGTCTTCGTGCAGCAAGCCATAGTTGAGCAGCGCACAGGCCTGCTCCCAGTAGCTGAATACCATCATGACGAAGCTGCCGGTCTCCGTTCCCGGCGCCGCGATTCGCATGGCTTCGTCGAAGGTATCCGCAAAGTAGTTTTGGAAAAACCAATCGCGTGCCTGCCGTAATCGCGCCTCGCGCCGCATCTCATAGACTTGGAGATGCAATTGCGCTTGTTCATGTGTTGGTTTAGCTTCCATCAGTCATTTCCTTTCCGTGATGTAGCGTTTTCTCCGAAAGAGGCCTTTCCTCCGGGCTGGCCCGGTTAGAATCAGGCCTCATAGATACATCGCGTGAAAGACCGGGAAATCGACAGAACTTCGAAAATTTTCTACGAATCGCTGCAACCGTGGCGGCGCCGGCCGCCGGCAGCCAGCAACATCAATCCTACAATGACCAGAGCGTAGGTCCCAGGCTCTGGAACGGGGCTTCCACCCACACTTTCCACGCTCACGTTGTCCAAGCCGATGTATTGAAATCCGGCTGAACCGGCCAGCGAGATTGCGGTGTTCGATGAAGTCGCCGTAAAAGGCATGGAGAAGGGTGTCCAGGTAGATGCGGTGCTGGTAGTCGAAACCGTGAAAGTTTGACTGGCGTTACCCGCCGACGCCGAAATAGATACCGGCGGTCCACCCCACCGCGCCGTATACGTCCCCAGATAGAAAGACAACATGTATTGTTGTCCGGCGACGGTTGTGATGGTCTGCGAAACGCCGCCAAACGGAGCTCCGGTGGGATACGCAGTGAGATCGAGGAAACGATCACCATCCTGGGCCGTGAGACCCCACGGATTACCGATATCGATCCACGCCAACTGGTCATTGATAACCGTCCAGCCCGTGATTGACGTGGAACCCACAGGAAGAACCATCGTGGCATTCCCCTGGTTTACGAAAGCCCCCGCTTCGAAGCTTTCGTTCGTTAGCAGATTCGCGTGTGCCACAAAGGGCACCATGCATGCAATGCCCAGGAATAGTTTGCTAATCACCCGATTGGCGAACATATAGCGCCTCCGAATAGCATGGATTCTACTCTGGCGGTCGCCTTCCTGTCCACGATTTTGCGTGCGATCGGAGCTATCCGGCTGCAAATTGAGAGTACTAGGAACCCCTTGCTGCGGCCTGCTCAGATCATCCCTTCCAGCTCTTCCAGTAGTCCTGCCATTCTACTTGCGCGCCGGCGGGCAGAACCCGGATCGGATTTAGACCATCCAGCATTACCGCATACTCGTCCGTATGCGTCTTCTTCGTCTGGCCCGCCAGGGCCTTCGGATGCGGCCCGTGATGAATGCCCCGCGGATGCAGCGTCGCCATGCCCGGCTTGATGTTGTCTTTGCTGAAGAAATCACCGTCATGGTAAAAGATGAACTCGTCGTAATCTGTGTTGCGGTGGAAGAAGGGAACGCGAATCGCCTCAGCGTCCTCTTCGAGCGGCCGCGGCACGAAACTACAGATCACCGCGCCTTCGGTAACAAACGTGGTATGCGCGCTGGGT
>DASTMK010000346.1:0-15589 GCA_035714225.1 Bryobacteraceae bacterium | reverse complement strand
CGATACGATGCGCGCCTACCCGGGCGTGTTCTCGGGCGTCGGCATCGTCGACTCGTCCTCGCCGCATCCCGAGAAGACTATGCGTGACCTGGCGAAACACGGCGTCCGCGGATTCCGGATTACGCCCGGCGCTTCGCCGCAAAGCTGGCTCGACACGCCCGGCATGGAAGCGATGTGGCGCTGCGGCGCGGAGCAGAACCTGGCGATGTGCCCGCTGGTGGGCCCGGATGCCCTTCCGTCGATTGACCGCATGTGCATACGGCATCCCGCTACGCCCGTGGTCATCGACCACATGGCGCGCATCGGCGCCACGGGAGAGATTCGCGATGCCGACGTCCGGCTGTTATGCGGGCTATCCAAACATCCGAAGGTGGCGGTGAAGGTCTCGGCGTTTTATGCGCTCGGCCGCAAAACGCCTCCCTATGCCGACCTCGCCCCTCTCATCCGGCGCGTGTTTGAGGACTATGGCCCTCGCCGGTTGATGTGGGCGAGCGACTGTCCTTTTCAGGTGCAGAAGGAACACACGATCGCGGCATCCATCGCGCTGATCCGCGAAGGACTTCCGTTTCTGTCCGCTGAAGACAAGGAGTGGTTACTCACTCGAACCGCCGAATCGATTTTCTTCGGCTGATTGGCAGCTTCACTGCGCGGGCACAGAGCGGGCCAGGCGCATACCGTTGAATGGCAGGCGGCGGTCACGCCGCTCGGCATGGCGGAACCACGGTGCAAGGTAATCGGCGGAATCGGCGAAGCCGCCGCCGCGCAATATCCGTAAACCGGGCGTATCGGGCGATTCCCGTCCGTCGCGCGGGTCGTAGGGATAAGGTTTCATCAAAGTGGAGCACCACTCCCACACATTCCCTGCCAGATCGTGAATGCCGCGGCCGTCCGACCGTTTCGCGGCAACGCGGCGCGGGGCATAGGCGTCGAGCTCGCGAAACTCGCCCGAACCTGCCGCCGCCATCGAGTTCTCCCGGTACCAGGCGCGTTCACCGGAATCGATGTCTTTCGATGCGGCGCGCGCGGCAGACTCCCATTCCGCTTCGGACGGCAAGCGGAAGCCACCGCCCGCAATGCGCCCGTTCAGTTTTGCAATCCACCGCTGTGCATCCTCCCAGGAGATGTTGTTGATGGGAAGATCGTCCCCGCGGTGAACGCTCGGGTTGGCGGGATCGAGCGTCATCCACACCCCCTGCGTCAATTCCGTTCGCGCGAGATAGAACGGAGCAATGGAGACCGTGTGTACAGGGCGCGCGGACGGCTGCGCATCATTGCCCAGGTCCGTTTCGCCGCCCGGTATGAGCACCATCTCCACCGGCATTCCGGAAACGCGAACGTGCAAGGGAAGACCCGTTTCGGCATCGAACTGATCGTCAAGGATATCGAAGCCTGGAAGGCTCGGGTTCAAGCGACGGTTCACCAGTGCGAGACGCGCGGAAGCCCGCGGGTGGTCCGGATATAGGCGCAGAGCGGCCTGTAGCTCCTTATGGGCGGCGTTCCAGTTCCGCTGTTCAATAAGGCTCTCACCTTGTTTGAGGTGCGATTCGAACCGGGGGAGCACGTCATCTTCGCTTCCGGGCGCGGGCCGGTTGGTCGCCTTGGGATGAAACAGCGCGTGCGGATCGTGACAGGATTCACAGGACGCGCGGCGCTCCGTCTTCGGACATCCCTGCGTATGGCAGGACTGGCATAATCCGGCGATCGCGGCACCCAGCGGCATCTTGTCCGGTTTCACCTGATTTCGTTCGTCGACGACGTGAGCCTTGGAAGGACCGTGACATTCCTCGCAGCCGGTGGCGGCGCGCGGGTGTCCGGATATGGACCACTCCAGCACCTGCGCCACGTGACAACGCGAGCAGACACCTGCCTGCTGGAAGCGTTCGGGATTCGTAGAGGTCTGCGCCGCCGCTGCGAGTGCTGCCAGCAGTAAAAGAGGAGTCAGGCGCGCGTGGGGGACCAGCGGGTATCGAGCCATCGGTAGCCAGGGGTGAGCCAATTTCCGGAAGTGGCGCGGGCAAAATGGGCGGCGGCATCGAGGGCCGCGCGCTCCTCGCGCGAAAGTTCCAGGTGGCGCGTAAGCCCGGCATAGTTCTCTTCGAGAGTGTGCTCTTCGAACATGCCCGGCATCGCGCAGGTTAAGAAAGGACGCGAATACACGAAACGCATAGCGGCCTGGCAGAGAGTCTCGTCGGGCAGGCGCGCCAGGCTCCTTGTCAGCTCGGAGACGACGGCGGGATGCAACGGGCGGTACTTCTTCTGATAGAGCTGCACGACATCGGATTCAGGGCGGGAGCCCTTCACCACACGTGTATCCAGCTTGACGATGGAGCCGGCCGCAAGCGGTTTGATCGCGATCAGCCCAACGCCGCTCGCTATGGCTGCGGGAAGGAACTCTGTATAGTCGGCGCGGGCGTGAATGAAGTTGTACGGGAACATGATGTAGTCGATGCCTTCCAACTCGCGCAGCGCCGCAACCATCAGCCGCTCGTCATGCGTCGCGATACCGATGGCGCGCACCTTGCCGGCCTCCTTCGCTTTGCGCAGGACATCCCAATCGGCAATGCCCCTGGCATCGAGCGCCGCACCATCGTTGATGTAGATGCGGTACATGTCGACGTGCCCGTAGAGGCGTGCCGCGCGGTCGATATTCTCGCCAACGAACATGGGAAGCTGCCGGCACAGCGACACGAGCGTCGACTGCCTGCGAGACTGGATGACCCGCGCCACGTGTTCCCACTGCCCTTCGGTCTCGTAGGTATCAACCATGTTGACGCCCCGGTCCAGGGCACGCGCGAGCATCCGGTCGCGCCGCTGTTGTCCCTCTTCTGTGAGGACACTGCCGTGTTTTACTTTGCGCTTATAAGCGGGGTCGGTGTGCGACCCGAACGAGAGCACGGACGGGTAGAGGCTGGTTTGGCCCAGACGGCGATAGATCATGCCGCCCCGGCGGTATTGAGCAACCGGTACGGGCGCCCCCGGCGCGGAGATCGCTGCGGAGAACCCAGCCGCAGCGGCAAAAAAGGCCCGGCGGGACAGTGTGCACATGGAGCGATCTTATCACCACGGGAGATCGGGCGGATCTGCCAACTTCCATCGGATCCGCCCGATAACCACTCCCTTGCGGTCGTGGCTCGGAAACGAATGCTGAGCCGCGACTCATTCTGATGCCACGTTTAGAACGTCAAACGGGCGGTTAATTGGAAGTCCCGGTTGCCGTCTGTTCCGATGGTTCCCAGGACCTGTCCGTAGGCGCTCGTACCGATGGTCGCTGACGGGTTGGCGAAATTGGGATGGTTCAGGAAATTCGTCGAGGCCATCTCCAGTTTCAGACGAGCCCGCTCGTGTAACACGATCTCCTTGTTGACGCCAAAGTGGAACACGCTCAGTCCCGGACCCTGGAGTATGAACGCTCCCGAATTGCCGAACCGGCCGATGTCGGCTGCCGGAACTACAAAGGCGGACGTGTCGAACCACTGCCCGAGCGTCCGCTGATCGGAAGACAGGTTGCCGTCCGCCACGCGGTCCGGACGGCCGCTGAAGCGGTTGGTGTTGGATGGATCGACGCCGTCGAATGCGGGCGAGAAGTATCTGCCTGTTTGCCACACGTAGGTGCCGGCCATGGTCCAGTTTCCGGCGATGTAGTTCAAGGCGCGCGGCATGCTGGAGCCGAACTTCTTGCCATGTCCGAACGGCATTTCATAGATGCCGACGACGACGCCCCGCCACCGTGGAATCTGGCCGCCTTGCGAGCGTTCGCGAGCCCGGTTGAACACGTCTTCCGTGCCGCTCCAATCGTCGGCCATGCTCTTCGCCCAGGTCAGGTGCGCCTGATAGTAGAAGCCGTCTTTAAACTTCCGCTCGGCCTTGATAGTGCCCGCATGATAGTTGTGAAACGACCCGTTAATCGTCTCGTTGGCCGAGAAGAGGTAGGGGAAGGGCACGGACAGCAGTTTCTCGGAATAGGGCCGCGTGTCGGCGGGAACCTGGTTCAGATTTCGCGTCCATACCTTTTTGCGCGCCAGGGTGGACATGTAGGTCGCCGAAAGACCCATATCAAAGACCTGCTTTTCCACGGTAAGGTTGTATTGCGTGCTGTACGGCGTTCGCAGGTTCGGGTCCATACCGTTCGCGCTGGTCCCGCCAAGGACATAGCCCGTGGCCGGGAACGGGCGTGGGAATTGGAAGGCCGGCACGCCGTTCGTAACCGAATTGGTGAAACTCTCAGACAGCTCGAAGGGCGATCCGCCGCCGTCGGAAACGTACGGCTGCATGGCGACGTAGTACACACCTGCGCCGCCGCGGATCACGAAGTCCTCCCACCGGCCAGGACGCCACGCGAAGCCGAACCGGGGCGCGAAATTATTGCGGTCCAGTTTGAGCAGGGACCTGTCTAAACCCAGCGAGGAAGCGGTCGCGATCGGTACGTTGGAGGGGAATCCCGGGTGGATACGCGCTTTCACCTCATCATCCACCACCACTAGTGCGTTCGCTGACGGGATGAAGTTCGCCAGCAGGTCCTGCTCGATCGTTCCGGGAGTCAACAGCGAGTACCGGAGCCCCAGGTTGAGCGACAATCGCGGGGTGATCTTGTAATCGTCGGTCACGAAGAACTCCCACGTCGAACGGTGAGGATACACCGGGCCCACCGACGTCTGCCGCGAACTCGTATCCATGATGCCGAGCAGGAAATCCGCGTACGGGTTTCCGGAGAATCGTCCGTTGAATCCGTATATGCCGTAAACGGCGCTGGGCGACGTGGTGATCATGCGCCCGTTGTAGTCGCCGATGTCCACGCCGAAACGTAGATTATGCTTCCCGATGATTTTATGCAGCGTTTCCTGCACGTAGTAGTTGCTCCAGGTCCAGCCGCTCTCGTTGCCCTGGTAAAGGGACGAGAAACCGGTGATATTCATCCGGGGCAGTCCGGCCGAATCCTGGAGGTCGGCCAACTGCAAACCGGATTCACGCACGATGTCGAGTCCACGATTCTTTCCGCCGTAGATGCTGGCGTCGCGGGCGTATCCCACGCGAAACTCGTTGATCGTCGACGGCGACAACACGTAGGTGTCGGAGAGAACAAAGTGATACTGGTCCCGCCACTGTTCATAGTTTCCGATCAGCGGGTTGTTCTCGCCGTCCCACCGTTCAAACGCGTAGTGCTGGTACATGAACCGCCCGAAGAAAGAATGCGCATCGGTCAGTTTGTGATCGATGCGTGCCGTGTACTGGTCGCTGGTGTTGGGCGAGACATTGACGTCGGTGTACCGGTCCGCGCCGCTGTTCGGCAGCGGATAGAAGCGCTCCTGGTAATACTTGGAGACGCCGCTGATCCGGCTTTCCGGAATGCGGTTATCGGCGAACGGCTGGTTGGTGAGCGGATCTCTCAGCGCCGTCGTAAGACTCGAGAAATCGCCGGCACGGAACGCTGCCGTCGGCACCACGATATTGGTGACGGCGGGCACCTGGCTGCCTCGAATGCCCTGCCAACTGAAATGCCAGAAGGTGCGGTCCTTGCCATCGTAAAGTTTCGGCAGTACCACCGGTCCGCCGGCCTTCACGTTCGGCCGGTAAATCGGCGGGCCGCTCGAAGCCCGCGGTGAGAAGAACGGCCGCGCGCCAAAACCGATTGCGTTGTAGTGCAGCCACGCTTCGCCATGCAGCGCGTTCGTGCCGCTTTCGGAAACCACTGCGACGTTGGACGACGTGCCTCCGGAAGCGTTCACGCTCACCATGTCCACACGGAACTCGCGGTAGGAATCAAGGTACGTCAGCGCCGGTCCGAATGAACTGCCGGTCCAGCCGTCTTTGATCGGAATCCCATCGATAGAATACGTTGTATTACGGCCCTGGCCGTTGCCTGCGTAATAGCTTCCATCGCCGGTTACGCCGGGGGTGAGGGCCAACATGCGCCAGATCGACCGGTAGTTGGAAACCACCGGCATAGTTGTGAACACGAGATTCGATTTCACATCCGAAATCGTGGCGCGCTCCGTTTCGATCAACTGAGCGCCGCCCAGAACCTCGATTGATTCTGCTACGCTGCCAACTTCCAGCCGGACATCGACGCGGCGGTCGGCAGTCGCGACCAGTTCGACGCCTTCAACGACGAACTTCTTGAAACCTTGCGCCTCCACCGAGACGCGGTAGCTGCCTGGAATGAGGTTCGGAGCAACGTAGTTGCCCACCTCGTTGCTGACGGTCCTGGTTTCGATATTCGTTTGGGTGTTGGTGAGAATAACCTCAATACCCGGTGCGACTGCGCCGGTGGCGTCCATAACCGTACCACGAATTGTGCCGTAGTAGGTCTGAGCCACCGCCATCGCAGCGAACAAGAATATTGCTAGGATGGTCCTTTTCATTGTCTGTACCTTTTCGTTTTCGGTAAGCTTTGTGAGCTTACAAGCTTCAACTCCCTGGTTTTTCCAGTAAGTGAATTATTTCACATTTTCGAGAGGGAAGCTATGGGCCCCGGAAACCCCCAATCCCGCGATACCGTCTAATATGGTTTGCCGTGGAACGCGACGAAATTCTCGCCAGGCTTCGTGAAAGGATCGTTGCGTTCGCGGCATCTCGCGTAATGAGGGACGGCGCGGAGGACGTTGCGCACGAAGTCCTGCTCCTGCTCGAAGAGAAATATCCTCACGTCACCGCCCTCGAGGAATTGGTTCCGCTTTCTATGCGGATCGCGCGCTTCAAGATTACGGCGCTCTACCGGAAGGCGAGGCGCCGGGGTGAAGACTCGGCGGTCTCGGTGGACGAAATCCCGCTTCCGGATTTCGCACCGGATCCGGAGATTCTCGCTTCCCGGCGCGAGTTGCTCGACCGGATTCGCGCGGCGCTGCCGCAGGTTGGGCAACGCTG
The DNA here is from genome assembly GCA_035714225.1 of Bryobacteraceae bacterium. Taxonomy (GTDB): domain Bacteria; phylum Acidobacteriota; class Terriglobia; order Bryobacterales; family Bryobacteraceae; genus CAADGY01. The sequence continues at coordinate 8,728 of DASTMK010000346.1, read as the reverse complement.
CCGTGAGCTGCTCCGTCTCAAGTTACAGGGAAGGAGTTTCAGCGAGATCCGGAAAGCGATGGGAGCCCACTCCCTGAATACCGTTTACACGTGGGACTATCGCTGCCGGCAGCATCTGCTTGAACTGATCGGAGGCAGTTGGGAGACAAAGAAGTGAGCTCGGGCGAAGCCAGAAAACTTCTCGGCGGATACTCCGCGGGAACTCTCACGCCAGAGGAGCGGAAGGCGCTTTTCGAAGCGGCGTTGGAGGACTCCGAGCTATTCGAGCTACTCATGGAGGAACAGCCGCTGCTGGAGCTGTTGACCGATCCAGCGATGCGAACGGAGTTGCTGGGAGCGCTGGATTCACACGAAAAAGGATGGTTCGCACGCTTCTGGAACAACGTTCTGAAGCCGGCTCCGGTTGCCTTGGCGGGCAGCGTAGCCGTCGCCGCTCTGGCGTTCTTCGTCGTCTACCGGTTCGACCATACCGAAATTCGCCAGCCGGAACTGGTGGCGCAGAGCCATCGGCCCACATTGCCGGAAGCGGCGCCTGCGGAGGCGCCCGCTCCGGAACCACCGGCACCGAAACAGCCCGCCACGCCAAGCGCCGGGATGCGCCGGAAAGCAGAAATTCTGCCAGAACGCGCCGCGCCTCCGCGCCCTCCGGCTTTGCCGCCGCCACCCGCGATCCCGGTAGAGCGTGAACTGCGCTCCGCCTCGAAAACGGTATCGCCGATGTTTGCCGAGCGGGATCTCTCTTCGGTGCCACCTCCACCCGGGAAAAGTGAATTGAGCCGCGCGACGCGCTTGGGCGAAGCTCCCGTGGGAGTGGTGGGAGGTGTTGTGGGAGGAGTTCCGGGCGCGCTCGGCGGCTACGCGGCAGAGCCGCAAGCCCCGGCCGCACCTTCAAGTGCGAGCGCCTGGTTCTACGGCCGTGCCATTTCCGCCGTACAACCGATGGCGGGGTTCCGGCAGCCGGCGCCAACCGCCGCGGTCACGCGCCGTGCGGACACCCCTGCGCGTCTCGGTTTGCGCTACAGCATTGTTCCGTCACAACAGAGAGCGCGATTGCAGGTGCAGTCCAACGAACCCGCTTTTCTTCAAGTGCTCGGAAGAAGTATCGCGGGACCTTGGCGGCTTGTCCACCAGGGAGATATAAAGAAGTGGGATTCCTTGCTCATTCCCGCACCGCTGACGGGCCAGAGCCATATCCTGCTGATCCTGACTCGCAAACGCGATCCTGGTTTTGCCATCGAGCCGGACAGCCCGGCACAGGCCGGGTCGCTGGCCATACGGGCGCTCGAAGCCGGTGCTGCGGCGCCACCGCTTGTTGAGCAACGTGGGGCATCCACGTACGTCATTGCACCGGAATCCCATCCGGATCGTTTGATTAAAGAATTCGATGTAACCGGCGCAAAACAGCAGTGAAAGGATCCAGTCATTCGTGGCATTACCTCACCGGGATTCGACATCCCAGGAGGAACGGAATGAAAAAGAAGGTTGTGGCACCCGTCTCGGTCGCAATCGGCGCTGCTTTGCTTTATCTCGTGTATCCGGAAGCGGCGGTTTCCGCCCAGGGCCACCTCACCCAGGGAGCGCTGTTCCGGATTGACCCGCGCGGGGAGATGACGTCGGCCTGCCCGCTAAAACACACCGATGTCAAAGCTGAAATCAGCGGCTTCATCGCGCGTGTCACCGTCACCCAACAGTTCGAAAATCCATCCGAGGAAAAGATCGAAGCCGTCTACACGTTCCCGCTGCCGGACAAGGCGGCGGTCGACGATATGACGATCAAAGCCGGCGACCGCGTCATCAAAGCGAAGATCAAGCGGCGTGAAGAAGCTCGCGCTATTTATGAAGCGGCTCGCGCAAAGGGAAACGTAGCGGGCTTGCTTGATCAGGAGCGGCCGAATATCTTCACGCAATCGGTGGCCAATATCGCGCCGGGTGCCAAAGTCACCGTTCAGATCAGCTACGTCGAAACGCTGAAGTTCGACGAAGGCGCCTACGAATTTTCATTCCCGATGGTTGTCGGACCGCGTTACATCCCCAGGCAGGTTACCGATGCTCCCCGCATCGCGCCACCCGTCGCCGCCAAAGGAGAACGCGCGGGTCATGATATCTCGCTGGAAGTGAAGCTCGACGCTGGCGTGCCCATCGAAAAACTACGGTCCGTGACGCACGATGTCGCCATCGACGCACCGTCCTCCACAACCGCTGTGATCCGTCTCAAAGACAAGGTGGTGATACCCAACAAAGATTTTGTGCTGCACTACGACGTATCGGGCGCGAAGATACAGGACGCCGTCCTGGCGCACAACACCGGGCAGGACGGCTATTTCACGCTGATGCTGACGCCGCCGGAACGATTCACGGTGGAGGATGTGACGCCTAAAGAACTGGTGTTCGTGCTCGACACCTCCGGGTCGATGAGCGGCTTTCCCATCGAGAAGGCGAAGGAAACCATGAAGCTCGCGCTCGAAGGGCTCTATCCGCGCGATACGTTTAACCTGATTACATTTTCAGGCGACACGCACGTTCTGTTTCCGGCTCCCGTACCGGCGACCAGGGAAAACCTGGATAAAGCACAACAGTTCCTCGCGGCAAGGCAGGGGTTGGGTGGAACCGAGATGATGAAAGCGATCATCGCCGCCCTGGAACCGTCCGGCAAGCAGGATCATATCCGGATTGTCTGCTTCATGACAGACGGCTACGTGGGCAACGACTTCGAGATCATCTCCGAGATTCAGAAGCACAAAAACGCCCGGATCTTTGCGTTTGGCATCGGCAATTCCGTAAACCGTTTTCTGCTGGACAATATGGCTCGTGAAGGACGCGGTGAAGTGGAGTACGTCGGGTTGAACGACGACGGCTCCGCTGCGGCGCGGCGCTTGCATGAGCGCATGCGCAACCCGCTGCTCACCGATATTCGTATCGACTTCGGCGGTGTCGAGGTCAGCGACGTCTATCCGCAGCGCATTCCGGACCTGTTTTCGGCGAAACCCGTCATCCTCACGGGCCGCTACGCGCGTGCTGGAAGCGGGACGGTTCGCTTGCGCGGCACCATGTCTGGCAAACCGTTCGAGCGCACCATGACGGTAAGCCTGCCTGCATCCGAGCCGCGTCACAACGTGCTGCGGAGCCTCTGGGCGCGGCAGCGTATCGGCGATCTGATGAGCCGCGATTATGCCGGGCTCCAACGTGGAAACGTAGAGCCGCAACTCAAGGAACAGATCACCCAACTCGGCTTGGACTACCGCCTCGTGACGCAGTTCACATCGTTCGTCGCGGTGGAAGAGACCACGGTTATCGAGGGAGGAGAGCCGCGCCGGGTGGAGGTGCCGGTGGAGATGCCCGAAGGCGTCAGCCACGAGGGTATTTACGGTGAGCGTGTAGCAGTAGCGGGTTTGAGAAGCACAGGCTTCGCCGGATATGCCGGGATGCAAGCAACCGGCGGTTTCGCCCGCGGAGGCGTAGTGGGGGGTGTCATCGGCGGCGTACCCAGCCCTGCACCGATGCCCTCGCCGCGGCGAGTACCCGCGGAAAAGAGACGCGACAGCCAGGAACAGCTTGCGATATCCAGGCTGCATCCGGATGTTGCGGCCGCGATCTCTCAACTGAAGAAAGGCGCCACGCCGTCGGCCGCATTCATCCGCGACGGCAAGGCGTACCTCCAGGTGTGGCTCTCCGATGCCTCACCCGAATTGTTGAAGCAGATCCGCGCGCTTGGGTTCGAGACAACGGTGGACCCGCGCGTCGCCAAACTCCTGGTGGGCCGAATCGCGGTCGGGAAACTGCCGGCGCTCGCTGCAATGCGCGAGGTCCGCTACATCGCTCCGCAACAGCCGTAGCCCTGCCGGCGCGCCCCGCGGGTGGAACCCCCCTCCCGTGCTGCTAACATGGGTCTCTGCCCGCGTGGGTGCGCCGTGAATCTTGTGCGATGGATTGCCGGTCTGGCGGTGGCGTCGGAGTTGATTGCCGCCGTGCCGGTGCTGCATGTCCGCGTGCCGATGCGCGACGGAGTAACGCTCTGCACCAACGTTTTTCTCCCCTCTACCAGCTCCCGATTCCCCGCCATTCTGGTTCGCACTCCATACGGTAAAGGCAGCCAACCGGGCACCTACAGCTTCCTCGCCAGCCGCGGTTATGCCATTGTTCTGCAAGACGTCCGCGGCCGGTATCACTCCGGCGGCACATTCCGCTCCATGGACCAGGAGGGGCCGGACGGCGATGACACCATCAAATGGATTGCCCGGCAGAAATGGTGCAATGGAAACATCGGAATGGCCGGAGCGTCCTACGCCGGCATGGCGCAATGGAAAGCGGCCGAGATGAACAATCCCAACCTCAAGGCCATTTTTCCGATTTTCGCCGGCAGCGACGAGTACCTGGACCGCTACTACTCACCCGGCGGTGCGTTGAAGCTTGGACATCGCCTGCTCTGGATGGCGGGCAGCTTTCGCGCTCGTGGTTTCGCCAGTCCCGGTTTCGATCGCTATGTCCTTCACCTGCCGCTCCGGACCGCGGACCGCGCGGCCACGGGCCAAAGGCTCGCTTTTTTTCAGAGCGCGCTCGATCACCCTACCTATGATGCGTATTGGAGAACGATCCGGTCGCGCGACTCCTTGTCTAGGATTCGCACTCCCGCTTTCTCCATCGGAGGCTGGTATGACAACTACGTCCAGGGGGACCTCGAAGCATTCTCTGTTTTGGGAAAGACGGGCCGGCACTGGCTGGTGGTAGGGCCGTGGGCACACGACATGTCCGCGAAGTTCGAAGCTACGGATTTTGGTCTGCAATCGGCTCTGGCCCTCCGCAAGCTCCAGTTGGAGTGGTTCGAATATTGGCTGAAACCGCACCCGCGCGGCGTGAAAAGCGCTTTCCCTCAACCCCCGCTGCGCATGTTTGTGATGGGCGCCAACCAATGGCGCGACGAACGCGAATGGCCTTTGGAACGCTCCCATGAAGTTCCTTTCTACCTTTCGAGCGGCGGCCATGCCAACAGTATCGAGGGGGACGGTGTTCTGGCGGACAGGCCGGACTGGCATCAGGCGTTCGACAGCTACGTTTATGATCCTCTGAAACCCGTTCCTACCCGGGGCGGCGCGGTCTGCTGCAACCCGAAGGTTTTTCCCTGGGGGCCGATGGATCAGCGCCCCGTCGAAGCCCGCCACGATGTACTCGTGTACACAACTCCCGAACTGGACGAAGACGTGGAAGCAACGGGGCCGGTGCGGGTTGTGTTGTTTGTCTCTACCTCCGCTCCCGATACGGATTTCACGGCCAAGCTTGTCGATGCCGGTCCGGACGGCTACGCGCGTAATCTTACGGATGGAATACTCCGCCTCCGGTACCGCAAGTCCCTTGAGAGGCCGGTCAGCGCGATACCCGGCGAGGTGTATCAGATCTCCATCGATGCCGGGGTCACCGGCCACGTGTTCAAGACGAGACACCGCATCCAGCTCGAGATCTCCAGCAGTAATTTTCCCAGGTTCGACCGCAATCTCAACACGGGACGTCGCGCTGCCGACGATACGCAAATTCACACGGCGGTGCAGCGCATTTATCACGGACGCCGGTATCCGTCGAGGTTAATTCTGCCTGTCGCACTGGCCGGGGCGGAGCGGGCCAACCCCGGTGCCGCATCGTCTTCCAACTCGCTGTGCTATACAGAGGTAAGACTCTTTAGACTGGTCAGTCGGCTTCCGCAGATCACCCTTTTCGGGCGGGGGCCGGGAACGGGAACAGATCGGCATAAGAATTGAGGGGTGAGGATCGAACACGCGATGAGCGCATTTGCGATGAGTTCGATGACCCAGCAAATCAAGGTTCTACTGGTAGAGGACAACCCGGCGGACGCGCGTCTATTTCGCGAAACGATCGTGGACACACGGAGACTGCCGCCGCTCCTGACTCACGTTCAGCGGCTTGGTGAAGCGATCGAACGGCTCCGTGCCGAGAGATTTGACGTGGTTCTGCTGGATTTGTCGCTGCCGGACTCTGAGGGGCTGGACAGCATCGTTCGAGTGCACGAGAAAGTTCCGGAAATCCCGATTGTCATTCTCACCGGACACGACGACGAACAACTGGCATTAAAGGCCGTGCGTGCCGGGGCGCAGGATTACCTGGTGAAAGGACAGGGCGATGGCAACCTGCTGCTTCGGGCCATGCGCTACGCGATTGAGCGAAAGCGCATCGAGGAAGCGCTCCAGCAACGGGAGGAGCACTTCCGCTCGCTGATTGAAAACGCCCTCGACGTGATCACGATCCTGAGCAAAGAGGGTGTCATCCGCTATGAGAGCCCGGCTGTGGCACGCGTTCTCGGATACGAGCCGGAGAACCTCGAAGGTCAACGAATAGCGCCTTACGTTCATCCCGACGACACTCCGCAATTGAACCGCCTGCTCGGTGGGGCAGGGCGGTCCGATGCGCTGGCGCGGTCCGTGGAGTTCCGCATGCGGCACCGCGATGGAAGCTGGCGCACGTTGGAAGCCATTGGAAAGGATTTCATCGACGAATCGGGCCAGCCGGGCGTCATCGTCAACTCGCGTGACATCACCAGCCGCAGAAGGGCGGAAGAAGGGCTTCGCGAGGCTCACGCGACCCTGCGTACCGTGATCGAAACGGCGCCCGTTGCTATTTACACACTCGACTGTAACCGGCACGTGTTGTCGTGGAACGCCTGCGCCGAGAAGATCTTCGGATGGACCGCGGCCGAGATCGTCGGCAAGCCGCTTCCCACGATTCCACCCGCTCTCGGTCCCGAAAGTATGGAGCAATTCGAGCGTCTTTGCCACGGTGAGACCCTGGCGGCGTATGAAACATCGCGCCTCCGCAAAGACGGGACACTCATTGACGTCACGATCTGGACGGCGCCTCTCCGCGATGGGAAAGGAAATATCTATGGCATCATGTCCACGGTCGCCGACGTTACCGAGCGCAAGAGGCTGGAAGACCAACTACGGCAATCGCAGCGCATGGATGCCGTGGGCCAGTTGGCGGGCGGCATCGCTCATGACTTCAATAATATTCTGACCATCATCGCGGGCTACAGCGACCTCGTTCTGGGCGTGCTCGACGACAAAGCGCCGCTGCGGCGCAATATAGAAGAGATCAAGAAAGCGAGCGACCGCGCCGCTGCGTTGACCGGCCAGTTGTTGGCATTCAGCCGGAGGCAGGTGCTGCAAGCTCGCGTACTAAATCTGAACGCGATCATCCTGGACGTCGAAACGATGCTCGACCGCCTGATCGGCGAAGATATCGAACTCCGGATGGATCTCGACCAATCACTTGGAAACATCAAGGCGGATGCCGCGCAAATCGAACAGGTGATTCTGAACCTGATCATTAATGCCCGTGAGGCAATGCCCGGCGGCGGCAGACTGGTGATAGGAACAAGGAGCATCACAATCAAAGACGAGACCGGGGAACCGGGGCTGGCGCTGGCGTCCGGGCGCTATGCCGTGCTCTCCGTTGCCGATACCGGACATGGCATGACCGCCGAAACCGCCTCCCATGTCTTCGAGCCGTTCTTCACGACCAAGCCAAAAGGCAAAGGTACGGGTCTTGGCCTCTCGACGGCTTATGGGATCGTCAGGCAAAGTGGCGGTGAGATCGCGGTCCGCAGTCGCGTTGGCGAAGGTTCCACATTCGACGTCTACCTTCCCATTGTCGATGAAGCCGCGACCATTCCAGCCTCAAGCGCCATCGTCGCAGCTCCCGCGCGCGGCACGGAAACCATTCTGCTCGCCGAAGACGAGGACACGGTACGGGAGTTGGTCCGGGAAGTGTTGCAGAACCAAGGCTACACTGTTCTTGCCGCAAGCCATGGCGCCGAAGCACTGGAACTCGCCCTTAATCGCGGTGAGCGGATAGACCTGCTTGTTACGGATTTGGTCATGCCTCACGTGAACGGCCGTGACCTTGCTGAGCGCTCCACGGCTGCCCATCCGGAAATGAAGGTCCTGTACATGTCCGGTTATACCGACAATACGCTGGTGCCCGGCGGTATGCTTACCCCCGGGATGGAGTTTATTCAGAAACCATTCTCGCCCGAAGATCTTGCCAGACGGATCCGCCAGGTTCTGGACAGCCGGAAAAACAGCTAGCACCCTTCAGGCAAGCTCTGCCAACGCCGCCCGCCGCCATAGGTGGGACCTGCTCTGGCGCCGTGAGCAGAGGGGCTTCCGCGTGGAGCGTTTTCGGCAACTGGACCCTCAACTCAGGCCGGCTGTTCGAGCCTTCGCTGACCAATGCGCCGCGCCAAGCGGCAACACGGCCTGACGTTGTCGGCAACCCGCATCCGCCTTCCGACGAGCGCACGCTACTTCCGGTACTTCCCCACCGAAGCGTTTGCACGGCCTGCGGAATTCTCCTTCGGCGACGCCGGAAAGTTGGTGATTCGCGGACGCTGCACATTCGACCTGGCGCTTTCGCGGTGAAAAGCGTCCGTATCGCCGAGCAATTGAACTTGCAGCTTCGCGTCGAATCGTTCAACGCGTTGAACCACCCCAACTCCGACGGCATCGACACGCAGTTTGGAAACAGCGCCTTCGGGCAGATAACTGGAAAGCAACTCCCTATACGCTTGGCAAAGTCAAGCTTTTTCTGTAAATTCAGTCTTCCCGCGTAATCGGGCCACTGTTTTCCATTCGTAAGTAGATCTTTTCGGTTTCCCACTCCTCGCTGATTTCCATCAGTACGGCGCTGACCAGGCGCAACAGCGCAGCCTCATTCGGGAATAGGG
>DASTMK010000345.1:0-4289 GCA_035714225.1 Bryobacteraceae bacterium | reverse complement strand
CACAGTTTTGCCACACATCTGGTGGAAGGCGGAGCTGATCTGCCAACAGTCCAGGCGATTCCGGGCCATGCCGACCTGAAGCCCACTTCCATTTATCTCCATATGTCGGAGCGGCATCTGAGGGCAGCGGGCACACCGATCAAAGTTTGAAGCCGCCAACGCACATGATCGAAACCAGCCGTGTGCTCGCCCTATTCAAGATGAGGGGGGGGCATGAAACTTCGTATCGCAGCGGCCACGGTCTTTCTGGCGTGGTCATGGCAAACGGCATTCGGCCAGGTTATGGTTTGGGACAAGATGCCCGGCCGCGTGATTGACATCAGCGGCAACGTCCGAGCACCGCGAATTGGCGAACCGGCGACAGCTGGCGGGCTGTGGGCGCTCGGGATCGAGCGGGTGAATGCATCGGGATTTAAGGTATTCCGGTTCAGCGGCGGCGATTGGGTCAGGGATTACAATGCCCCCTCCGGTCGCCGTCTAGCAGCCGGTCCGGACGGCGATCTTTTTATCCTGGACGATCAGAGAAACCTTCACCGCTATGCGGGAGGCTCCGCGCAGATCATTGGCCAGGCGAACGATGTTGCTGTTGGCGCCGATGGCTCCGTCTGGATCATCAGCACTCTCGAGGTCCTCGGAGGGTTCAGAGTCTCCAGATGGAACGGTTCCGCGTGGATGCACACCAACGGAGGCGCGGTGCGTATCGCGGTGGATCGTGAAGGTTCTCCATGGGTCGTGAACGACGCAGGCAAGATATTCCGCTACAACACAGCTTCGAACCAGTGGGAACTGAAGCGGGGGACGGCACGCTCCGTTCACACCGGTGCCCGTAGCGGTGCGGTGTGGATGTTAGGGGCCGACCCCATCCCCGGTGGCTTCCCGATCTATCAGTGGAATGCCGCAAAGCAAGACTGGGACCCCTACGGGTCCTACGGCGCTGTGGCGATCACGGAGTGGGCGGCGGAATACATTGTACAGTCCGACGGAACCATCTACAAGGCGACGTACGTCCTCACGCAATTTACAACGATCGACATCACAAATACGGTGATGCCGCTGATGACGCCGCAAGCGGAGACTCCGGTGCGAGTGTCAGGGGATGGCAAGCTGCTTTGCTCGGCTGCCGACAGCGGCTCGGCAACCTACTGTGGCAACACGAACGCTGATTATGTTGGGGGACACACGCTCAATTTGGACTGCAAAGAGGGTTTTTATGACTTGATCTACGGCGGCACCTGCTGGAAATGCCCCGATGACACTGACGGCAAGGGCGCCTGGATTCGGTCCGGCGATGCGGTAGACAAAGACACCGCCTGCTGGCGAGTTCCGAACCGGCCAGAGAGCACGGCTCACGCGATCAAGGTGAAATCGCCGGCGCCGGCCTCGCAGTGTCCGAGCGGATCGTTTTGGGACGGATACTCGCCGGACGGCATCGGGGGAAGTTGCTGGAAATGTCCCGATGACCATCCGCGCAGGACGGCGGCTGCCGTCTGGGCCGGTAATGCTTGCGCTACGAGCCTCAATGAGACGCGGCCGGCTACGCTTCTGTCGTTCAACGGCTGTCCTACACCCGATGCCGCGAAGATGGGACTGGCTGGTAAACGAAGCCCCGGGAAGCCGTTTCTCGACATCGCCGCCAGAGGCTGTTTTGCCTGCCCCATTACCGACGAAGAAGGCAATTTTCTGCTCACCGATCGTAACGGCAATCCGCTGTACAACAGAACCAGCAATGATGGTTGCCGCGTCAACATGAAGTGGCAGCCTTTTCCCTTCCGTGAACCCGGTCTCGCCTACATGCAGGGGGTGAAGCAGGTGATCTGGGATCTGCGATTGTTTGACGGCGGCAAGCTCACTGGGTTTCTCTACGATTCGGCCGAGGCGAAAGGCCTTGGCGACGCCACACCGGGGGCCAAGGCGTGGGTGTCTGAACGCTGGGCGGAGATCGCTGCCAAGCCTTACAACAGCGAGTCCTTCCGGGCCTTCATGTTTGCTGTACTGAAGACCGCAGCCAGGAAAAACGTCAAGGACAGAACGCCGGGCGAGCAGAAGCTGATCGAGTCCTTCCAGGATTATATTAGGGACCGGCGCACGTACCTGGCCGAGCAAGGGCTGCTGATGTATGACGCCTGGAAGGCTTACAACGACGCATACAGGCAGGAGACCGGACAGACAAAATCGTTTAGCCAACTGTTCTACTACGGGACGGTGCCGTTCGACTATCACGCGATGGTTGGTTCGCTGATGGGGTTGGGCGGCGCCGGCGGCGGCGTTGCCGGAGCCATAGTCGCAATCAACCAATTCGCCTCCAACACTTTGTACCTCCAGACTGTTTTTGAGGGCGGCAATGCCTACTGGCGGGCGCAAGAAACTGTCGGGTTTTTGACTTCAGGACTGAACCTGCTGAAGTCGGTGCAGGGGGTGACACTCCTTTCGGGCGCCTCCGTTATCTCGATTGTCGGTGTCATCCTGACCTCGATCGCAATGGATCAGTTCATGGCTATCGAAACCGCGCGCCCCAAACTCGAGGCCAGCCTCGCAGAAGCCATGAAACCTGTGGACCTGAGCTCGTTCACGAAGGTCAAGAACGGAGAGGACATGCTCTACTTTTTCTGGGCGAAGGCCATGGACGCCGTGGACGCCGAGGACCCGCAGGTAAGACAATTGGCCAGCCAGGCACGGGCACGGGCCGATCAGAGCGGATATCAGGCGCCTCCGAAACAACTCATCAAGGTCACCCTGGAATCGATCTCACTCGGGCCCGCTGTTTCTTCGGGAACCGGTACCGCTTCTCCGTTCAGCAGCCCTGGCCTGGCGCAGAATGAGATGCTGGTCTCCAATAACGGGAAATACGAGGCCAGAATGCAGCTCGACGGCAACTTCGTCATCTACTCCCAGGACACGCCAATCTGGGCCACCCAAACCCATGGGCAAGAGCGTGCACCCTACCGGCTGGCGATGCAGCCGGACGGCAACCTGGTGGTGTATGGCTCCAGGACCTCGGATGTAGCCCTTTCCGGCTACGGGACCTGTAAAGCGAATTCCCCGTGCATCGCAATTTGGAACACCGGCCCGCGCGGCGGCACTGCGCCGTACAGTCTCGAAATGCAGGACGACGGCAATCTCGTGATGTACGACAATACGCACCGGCCGGTTTGGGCCAGCGGCACGAATCGCTGACGTTCTTCAGTTGCGGCGGCCCGCCCGGGCCGCCGCACCCTCGTTTTCCATCTTCCGTTCCCCTCCTGCAGCTCATTTGCTTTCGGCATAATGCGCACCAGTCGTGACCATCGATAAATGGCGCGAGGTCTTGAGCTGCTATCAGGCTGCCCTCGAGACGCCTTCGGACCAAAGGCGCGAGCTTCTCGAGTCGAAGTCAGTGGATCCCGAGGTGATCGAGAAGGTCCTGCGGATGCTCGAGGCGCTCGATCGGGGAAAAGTGAAGTGACGGCCGGTGCCCCGGCTGTCGAGGAGCCATTGCGGAAGGGGACGACGGTCGGCCGGTACGACGTGGCCGCGCCGCTGGGCCGGGGCGGAATGGGCGAGGTGTACATCGGTTGGGAGGAATCGCCTGCTTTCTCCCGGATGGCGAATCGCTAGCCTTCACATGGATGCCGAAGCCGAATCACCGCCAGCAGATCTGCAAAGGGCGAAGCCCTCTAATTACCGGCTCCTCAGCAGATTACTCCTGCCTGGTCGCCAAGGGTTTAGTGGGAACGCTCCCTTTTACCGCCCGCGTTACTGTCGATTGCGGAAGGATGGGTTCCACGGCATCGTTCATTTGGGAATCGAAGGCCGAAATAAAATCAAATAAACATATCCTTCTCAAACGTCAAAGTTATGGTTTAAGTCACATCCGCACCCGGCGTTTTGATGTCTTACTGAGTCCTAATTTATTCGTTGACACGCGGGGCGGGCTGGGCTTATACTCCTAATTGTTTAGGAAAATGGCTCGCAAGAAACAATCTGACCAGTTGACGCCTCTCGAACTCGAGATCATGAAGGTGCTTTGGGACGCCGGGTCTGCAACCGTCCAGACGGTTCAGGAGCGTTTGCCTATCGAACCCCGGCTGGCCTATACAACAGTGCAGACCATGCTGAACCTTCTAAAGAAAAAGGGTAAAGTGCACCGTGTTCACAAGCCGGGCGAGCGTGCGTTTTTGTATGCTCCGGCGGTCAGCCGCCATAGCGCCGTGGGACAACTGGTGGGCGACCTGGTGGACCGGCTGTTCGGCGGGTCCGCGGAAGGCTTGGTGATGAGCATGGTTGAGCAACGCTATTTGAAGCCGGAAGAT
>DASTMK010000344.1:0-46332 GCA_035714225.1 Bryobacteraceae bacterium | reverse complement strand
GGTTTGTGAACGCGCTCATCGGCGGGTGGCAGATTGCCGGAGCGGTGTCTGTTACGACGGCTGGCTGTACTGGAATGGCTACATTCCGGCGAACCGCATCAACAGCGTCGATTCCGCAGGAAGGCCGAACGGCGTAATGGGCGTTCCCGAGAATTACCGGCCATTCCAGACGTGGTTGATTCCGACACCCGCGAATGGGGGAAGTTCAAGCGATCCGAACTTCGCATTCTATGAATCGAATACCGTCTTCGTTCCGTTGAAGAATGGAACCAACCAGCGGACCACCTATGACACGGGCATGCATCGGCTTCAGAACCAGTATTTCACGGCGCCCATAAGATGGAATATGGCTGCGTCGGCTTTCAAAACCGTGCCCATTACGGAACGTGTGTTCCTGCGCCTGAATGCCGATTTTCTGGAGAACGTATTCAACATGCCCGGCACCACTGTGCCCGGTGGGGATGGAATTGTGCTGAACCGCACTTCGGACAACGCGCCGCGCGTGCTCCAATTAACCATACGGCTCACATGGTAGGGCGGTGCATGTTAGTTTAGACGTGTGCTGTATTTCGTCGCGCTGCTTGCGGGGTTTCTGCAAGCGCCGTCCGCGCAGGCACCGGCGCTCGTAGAAGCCGGCATCGAGCTCTCGCATCAGGGACGCTTCAACGAAGCGGCTGAGAAATTCGTGCGTGCGCTCGCGATGGATCCGAAACTCGCTGAAGCGCATTATCTATTAGGTCTGGTTCGCCAGACGCAGGGACGCGCCGCCGCGGCGCTTCAATCTTTCCGGTCGGCGCTTGACGTCAACCCGCGATACGCCGAGGCGCAGGCGCGAGTCTGCGAACTTCTCACCGTTTTCGCGCGTGCCAAGGACAGCGGCTACGATGAAGCGAGAGATTCCTGCCGTGCCGCGAGTGCACTCGATGCGAGCGATCCTGAGCCGCACTTCCACGCTGGTTGGAACGAAGCAAAGCTCGGCAACCTGGCTGCGGCGGTCCAGGAGTACGAGACGGTTCTCCGCCTGAATCCGAAATTTCCGAAGGTGAAGTTCGAACTGGCGATGGCCTATCTCGACACGCAGGAGACTGGCCGGGCGATTATCCTGCTGCGTGACGTTCTTGCCGTGGAGCCCGGCAACGGCGCGGCCAGCTTCCAACTGGGCGCCGCCCTGGCAAAAAAGGACGATTGCGAAGGCGCGGTTCCGCTACTCGAAGCCGGCGCCGAAGTTCCGCAGAAATACTATGTCCTGGCCGGGTGTTTGAAGAAGATGGGCAGGGAGGCGGAGGCCGCGGCGGCAATGGCGCGAGTGAAAGACCTCCGCACCGGCGCCGATGCGCGGATGCAGGCGAAATACCGGGCGGCGGTCGCTCATCAGAAAGCGCAAGCCGGTGATCTGGACGGGGCGATCAAGGAGTACCGCGCCGCGCTCGCGCTGGTAAGAGATTCTTCCATCGCCGTGGACCTGGCTGTTGCGCTGTTGAAAAAAGGCGAAGCGGAGGAAGTGGTGCGGCTGCTGGGTGGCGAACCGGACTCACTGGCGCGCTACCAACTGGCATTGGCATATTCCAAGCTCCGGCGCTTCCAGGATGCGCGCGCGATTCTCGAAATTGTGTTGCAGAGCCGCCCCGAATTTGTGGAGGCCTGGTACCAGCTCGGTATTAATTCGCTGGCGGCCGGAGATCCGCGGGAAGCCGAGAACAGTCTGCGGCGCGCGGTCGAGTTGCGCCCGGACGAACCGGCAATACGGCTCGCCTGGGCGGACTCACTGGAAAAGCTTGGTAAACGAAAGGAGGCCGGCGAGCAAAGGACACTGGCCGGCCGGTTTCCGAAATAGAATATCTTCCACCTAACATGACCGATCATCACATACTGGACTCACTCGAATCCCATCCTTTTACACAAGGATTGACCGCCGATCAACTCGAAGTTCTTGCAGGTTTGGCTGAACCGGTTTCCTTCGAAGCGGAACAGACGGTTTTCCGCGGCGGTGAACGCTCTGACTATTTATACCTGCTCCTTTCAGGAACGGCGTTTCTTGAACTGCAAACGCCGGTATACGCGGTATGCATCCAGGTGTTGGGCGGGGGAGAAGCGTTCGGCTGGTCCTCCGTGGTGGAGCAGCGCTATGCCGCTTTCCAGGTGCGGGCGCGCCAACGGTGTGAGGCGCTGCGCCTCAACGGTCCCTTGTTACTGGAGGCCTGTGAGAAGGACCCGGCCATAGGCTCTACGATATTCCGGCGTGTGGCGGAACTCATTGCTACCAGGCTGCGGGCAACCGAGACGCGTTTTATCGAATTCTGCGGTGGCGTGCCGGGAGCGAGACCATCCGCGATTGGGACACAATAGATACATGCGTGCAATTACTGCGCTCTTCGTGTTTTTCTCGGCAGCCGTAGCTGCGCCGCCCCTGTTTGAACAAACCGGTTTTCAGACAAGCGCGGATGGCTCGCCTGCGGGCTGGAAATCCTGGTCCCCTCGCGCTGAGATCGCTCCGCGCACATTCGTCGACGCCGTTCACTTCCGAAAACGGCCGGGCTCGTTGGCTGTTTCCGGTAATAGCAGGGTTGGTGTATTCGGCGGTTGGGAATACGATGCGAAAGGAATCGAACCCGGCAAGTGGTATCGGCTGGTGGCGCATTATCGCTCGGAGGGCCTGGATTACGAGCCCTTACAGGTGTGGGCGCGTCTCGATTGGCGTAGTTCCGCGGGCCGGCGGACCGGGCAGCCCGACTACGGTTACCGCGTCACGCGAGATGGGGAGTGGAATCGCATCACGCTCGAAGCACCCGCACCGGAGAAAGCATCTGGCGCCGCCATCCAGCTCTTCCTGCTGAATGCTCCTAATGCGACGCTCTACTGGGACGATGTATCGCTCACGCAAATTGAAAAGCCGGGCCCCAGGAACGTGCGCATCGCCTCTATCAACCATCGCCCCAAACAGCAACCCTCGTCTGCGGCGGCAGTGCACAGTTTCCTCGACTATGTTGAGAAAGCGGTCGGGGAAGCGGACCTTATCGTTTTACCCGAGGGCATTACGGTCGTGGGAACCGGGTTGAAATACGCGGATGTGGCCGAACCTTTGCCGGGTCCCACCACCAAAGCGCTGGGCGAGCTGGCGCGCCGGAAGAACTCCTATATTGTGGCGGGGTTGTATGAGCGCGAAGACACCACGATCTATAACACGGCGGTGTTGATCGACCGCCAGGGGCAACTCGCCGGGAAGTATCGAAAGGTGTATCTGCCCCGGGAAGAGACGGAAGGCGGAATCACGCCCGGTTCGGATTATGCGGTTTTTCAGACGGACTTTGGCACCCTTGGAATGATGATCTGCTGGGATGTTCAGTACGCCGATCCGGCGCGCGCACTCGCCCTGCGCGGAGCGGAAATGATTCTGCTGCCCATTTGGGGCGGCAACGAAACACTGGCCAAGGCACGAGCGATTGAGAACCAGGTTTATCTCATCGCGTCAGGCTACGATCATCCGACTTACATCATGGACCCGGATGGCGAAATGCTATCCAAGGCATCGACGCTTCCAGGAGTCGCATCGGCCACGATCGACCTGAACCGCCGGTATCAGGACCGCTGGCTGGGCGACATGAAAGCCCGGCTTTGGAAAGAACTCCGCCTTGACACGGCTGTCGATCCTCCCGGGCGGAAGTAGCCTTGGAGTTTGGGGCGGCTTACGGGATTCGAACCCGTGACATCTGGAACCACAATCCAGCGCTCTACCGGCTGAGCTAAAGCCGCCGTGTCCCAGAAGATAGTTTAGCAGGTGGCGGCGGTCGCGCCAATCGTTCTAGAATGAGAGTTCCCGCCCGCCGGGCGCGTAGCTCAGTTGGTTAGAGCGCTTCCTTCACACGGAAGAGGTCCGGGGTTCGAGTCCCTGCGCGCCCACCATTCATTCATTTCAGAGAGAATGTGAGCATGCGTCCCACCCGTGTTCTCCTCATAGCGCTTTTCGTCATGGCAATCTGCTATGCGGTCCTTGCTACTGGCGATGCCTCCATTTCGGTCCGAATCGTAGATGCGCGAACGGGGAAACCCACGCCTGTCCGGGTGAGGCTTCTCGATTCCAACGGGAATCCTCCCAAAATCACCGGGGCGCTGGCAGTCTCCGATGCTGCTTTCGGTGTTCCGGCGGCTGCCATTGGAGTAATGTATGGGCAGTCCGACAGAGCCGAAGGCTTTCTGTTGCAACCGGACGGCGCCTTTTACGTGGACGGATCGTTTGACGTAAAACTTCCGGCGGGCAACTACACACTCAGCCTCTCCAAGGGTTATGAGTATATTCAACAAACTCACAAATTGAGTATCTCAGCCGGTAAGCGGACCCGGACTACGTACCGGATGGAACATTGGATCAACATGCCGGAACGCGGGTGGTATTCATCCGACGATCATATTCACTTGCGCCGGTCGTCCCGCGACGACGCTTCCATCGTGCGGTGGATATCCGCGGAGGATATTCACGTCGGGCACCTGTTACAGATGGGCGATTTCTGGGCCACCTATTATTCGCAATATGCCTGGGGCGAGAAAGGCCGCTACCGGGAACGGGACAACATTCTGTCGCCCGGTCAGGAGGAGCCCCGCACGCCCGAGATCGGCCACACCATATCGCTGGGCGCGGAGGACTTTGTCCGCTTCCAGCCCGACTACTATTCGTACGACAGGGTGTTCGACCGGGTGCACGAGCTCGATGGCATCACTGGTTTCGCGCATCAGGCAATGACATTTCATGGCTATCGCGGAATGGCCCTCAACGTCCTGCGCGGAAAAATCGACTTCCTGGAGCTAATGCAGTTTTGCGCTGCCGAAGGTCCGCTGGTCGTCGATCACTATTACCGCTTTCTGGATTTAGGCTATCGCCTGACAGCGCTCGCCGGCTCCGACTTTCCCTGGTGCGGCCGCGGGCCTCGATATGGTCTGAAAGAGGGTGGATCGCAAATTGGCGACTCCCGATTCTACACGTACGTTGGCAACGAGTTCACGTTTGCTTCATGGCTCAAGGCAGTGAAGGCGGGACACACGTTCGCGAGCAGCGGGCCGATCGTTCAGCTTACCGTAAATGGCCGGTTGCCTGGAGATACTGTGAACGTACGCCGCGGGGAAGTTCTGAAAATTAAAGCCACCGCGTTCGGCGAATCGAAACAGATCCCGCTCGAAGAGCTTGAGATCGTCGGCCACGGAGAAGTGCTCAGAGCAGCACGCGCGGCGCAGCCAGGCCAAAGCGCCGCACAACTCTCCATTGACATGGAAATGGCAGCGGACCACGGGTTGTGGATTGCCGCACGCGTCAAAGCAGGCCCAACTCAACTGGCTCATACCACTCCCGTCTACGTCAGCGTCGACGGCGGTGGATTTGAGAATCGGGGCAAGTTCCGGCAGCGCATTTCAGAGTGCGAACAGCATCTGGATGAGCTCGAGAAGGAATTGGTTTCTCCCGGAGAGCGCCTGGACCATCAAGCTACGCGGCATAAGAAGAGCCTGCTCAGGCAGATCTCTGAGACCCGGGAAGTATTGGCCTCCCTGAAGTCGCGCAGCGAATAAGCCGCCCGTGAGGCGCCCTCCTCGTTCCGGCATGGCAAAAGGTGTGTCGCAGGCGAAGAAAGCCGGGCTCATACCGAAGCGGATGCGCACAATTAACGGTTGCGAGCAGGGCCGTACTGGTCCCGCCAGCCTGTGAAGCGGACTGGGGTCTCTTTCAGCCAGCGCTGAAAAAAAGTCTTCCAAGCCGGATCGATGTTGGGCCCGTTCGCCTTGTGGCCGTCGGCGGTGGAAGCGAACTGCAGCCTCTCGGCGATGCCAAGAAGCTCATAAACCTCCTTGGCGTGGTTGAAGTAGCCCCAACTTTGCAGATCGTCCGAGTGCCCGCCATCGCCTTCCGATTGATCGCCGCCGATCAGTAGAAACGGCCTCGGTGCGGCCATTGCCAACAATTCGTGGTGATCGCGCTCGAAGCCGGGACGCTTGATATCCGGGTTCAGGAGGCTTTGAACCGTACCGGTCTCCGTCCGAATGTCTTTGAACTTACGCTGCCAGCTCAGATACCACGGATCATAGTAGTTCGTACCGCCGTTGATCGCGATGTGCGGATCGACTGACACCACCGCCTGAATCTCAGGAGCGAAAGCGCCGGCGTACACCGCTGCCTTGGCGCTGTGCGAAAAACCGATGAACCCGATACGCGAGCCGTCCACTTCGGGCCGGGTCTTAAGGAATTGCGCTTGGCGGCGAATGTCGTACGCCATCCGCGCGATCGGCAGCCAGCGCCCGAAGCGGTCGTACAGCAGGTCTGGCGCACCCGTCCGGCTCGTGGTCGCGTTGCGGTAATTTCGCATAAGCGACCAACTGCTCAACACGACATATCCATTTGACGCCAAGAACTCGCCCCACCAGCGTTCCGGGTCCCGGTAGTCTCCAGAACTCGCGGCCCAGGCGATCACGGCGGGAAATGGTCCCCTTCCCTGGTCTCTGGGGATGAGCAAGAGGTGGTGCTGCAGGAAATCCGTTTCCAGCGGAATGTCGAGGTCGATGCGCGTATAACCCGGCTGTTCCTCCGTGCTCTTGATTATCGTCTTCGTGATGTCGCCAAACCATTTACGGTCGGCCTCGTTCGGTTCGGTCTTGCCCAGAACTTCGGTCCAAAGCTTCAACAACTCAGGCCGGCGCGTGCTGTACCACTCGGCGGCACTCGTCACCTTTTCTCCGTTCGGCTTCAGAAGGGGTGAGAGAATCGTCGTGTTCTCCTGGCCGGGTTCCGGGGCCGGCGTTCGCGGTGAATTCGCCACGTGGTGCTTGCGCCGCGCCAGTTCTCGCGACGAAGCTGGCGGCACTGCAACTTCTGTCGCGACCGCAAGCGTAATAGCGGCCACAGACGCGGCAATGCACATCCGAACCTTATTCATCCAGCACTCCCCTCAAAAGCTGAGCCGCACGCCAAGGCTGAACTGCCGTTCCTCGAAGGCGCTCGTGATCTCCGAGAAGCCGTTGAGATTTCGAATCGACCCGTCAGGGTTGAACTGCAGATTGCTCACATTGTTGCCAGGGGCGCCAAACTTCGGAGTATTGGTGAAGTTGAACGATTCCAGGCGCAACTCCATCTTCACCGCCTCCGTAATCCGGATGTTACGGAACAGCCCCAGATCCCAATTCACGCGGCCTGGGGCGCGAAGAATGTTGAAACCGGCGGTGCCGAATCGCGCCTGATTCACCGCGGCGAACGCCGTCGGATCGAAGTATGGCTGCCCACGTCCCACTCCGCCGAGAATCTCGACGTCCGTCTTCATGAGATCGGCGCGCTGGCTGTTGAAGGGCGAGTTCAGCGATGACGCAGAGGCGAGAACCGAGAACGGACGTCCGCTCATCACACTGACAATGCTGTTCGCCTGCCACCCGCCTGCGATTGCAGAGAGTATTCCTCCTTGGTTCAGCCAGTGCTTGCCCCGCCCAAATGGAAGGGGCGTCACGTTTGCGACCTGCAGGTTATGCCGGCGGTCGAAGCTGCTCACGGAGCGGTTTAGGTGATAGAAGTCCGGGATGATGATCGGAGGCGCCCCGGCGCTGCTGTCCACGCCCGAATTAGAAATGGATTTCGAAAGGGTGTACGCTACCTGCAGCAGCGCACCACCCGTGAAGCGGCGCTGCAACTGGGCCTGCAGTGAGTCGTAATGGCTTCCTCCGATCGGGCCCACTTCGCGCGTGTTCGCAGTTCTGTCGAAGCGCCGGTTCAGTTGTTGCCCCGCCGTGCCGCCTCCAACCGGAGACCAGTTTAGCTCCCGATAACCGAGTTGCCGCACCTGCCGCGTCGCCACGTATCCGGCTTCACCCACGAATCCCCAGCCGAGGCGCTTCTGGAGAGTGAGATTCCAGGATTGAATGTAACCGCGCTGGAGGTCCAGCGGAATGGTCTGTGTCGAGACGTTGCCAGGCACGTCGATGATGCCATTACCCAGGTTTGGGGCGTTGATTGGTGGGATTCCATCGGAGAGACGCCCGGCGAACGAGAGGCTGTTGCGAGATGGAACCACCAACTCAATCAGCATCGGGTGATTCGTGCGCAGCGCCTTTGCAAGCGAGTAGGGATCGAAGTTGATGCCGTAGCCGCCGCGAACGACAAACGTGTCCGTGGCGCGGTAGGCAACGCCCAGCCGTGGGGCAAACAAGGTCTTACTCGAGTGAACGCCCAAGTCTTTCGGAACGTTACCCACGCCGCCGATATACATCTTGTTGTCCTCGGGGTTATATCGTTCGAAGCCCCGATCCGTCCGAGTCGGCATTGGGAAATACTCCCACCGGACACCATAGGAAATCGTAAGCTTCGGGGTCGTTTGCCAGCGGTCGCGCGCGTACAGGCTGTAGCGCCAGGTGCGCGTGTTGTAAGGTGCCTCAGTGAGGAGATTCTTGCCGAGTTGAGTTGGCAGACCGAGCAGGAAAGAGGCAAAGGCGTTAGCTTGGTTTACAGCGGTGCTCAGGGTTTGACAGTTGCCGTTCGCCGCCACCGCCATGCACAGTTGTGTCGGTCCGCTGTCGAAGTTAAACCGCCCGCGCGGACCCGTATTGGCGCCGCCTTGAAACTCGGGCTGGGTATGATTCATCTGCTCCGCATTGATGTCCACGCCCCACCGAATTTCGTGCGAACGCAGTGTCTTCGTGAAGTTCGACCGGGTTGAGAACTGGTCGTCGTTGCGGTAGTACGGGCTGTACGCTTCTTCCGTGCCGAATACGGCGAAACCGCTAACGCTGAACATCGGCCAGCCGCCTTGGAAGCGATTAGGGCCGTTCGTCCCCGGAATCCCGAGCACATCGCTGCCATAGTTCGTCTCGATTCCCGGTTGCTCTACATTCGTGTTCTGGCGCGTCCACCCAAAGAAAGCGTCCATCAATAAGGTCGGACCGAAGATGTAGTTTGCGCCGGTGCTGATGCGCCGGTTGTATCCCCATGAGTGCCCGGCGTTCCCTCCACTGACGCGCGGACCGTCAATGGACTCGCCGTAGGCGGTCGGGTTGATCACGTCGAAATTAAAGTAGCTCAAGCTGCCGAACAGGTTGAAGTTGTCCCGCGCCTGCCAGTTGACCTTGTTGTCGGTCCGGTAGCTGTTCGCTTTGAACGGCACAGATGCGAAGAAGTTGTTGCTGTTGCTGTCTTGCATGCCGGGCAGGTTTCCCAGCGGAACCAGGCTTATCACCTTGCGTGCTATAGTGTCCATCCTGTGCTCTGGAATGCGATTGCCTTCGAACGGAAGCCTCCCCGTTCCGTTGGCATTCCCCGTCATGGGATCGTAGATGACCGCGCTGAACTCGGAAAAGTCACCGGCGCGCAAGGCCCGCGATGGAAGCGAAAGCAACCGACCCAGATTCTCCCGTTCCGCTCTACCCTCCCAACTGGTGAAGAAGAACACTTTATCGCGCTTGATAGGACCGCCCAGCGTGCCACCGAACTGGTTCGAGATCTGCTTGCCCTTCGCCTCGCCCGCCGGACGGAAGTAATCGCGCGCTTTCAGGTGCTGATTGTAGTGGTACTCGAAGGCCGAGCCGTGGAATTGATTACTGCCGCTCTTGATTTGTACGTTAATGACCGCTCCTCCCGCCTGTCCCTGCTCGGCGTCAAAGCTGTTCGTCACGACGTCGACAGTTTCAATCGATTCGAGATTCGGCACGAAGGCGCTTCCGCCGACGGACCATACGTGCATGTTGCTCGCGCCGTCGAGGTTTCGCGCGACCGTCGAGTTTGTGGTGCCGCTGACATTGAAATTCTGCGATCGTTCGGGGCGATTGCCTCCCAGGCGCTCCTCTCTAGCCGACCCTCCTTCGAAACCGGGGATTAGCTGAAGTAGACTTTCGTAGCTGCGACCGACCGGCACCGGGAGGTTCTCGATCTGTCTTCGTGACACTTCGTGACGAACTTCGGCGCGGTCGGTTTGAAGCATCGCGGCATCCGGCTGCGCCGTAACCGTGACCTGCTCGGCGACGCCGCTTACGCGCAATAGCGCGTCGACACGTACTGTCGTATTCACTGCCACGGGTACATCTCGACGTACAAATTCTCCGAACCCCGGCGTCGCGACCTTCACCGTGTATTGGCCCGACGGAACGCTGGGAAATGTGTACAGGCCGACCTCGTTTGTCACAGCACGCCGCGTCAGGTTGGTCTCCTGATTCGTGATTGTCACCTCGGCGGCGGCAACCGCCGCTTGCGACTCGTCCATCACGTTGCCGACCAGTGAACCGTAAAGCACCTGCGAGAAACATGGTGCGGATGAAACGCCGAGCGCAAAGACGATCAGCGGTAGATGGCGACTTGCCTTCATACAGTCCTCCCCAGTCCAGACAAGGATGAACTTCGGATTTGTAAGATTGTACTCTAAATCCGGACGGCGCGATTACGTAAAATCTCACCTCGTTCGGCGTCGGCTCGAGCACTACAGCCACATCCAGACGAAAGCGAAACGCGAGGTGCTGGAGGTGGCCGGAGTGAACACCTACACCCGTGACGATTATCTTTTTACGCCGGCGCGCGCCACCTCCAAAACTTCTGCCGCCACCGGCCTGACGAGTGACGATGCCCGCCTGGCACCGGGCGACGTTTCGTTTGTCTTGATGCGGGCTACCGACGATGTGATCGTTACGTGGACGAATGGGACGTCACGAAAGGAGCAGAGTTTTCTCGTTAACATTAAACTGTTAGTTGTTGACAGTTGCTTTTTTTCAGCTTAGAGTTGTACTCATGGCGAGTCCCGGGATTGATGCCATCGCAAAAGGGAGTGGAGGCAAACTATGTGCAGCAGCCGTGTCCGCATGCGACTGAGGCGTAAGCAGCCGGTAGCCTGTACCAAGATCAATACGCATGACCCAGCTGTGGTCGATCTTATCGGACTAACGGGCTTCGATTGCGTCTGGATGTGCTGTGAGCATGTTCCGCTGGATGCCGATCGGCTGGCGCTGCTAATTCGTGCAGCATCGCAGCATCGAATGGACTCGCTGGTGCGGGTGGCCCGTTTCGGCTACTCGAGCTACATCCACCCGCTGGAACTTGGTGCCACAGGAATCATGGTTCCGCACTGCATGTCGGCTGCGGATGCGCGCGAGGTAGTGAAGATGACGCGCTTCCACCCGCTGGGGCGCCGCGCTCTTGACGGCGGCAATGCCGACGGCCGCTACTGCACGGTTTCGGTCCCGGAGTACCTACAACACGCCAACGATAATACATTCGTGGTGGTTCAGATCGAAGATCCGGAGGCGGCCGAACAGGTGGACGAGATCGCGGCGGTAGACGGAGTGGATGCGCTTTTCGTCGGGCCCGGCGACCTGGCCCATGCTCTGGGAATCCCCGGGCAGATTGAGGCCCCGGCCGTCCAGAAGGTAATCGAGTGCGTGGCGCTGGCTTGCGAGAAACGCGGGCGCGCGTGGGGCCTCCCCGTGAACGCCGAGAACGTGGAGAGATACCTGGAGATGGGCGCCCTGTTCTGCAACGTGGGCGCGGACGTGCTCGGCCTCCAGGTGTACTATTCGGAAATCCGCGCCCGATTTTCGAAGCTCGGGTTCGAGTTCGACCGGATGGTCTAGCGTCGCCAGGGAGGGCTCTTGGATCGAAACGGTGCTCGCAAGTGGTGGGTGGTGGCGCTCCTGTTCTGGGCCGCGGCACTCAACTACGGCGACCGCACCGCCATCACGGCGGTATTCCCTCTGCTGCAAAGCGACCTGGGCATGTCGGACGTCGCGCTGGCCGCCACGGGTAGTTTTTTCCTGTGGTCGTACGCATTGGCCTCTCCACTGGCGGGGTATCTTGGAGACCGCTTTTCGCGCACCTTCCTGATTGCCGGAAGCCTGTTCGCCTGGAGCGCCGTGACCCTTCTAACCAGCTTCGCCGCCAACTCGCCGCAATTGCTCGGCATGCGCGTGGCGCTCGGAGTGGTCGAGGCTGCTTATATGCCGGCCGCGGTCGCCCTCCTGGCAGCTTGGCACGGGCCTGCTACACGAGCTACTGCGATGGCGATCCACACGGCCGGATATAGCGCCGGGATGGTCGGGGGCGGGGCTTTGGCCGGTTTACTGGGGGAACGCATGGGTTGGCGGTCGCCGCTCGTGGTTCTGGGGGCCTTGGGGCTGCTGCTCTCTCTGGCGGCCAGCCGCTTCTTCAAGCGGCTGCCGGCGCACAGCGGCGGCGAGACGTGCGCAGGAGAAAATGCGAGTGCTCCCCCGCTGCGGGCCATCGCGATCGTGTTCGGCAATCCCACCTGCCGCCTGATTTTGCTGCAGGCCATGCTGGCCAGTACCGCGATGTGGGTGCTGTTGACCTGGATGCCGCTCTACTTTCTCGAGACGTTCGGAATGGGCCTTGCGGAGGCGGGCTTCGCAGGTACATTCTACTCGCAGACGGGAATCATCGTGGGACTCCTGGCGGGCGGACGGCCGTCGGATGCCGTGGGGCTCAAAGGGACTGAATATCGCATCCTTCTGCACTGCGGCTTGTATCTTGCGGCCGCGCCGCTGCTGCTGGTGTTTCTTTGGTCCCGTGAACTGTATGTGATTGCGGCTGCCAGCGTCTGCTTCTTCCTTATCCGGTCGCTGGGCATCTGCAACGAGCACCCAGTGCTCACGCACCTTTTGCCCGCCGGCCTGCGCGGCACCGGCATAGGACTGAGTAATAGTCTCAATTGCCTTGCCGGTGGAGCGGGCGTGTTGCTCGCGGGCCACGCCAGGCGTGCATGGGGGCTCCCCGCGATTTTCGCCTCGGTCGCGGCTCTCTATGTGCTGTGCTCCGCAGTGCTGCTGCTGGCTTATCTGAGTTATGTACGCCGGGAGAGATGGCAGCGGCCGACGCCAGTCCGGACGCTTCAGCCGAGATGAATCCGCATGCACTCCTCGGCCGATTTATCGGACTCACCTTTGATGTAGTCGATATAGAGCGCGTGCTGCTCTTCGATGATCGCTTCGGTGAGGGTGCTCGGCTTCTGCCGGTACACCATGGTGAAGGTAAAATACGGGACCATGATCCTTTTCAGCGCGGCCTCCAGCCAGGGGTTGCCGCTTCGCTCCCACAAAGCGGAGTGAAACTCCAGATCACAACGGGCGGCCGCGCTGAAGTTGCCGGCCCGGAATGCCTCCATCAGCTTCTCCTTCAATGTTTCGAGGATTTCGACGTCTTCCCGCGACACCCGCCCCCGGGCGAGAGTCAGTGCGAGGGCCTCCAATGGGAGCCGAACATTTTGGATGTGCTCGAAATCCGAGTCCGTCAACTGCAGGACGGAGAAGCCGCGATTGGGTGAGTGCGTCACCAACCCTTCCTGCGTGAGGATCAGCAGGGCGTCGCGGATGGGTCCGCGGCTCACCTTAAGTTGCGTCGCCAGCGCGACCTCGGAAATGTCCTCTCCCGGGCTGAAATAACCGTCCAGAAATGCCTGACGGAGCGTATCGGCTACGCTCGCGCGCATCGAAACGAACCGGACCTCTGGAAGCGACGCTCGTGCCATCAGCTTAATCGTATCCTGCAGCGTCTAGTTTGTCAAAAGCCAACTCCGTACAGTCTTGTGTTGACAAAATGCGGATTAACGAACCAGGAGGCGGCGGTCAAACGAGGTCAGAACCTCCGCGCCTGAGTCAGTGATCGCGACCGTTTCGCTGATTCCCAGGCCGAACACGCCCGGTCGCCGGATGTTATTCGTGCAGTGAAAGACCATTCCCGGTTGCAAAACGGCCTCCTCACGCTCGTGGATGAACAGCCAAGCATCGCACCAGCACCAGTCGGACGGGAAACCCAGGCCGACGGAATAGGCGTAGGCGCCATTCCAGACGTACTCAGGGTGCGACGCCGTCCACTCCCAGGCTTTCCGACCTTCAAACGCGACCGCTTGAGCCGTCACGCCCGGCCGCATGGCGGCGATCACGGCATTGAGGCTTGCCGCCGCTTCTGCACCTGCCCGACTGACCTCCGCGTCGGGTTCGCCAAGTGCCACTGTGCGAATGAGAGGCCCAGAATACCGCTGGATGTTAGCGCCGATCTCGATGAAGCATAGGTCACCAGAGCGTGCCCGGTTGCCGGCAAAGGACGAATGCGGCACGCTCGAACGATCTCCCAGGCTGACGATCGGCTCCAGACAGAAGAACTCGCCGCCTTCCCGGAAGCAGACCTCCACCGCCACAGCGGCCACTTCGTTGTCCGTTCGACCCTCTGCCACGGCGCCCACCGCCGCCTCCATGGCACGACTACTGATCCGGCAAGCCCGCCGCATGTAATCCAGCTCTGCCGCAGACTTGAGCATCCGGATTGACGGTACCAGGCTGGAGGCATCGACAAGTTGGGCCTCCGGAAGTGCCTGCCGGAGGCTGGCGAACTGCAGCGGATTCATGCACAGCCGCTTCATCTCCACCCCTAGCCTCTTGCCCGCCAGGCCGCGACCGGCGAGGAGGACACGGGAAGCTTCAACGGGGTCTTCGAAGACCGGATGCGCGGTCAGGTCCTCCACCCACGAAGTGAACCTGGCGTTGTGCAACTCGAAATCCTGCCCCAGTAGAAAAGGGTCCCCTTCGGCGGGAACCACGGTCATGAAATACTTGGCCGGCCCCATGACGGACTGCAGTCCGGTGAGATAACACGTGCTGTCGAAACTGTGGCAGAGTAGTGCGTCCAGACCCAGTTCGGCCATTCGGTCCTGAACGCGGCGGGTCCGGTCGCGGTACTCCGCGACGGAGAAGGCTAAGATGCGGCTATCCATTGCGTTTCATTATACAGTTTTTTGTAGACAGTTTGCGATTGACAAGCAGTAATAGCTAAATGTATGATCGTGGGGTGCGAGGCGCCGGACGAGGCAGGCAGGGAGGATGGACGGCTGCGGGCCGGCTGCTGGTTGCCGCTGCGCTGGTATGCGGAAGCCTTCGGGCGGCTTCGAGCGATCTCAAGGCGACCGTCAACGCACACATGGCGCGACTCGGATTTTCGAGAACGCATATTGCCGGCAATGTCACGGCGATGCACTACCGGATGGCCGGAATCGAGCCCGCCATCGCCACGCTGGAGGCGCGCATCCGCAGCGGCAACTTGATGACGGCGGGCTTCGCCGACCGCTCGCCCAGAGGGACCGTAACGACCGCCCGGGAGGCGGGCCGCCTGCTCGAGCGGCTGTGCAAGGGCGAGATCGTCAGCCGGGTACGCTCCGGTTTGGGTGGAACGCATGAATAGAACAATCGTCGCGCCTCTAGACTCCGGCGCGGAAAGCCGCATCGAGCGGCTCAGGGGGCTCTGGGCGGCTTTGCCGGTGAGCTGGACCGAAGAGGACGAACTGGACGAGGAAGCCTACCGGGAGAACGTCGCCCGGATCTGTCGCGCGGGATTGCACGGCGTCTACACGCATGGCACTACCGGCGAGTTCTATGCCCAGCGTGAAGAGGAGTGGCGCCGCGTCGCCCGGGCCACCGTGGAAGAAAGCCGGGCGGCGGGTGTTCCGTGCCAGGTAGGCTGCACGGCGCTGTGGACCGGCGAAGTGATCCGGCGCGTCGAGTTCGCAGGCCAACTGGGAGCCTTTGCGGTGCAGATCGCATTTCCTTTCTGGATGGCTCTCTCGGATTCCCAGGCTGTGCGCTTCTTCCGGGAAGTGACGTGCGCCGTGCCCGAGATGCCCATCGTTATCTACAACACGGAGCGCTCGAAGAAGCCGCTGACCACGGACCTGTTGGGGAGAATCATGGATGCCGGGGTGCCCCTTGTCGGCCTGAAGGGGGCGGGGGATGCCGCCGAATTCGCCGCTTTGTCATCGGCGGCGCCGGGAGTGAAGATTTTTGTCTCCGAGCACCTGTTGGCGCCCCTATGGAAGGAGGGCGCGCGAGGCTCCTACAGCGCCTTCGTTCTGGCTTGCCCCGGGTTCATGCTGCGCTACTACCGGCTGGCCGAGCAGGAAAGCCCCGAGGCCATGCGCATCGCTGCCGCGCTGGCGCGTTTTCTGGCCGAGTTCGTCGCTCCGTGCGTCGCGCGGGGGCTTTACGACACCGCGCTTGACCGGTGCATCGCCGCGACGACCGGTTTCCTTGGAGGCCGGATCCTGGCGAGTCGCGCTCCCTACGATGCGGCCGGCGAGTGCGACGTGAAGTTGTGCCGGGAGTGGCTGTGCCGCAACCTGCCCGAGTTCCTCGAAGAGGTATGAACGTCGCTTCCGGAGTCCAAGAGGACACGGCGCCGCCGGAAGCTGATCGGGTCAACAGTCGCATCTATGCGCTCTGGGCGTGCCTGGTGTACCTGGCGGCTCCGGTTACGTATGTGGGGGTTGTGCAGGCTGCGCTCTGCGATAAGCTCGGTGCCTCCCCCACCGTGGCGAACCTTCCGGCATCTCTGTACCTGCTGGGGTTCGCGGCTCCGCTGGTGGTGGCTTGGGCCGTCCCGCAACGTTACGAGCGCATGGCCGCGGCGGCTGCCAACGGCCTGAGCTGCGTCATGCTGACGCTTGTGGCGGCGGTTCTGTGGTTGCCCGCCGGGAACAGCTTGCGCATCGCCGCCATCATCGGCCAGGGATGCACCATGGGGGTTACGGCTTCTACGGCGCAGGTCTTCATGCTGCAGTGTCTGTGCCGTGGCACCAACGAGGCCGGCAGGGCGCGGGGCTTCCGATGGGCCTTCGGAGCCGGCCCCATTGCTGCCGTGGCCGGCTCCCTGGGCGCACAGTACGTGCTCGAAGGCGGCATTCCCGCGCTGGCCTATCCGCGGGATTTCGCTCTGCTCTATTCGTTCGGCGCGGTGTGCCTGGCGGTGGCGGCCGCAGGCGCGCTCCGGTTCAAGCTGCCGCCCGCCGAGGAACCGCCGCGTTTGCCCATGTTAAAACACGTGGCCGCGAGCGTCCGTTCTTTCGCCGCGGACCGGCCGCTCCGCCGGCTGTGGATGGCTTACGTCCTGTGGTTCACGGCCGTTTACGCGGCTCCCAACTTCTCTCTATATACCCGGGAACTGCTGGGGCGCGATCCGAAGGAGCTTTCCGGGCTCATTATGGCCTTGCGGTTCGCCTCCAAGTCGGCGGCCGGGTTTCTGCTGGCGAGCCTGATCCTGCGCCGGGGAGCGCGGGCGCCGGTGGTCGCCGCTGTGCTCCTGACGGTGGCTGCTGCGGCGTGGGCCGGAATGGTTCCCGGCTACCTGTTCCTTTTGGCTTTCGCCCTGCTCGGAGCAGGCGAACTGGGCGGTGCCTACTTCCCGAACTACGTGGCCGGAGTCTCTCTCCTGGCGGCCGGCGCGCGCAATCAAGCCGTACTCGCGCTGGCCACGCCCGCGGCCAGCTTCGGCCCCGCTCTGCATGGACTCCTCACCGTGCGCTATGGGTTCGGAGCAAGCTTCGTGTTTGCCGCCGTTGCGGCCTTGGGGGCCCTCATGCTCGTCTGCACACTTCCTCGAGGCGCGGGGTCGAAACCCTAGCGGATTCGGATCCGGCACCAGCGGCAATGTGTGTCCCCTCCCTGGCTGCACCAGAAGCTGGCGATGGCGCTGCCGCCATCGAGAGCCACCACTCGCGGCGCGCCGTATGCGATGGCGTCGTGGCTGCTGGGGTACGTGTTGCTGCGCGCAACGCCAAGCGATTCTTTGCCGTAAGCGTCCCAGACCACCAGAGGTTCGTCTCTTCGCCAGGTGCGGCCCGCATCGGTCGAGAGAACCACTTTGATTCCCGGCTGCTCCGTGTGTTCCCGGTGGGAGTAGATCATCAACATGCATCCGTTTCCGGCATCCGCAACGCAACTGGTCTGTCCGGGGACGCCGGCGGGCAGGGGGCGGCTCCACTGACGTGCCGAGGCATCGGTCGAGATGACCGTGTGAAGGTCGAAGGAGGTCTGAAGATCCTGCGTCGCCGTCCAGTAGGAAACGAACACGCGCCCGTCCCGCATGGGAGCCGCGATACCGTGCGAGTAGGAGCGCTCCTCCGCGGTCCCCACTGCCACTGCAACTTTGTCCCGCCAGGTGCGGCCGCCGTCGGCGGAGAAGAGGCCGTAACCGTTCACGTCGAACAGCCCGCCGTTTTCGTAGTCCTTCCACGTGTCGAAGAGCTGAAACCAGGAGCCGTCCGGCAACTCGACCACCCCGCCCAACGGCGCCGGCTCGACGCCCGGCGCGAAGTGCTCTTTCACGTCTGCCACCACTGGTTCCGACCAGGTGCGCCCGGCGTCGTAGGAGCGCAGAAAGCACGTTTGCAGGGAGGCGAGGCCCTGGGTGGCCGCGTTGATCACGAACCGCTCTGGATCCGTCATGTCGTAGCGTGCCACCCGCAGCAGCAGACTCCCGTCGCCCAAGCGCGTAAGATGGCCGTCGCTGTAGTTATACTGTCGCGCATCGCGAATGCGATCGAAAACAGGTCCCTGGTGCGCCCAGGTATCGCAGCCTTTCCCCAGCCGGAACAGGTGCAGCATTCCATCCGGAGAATAGAGAGCGCCGCCCCGACGCAGCACGCACAGCAACTCCCCGTCGTCCAGCGGCGCAATCATCGGATAAAAGGCGTTAATCACTCTGTGGCCGGGGAAAGGGTTGCGGAAGATGACCCCGCTGGCTTCCACCTCGAGCTCGTGCGATCCCACGCCAAAAATTGTAGACAGTTTACGTTATACAGTCAATACTAATCTGTTGACAATTATTGCAGAGTCGGATATGATCCACCTTCCGGAGCCACACCCGCGCCATGTTGCTGCCGATGCTGGGAATCATTCTCGCCACCTCTCCTGGTTTCCAGGAGATCGCCTTTGAAAATGAATTGGGCCCGATTACGCGTCTTGCGGACGGACGGTTGTTCGCCGCGACGGGCCAGAGCCGGGGAACGCGGGAGCGCTGGCGCGATACGGGTACGCCGCAGCGGATCTTCGGAAGGTACTCTTCGGATCACGGGCTGAGCTGGAGCACGCCGCAACTGCTGTTCGAGCCTCAGGGGCCGGGAACTCTAAACAGCGTGCGTCCCTTGGGAACTCGTGACGGGCGCATCCACATCTTCTTCGTCCAACTGCTTCACCTGGAGCAGCCGTACGACTGGGGCAAGCTGTCCTCCACGGTGTGGCACGCCGTCTCGGAGGACGGCGGACGAAGCTGGCGCGAACCGGCGCAAATCGGGCTGGGGCGCCGTTGGATTCCCGAACTCCAGTCCGCCATCCAGTTGCAGTCGGGCCGGATTCTGGTGCCCTTCGCCTATGCCAATGCCGACAGCCCCGTGGGCCGCTATGCGGCCGCCGCAGTCTACTCAGACAACGGCGGGGAGAACTGGCGCGAGTCGAAGAACGAGGTATACGTGGCCAGCGGCGGACGAGTGGGCGAGTCCGGCGCGATCGAGCCCGTGGCGGTTGAACTGGCGGACGGGCGCGTCTGGATGGTCGTCC
This sequence comes from Bryobacteraceae bacterium, assembly GCA_035714225.1. Taxonomy (GTDB): domain Bacteria; phylum Acidobacteriota; class Terriglobia; order Bryobacterales; family Bryobacteraceae; genus CAADGY01. The sequence goes on along the minus strand of DASTMK010000344.1, from coordinate 27,006 downwards.
GCGCCCAGACCGGCTATCTTCACGAGTCGCACTCGGAGGACGGCGGCGTAACGTGGGGAGTTGCGCGGCGCGCACGCTTCCGCTCGTCCAACTCACCCGCTTCGGTGTTGCGCCTGGAGAACGGGCCTTTACTGATCGCCTGGAACAACGAGTTCGGCTACAACCTGTTCCATGGCGTGAGCTACTCGCGGCAGGCGGTTGCCCTGGCTCTCCAGGAGAACGGTGAGTGGAAGGGCTACCGGCAGGTGAACCCTCCCTTCAGGGCGGACGACGACGCACGCGGGACGGCCACCTATAGCTTCCTTGCAGACCCCGGCGACGGGACGGTTCTGCTGGGGTACAGAGAGCGCCGCAGGCAGGGGGCGCGCCCCGGAATCCGCCTGTTCAAGATACATCCCGACTGGCTGAGAGTGACGGGCGCGAGCGAGAACTTCACCGAAGGTCTCAAGAATCTCTACCTCGCGGGCACCGGCGGCGTCGCCCTGCGCAAGGGTCCGGAGGAGGATCCTGCACTGCTGCTGAGTAAGACCCGGAAGGAGGAGCCCTGCGGCTTCACTTGGCATTTCCCCCTCGCGGCAGCCGGCATGGTGGAGATGAAGCTGTACCTGGAACCGGGCTTCGGCGGTACGCACTTCAGCCTCTCGGAGTATTCCCTTCGCCCTTCGGACGCAGAGGGGGGCACCTTCCGGTGGATGATCGGCGCGGATCTCAAGTGGAGGATCCAATATGCGGACAACGGACCATACATGGAAGTGCCCGGGCCGCATCCCAACCTGACTTTCGGCGAGATCCGGTCCGTGGCGGAGGCGGGACGCGTCCTGGAAGTCAGCGTCGAATGGGACGCCGGCGCCAATACGGCCACACTATATCAGGACGGGGTCTTCGTGGCGGCGCTGGTGGGGATGGAAGAGGCGTCGGGTCTTGCCTATCTGCGGATCCGCTCGGCGGCGGACCTCGATGCCAAGGGGATCCGGGTGATGGAGCTCCGCAGCCGGCCGGTGGAAGCCGAACTGTCCGGCGGCTTCGAGGGTGCCAATCCGAACCGTGCCGGGAGCATCCTGCGGCAGGGGCCCAACCGGTTTCTGATTCGTCCCTTCAGCGAAGATCCGTCCAACCCCGACCACAAGCTGAACCTTCTGGTCGCGGCCGGCAATCCGGCCAGACGGCCGCTCGAAGTGGTGGTGGATGTGGAATGGGATGAGCCGAAGGAAGACCAGCCGCATTGGATGCTCTATCGCAGCGTCCTGATGAGCGGCCGCGGCGACGAATGGAAGGCACATCAGGCAACATCCATTGAGGGATCGAGAGCGAGGTTTACTCTTTCGCTGCCGCCCGGGAGCAGCTACCTCGGCCTCAGCCCCAAGTACACAACATCGGAGCTGCGGGAAGCCATTCGGCGCCTGCCCGAAGGATGCGCCGAGACCATCACGGTGGGGCGCAGCGCCGGGGGCCGCGACATCGTGGGATTGAGGATTGCGCGGGGAGATCCGCAAACGCGAAAGGCGATTCTGCTGACCTCCCGGATGCACCCCTATGAAACCGCGGGAAGCTTTGCGGCGGAGGGCGCCATCCAATGGCTTTGTAGCCCGGCGGGAGCTTCCCTGCTCGATAAATACACTTTCCACGTCGTGCCGATGGCCAATCCGGACGGCGTCGCCCTGGGAACCTCGCACCTGACCGCGGCCGGCGGCGCGGACCTCGTCCGCATCGGTTCCGATCCGAGTTCAGCCGCCCTGAAGAACCTAATCGACCGCATTCGCCCGGCCGGATACCTGGACTACCACCAGTGGATGTGGCGCCGGGATTGGATCCGGACCTTTATGCCCGAACCGGAGACCCGCGCCCGCCTGTTCCTGAATCTTGAGAAGACCGGCTTTTTCGATCGAGGCTGGCAGCTCACCGACGCTTCGGGCAGTGCCGGCCGCGAGGCGGATCTGCGGCACTATGCCATGCGCCGCTGGGGGACCCGCGTGGCGGTGCCCTCCTTTACCTGGTCCGGAAAGAATCCGGCCCAGATGCGAAAGGCCGGAGAGCTCGTGCTGCGGGCGTTTTGCGAGCTCTTTGTGCCGCCATCCACCACCGCTCTACAACCATGAAAGGAGCTATCGTAGTGAATCTGTCAATTCGGCTCGGCGCGCTAGCCGCTGTCCTGGCGCTCTCTCCATCCCATGGCGCGGGTGCGGAAGTCATCACCGTCCCGCACGCCAAGGTTTATCAAAGCCCCAATTGCGGCAGCATGATCTCGTTGAAGGACGGCCGCCTGATGTGGGTTTGGGGCGTGGGAGGCAATCACAAACCGCCCTATCCGATGCAGGTCAATTATTCCTCCGACGGGGGGCGTACATGGACCGATCCTCAGCCCGTAATGACCGCCGGCGGGGCTCCCGTGATCAGCTTTCTCTCGCCCTCCCTGGCGCGCATGAAATCCGGCAGACTCGGGATGGTGCAGGCGCATAGCCAAGTCAATTTCAACGCCGATAACTCCCAGATCACCTCGACCTTCCACTACTCCGACGACGACGGGCGGACCTGGTCGAAGGGGGTGCCGGTCAATGCCCTGCGAAGGAACGACTATCCCTACTTCGACCAGCTCAGCGCGCTTTCCGACGGGCGGCTCCTCATCCCCGCCGCGCACCGCGTCGGCCCCACCCCGCGCGACCGGAGCGCCCACTATTTCACCCTCTTCGGCGAGAGCTTTCGCAACGCCTACGCGCCTGTCCTGCACACTGTGACGGCCTACTGGTCGGACGACGAGGGCAAGACCTGGCACCACAGCGAAAACGAGGTCTATGCCACGATCGACCGTGGGGTCGGTGGTATCTACGGGCTGCTCGAATACGGCGTGGCCGAGCTTTCCGACGGGCGCCTGCTCATGCTCGGCTTCACCGGCCTCGGGCGGATCTTCCGCTCCTACTCCCGGGACCGCGGCAGAACGTGGGAAGAGGCCGAGCCGACCGACCTCCAAGGCTCGGGCCCCGTGTCCGTAAAGCGAATTCCCGGCAGCAACGACGTGCTCATAGTCTGGTCGCAGGCTTCACGTTGGGAGACCTTGAGCGGATACCCGCGCCATCGCCTGAGCTGCGCGGTGACCGCTGACGGCGGTCTTACCTTCCGCAACTTCCGGAACCTCGAGAGCCTGGACGATGTCGCCCGCATCGATCCGGAACCGCTCAAGCCCTATCTGCAGAACCGCACCTGGAAGCAGCCGACCGACACCGCCCGGTACCATCGCGCGCCCGGGCCGCTCCGCATGGATCACCCGTTCACCGCATTCCACGATGGCAATGCCGTGGTCACTTACGGAGTGGGCACCCCGGGCGCCCCCGAAATGATCCGGCGGTTCTACGGCATGACCCTGGATGAGTTCCGGAAGAAATTCGGGTTAGCTGCGGATCCCAGGGATCCATCCCGGACGCAAGGAAATAACAGAATCCAGCTCATCCCCATCGAGGAGCTGACCCGCCCATAGAAAGTGTCCCGCTTCGGGTGATGTAATCTGTTGACAATTTTTTGTTGACATATGTTGATGTCTACTGTAGCATCGGCTTAATTCGGGGACACGCAAGGTTTCCGAATGAAGGAGGACTAGGGAGATGTCGAGCCTAAAGGCCGCCGTGGCGGCATTGTTTGCCGGTTTCGCTTTCTTCGCCATTCCGGCTGGGATGCATGCACAGGTAGCCGGGAGTGCTTTGGTGGGGACAGTCTCCGATCCCGCGGGCGGAGTGATTCAGGCGGCGAAGGTCGTAGCCACGAACGTGGATACAAACCTGAACCGGGTCACCGTGACCAACGAGTTTGGAATTTACGATCTGTCCGGCCTGGTGCCAGGGCGGTATACAGTGACGGTGGAGAAGCAGGGTTTCAGGCGGCAGGCGCTCGAGGGCGTCGTGCTCCAGGTGGCACAGAAAGCGCGTCTCGATGTCACGATGCAGGTCGGCCAGGTCTCCGAATCTGTTACGGTGAAGGCGGAAGCACCGCTCGTGGATACGGAGACGCCCGAAATCGGAGCGGTGATGACCAGCGAGGCCGTCACGCAGCTTCCGTTGAACGGCCGCAATTTCACCCAGTTGGCCAGCCTGACGGCGGGGGTCAACCGTTCGAATGACGCGCGGCCACCCAACTACAACTACAACACGGCGAAGCAGCCCTCGCCGACGGGAGCCGGGGCGGGATCTGTGGGCAACAGCTATACCCTGGACGGCACGTACAACAAAGACATGTGGTCGGGCAGTTACAACGTCCTGCCGCCCATCGACTCGATCGCGGAGTTTAAGGTGGAGGCGGCGTTGTACTCCGCGGCCGCCGGCTTCGGCGGCGCCACCGTGGTCAACGCGATCACCAAGTCGGGCACCAACGAGTTTCACGGCACGCTGTGGGAGTTCGTGCGCAACCAGGATTTCGATGCCACTAACTTCTTTTCAACGGTGGATGCCAGCGGACGGCGCCAGCAGCCGAAGCTGACACGGAACCAGTTCGGCTTCACCTTCGGCGGGCCGGTGTTGAAGGACCGCACGTTTTTCTTCGCCAGCTACGAAGGCACACGGGAGCGCAAAGGCAACACCTATACGACCCGCATCCCCACGGCAGAAGAACGGCGCGGGGACCTCTCTAATTACGCGGCGGTCATCGGCAAGAACATTATGGACCCCACAACGGGCCAGCCTTTCCCAAACAACACCATTCCGGTGTCGCGGATCAACAGCATTTCCGCGACCCTGATCGACGCCTATTTTCCGGAACCCACCAACCCGGCCGATTTCTTCCGGAATTACGTGGCCGCGCCGTCCCGATCCTACGACGCCGACAATTTCAGCATCCGGATCGACCACCGGCTGAGCGACGCGCATTCGCTGTTCGGCCGCTGGAGCATCACCAAACTCGACGTCTTCAACCCGGGGGCGAACTCTTCCGGACTGACCCGCCTGGGGGGGCAGCACAGCACGAACAACTGGCAGAACGGAGCGCTCGGCCTGACCAGCATCCTGACCCCCAGCCTGACCAATGATTTCCGTCTCAACTACAACCGCAGCACGGACTATCTCCGGGGACAGAACATCAGTGACCTGCTGGAAAGAACGGGGCTCCGATACCCGCTGCTGCGGGGCGATCCGGCGACCGGCGTGGCCATGGTCTCCCTCAGCATGTCTACCACCTCCATGATCACCAGCGTCCTGAACCTCTATCGCTACGACAACGCGAACTGGAACTATCCCCTGCGCGACGACCTGACGTGGGTGCGAGGCAAGCACACTCTCCAGATGGGCGCGGAAACGCAGGCTGTCCGCGCCTGGGGCCTCTCCGATACCACCGCGGGGAGCGTTTCGTTTACTGGCCGGTTCACCGGAGACGGATATTCCGATTTCCTGCTGGGCAACCCGTTCAGCATGTCGATCAGCTTTCCGCAATCGCATCGCGGAGACCTGAGTAGCCGCTTTTTTGGCGGCTACGTGCAGGACTCGTGGAAGGTCACTCCCAAGCTGACGCTCAACTTCGGCCTGCGGTATGAGTTGACCTCGGCTCCGGTGGAGCAGTCCGGGCACCTCGTGCAATGGGACCCCACCCTGGGCAACGGTGTGGGAGGCCTGCGATACCCGCGGCAGAACCGGACCGCGCAGGAGTTCTACACCAACTTCCGGCCCGACTTGCCCTTCGGCTTCGTGGATTCCGATACCATCTACGACGCGGACAAGAACAACTGGGGACCCCGCTTCGGCCTGGCATACCGTCCCTTCGGCGGCACCAAGACGGTGATCCGAACCGGGTACGCGCTCCAGTATTGGGTCAACCTGGGCTTGCCGCAGGCGGCGGGTTGGGCGGCTGTTCCACCCAACAAGCTCTCCGGAAGCCTCACCTCGTCGGCAACCACCCCGACGCTCACCTGGGAGTCGGCCTATGCCGGTTCTTTCGCAGGTGTGACCCAGCAGGGCGTCGCCTTCTCGGTCAACGCCAAGCAGCAGCGCCAGAACCTGAACCCCTATGTCAGCCAGTGGAGCGTCGGGATTGCGCACGAGATTCTTCCCAACACGGTGTTCAAGGCCGATTACGTCGGATCGAAGGCCACGAAGCTGTGGGCCGCGTGGGACGAGCAGACGCCAGGGCCAAGCTCGCTGCCTCTCGCCGACAGGATCCCGTTTCCGAAATGGGGATCCATCACCGGCTATCACAACGCCGGAACGGCCAACTACAACGGGCTGCTGCTCGCGGTGGAAAGGCGTTTTTCGGGCGGGCTCAGCTTCAAGGCAAACTGGACCTGGAGCCACGCGCTGAGCCGCGGAGGAGGCTGGCTGGACCAGGGCCTGCTCTCGCGCGTGCAGAATCCGCACGACCTGAAGAACGAAGTGAGCCGCACCGGCGAAGACATGCGGCACGTCGTCTCGGGCTACTGGGTCTGGGACCTCCCCTTCGGGCCGGGGAAGCGGCTGTTCGACATCGGCGGACCGCTGGGCCACGTCATCGGCGGCTGGCAGCTTACCGGCCTGCTGTACGCGCACACCGGTGCTCCGCTGCTGTGGTCGGTCGCCCAGAGCTTCTGCAATTCGAACATGGGCGGCAACTTCTGCCTGCCGAACGTAACCGGCACGGCCGGCCAGTACACCATCGGCGGCCAGGGCGTGGACCGGCCCAAGTACGACCGGGCTTACTTCCCGTCGCCGAACTTTACCTACGGCAACGCGGGGATGAATCCGCTCGATATGAATAGCACGTGGAACATCGACGCCGGCCTGTTCAAGCAATTCCCCATTACCGAAAGGCTGCGGCTGGAATTCCGCGCCGAGGCGTTCAACATCTTCAACCACCCGTACCTGATCGATCTGAATGCCCGGCCGGACTCGGCCAACTTCGCGCTGGCCACGCGCGCGGCCGATCCGCGGGACCTGCAGTTTGCGCTGAAGCTGCACTTTTAACGATGCGCTATGACCGTTTGAATGCCATGCGAATACCTCTCGTGATGCACGGGCCGCTGGTGGTGCTCGCCCTCTGGGCGGGGGTTGCCGCGGCCTCTTCCCCCGGACCGGTGGAACTGCCGTTCAAAGGACGGCTGGGTTTCACCTCGCGGTTGGCCGACGGACGACTTTTCGCTGTCTATCTCGAGAGCCGGCCAGCCCTGGAATGGAAGGATGTCTCCATCCCGCAGCATGTGGTGGGACGCTTTTCCTCCGACGAAGGGGCCGGCTGGAGCGACCCGCAGGTCCTGTTCTCGCCCACCGGGCCGGGCATCCTCCACGCGGCCTACCCTCTGGGCACACGTGACGGTAACCTGCACATCTTCTACCTTCAGAAGCTCGACTGGGACCGGCCGGTCGATTGGAGCAAGACTTCGGCGCTGCTGATGCATACCGTGTCCCGCGATGGGGGCAGGTCCTGGCAGGAGCCACGGTCCATCGACTACGGCGCACAATACACCGGCGCGCTGAATAGTGTCGTCCAACTTGCCTCCGGACGCCTGCTGGTTCCGTTAAGCTATCTTGTCGTCCCGCATCGCGAGAGCGGCGCCTTCGCTTCCACGGTGGTCTATTCCGACGACGCAGGCAAGACATGGAAGCGATCGCCGAGCGCGGTCACCGTCGATAGTGGCGGCAAGATCGTCGAGTCGGGAGCGATCGAGCCGGTGGTCGCGGAGCTACCGGACGGGCGCGTGTGGATGGTTATGCGCACCCAGGCCGGCTACATGTTCGAGTCTTTCTCCTCCGACGGCGGCGCGACGTGGTCCCCAGCCCGCAAGTCCGTCTTCCGGGCCACCAACTCGCCCGGTGCGGTCCTGAGGCTACGCAACGGCTCCACGGTCATCGCCTGGAACAACGAGTTCGACTACAACCTGTTCCACGGCGTTAGCTATTGCCGGCAGGTGATGGCGATGGCGATCGATGACGGCGCGGGATGGCGCGGGTATCGCCAGGTGAGTGCTCCTATCCAGGCCAGCGAGGACATTCGCAGCTCAGTGGGATATCCTTTCCTGCTGGAGGCGAAGGACGGAGGCATACTCCTCGGCTACAACGAGCGCCGCGTCGTCGGAGGGAGGGCGGGGGTGCGGCTGTTTCGCGTCCGGCCGGAGTGGCTGCGGGAAACCGCCTCCGCGGAAGATTTCTCAGCGGGCGTTGCTGGGCTTTACACCGTGGGAACGAAGGGCCTCGAGGTAACCCACGGACCGGAGGACCGGCCCGCCGTCCGCATTCAACGCACGCAGGCCTTCGAAATCGGCGAGCCGCTCCCGCCCTCCGGGATGACCTGGAACTTTCCCTTCGGCCGCAGAGGCAGCGTCAACATGAAGGTGCGGCTGGATCCCGGCTTCGGAGGCGCCGACTTCACGCTCTCGGAGTATTCCATTCGCCCGTATCACCGGGAGGGAGGTGTCTTCCGCTGGAGCCTGGGTTCCGATCTTCGGTGGCGCGTGCAATACGCCAACAACGGACCCTACCTTCCGGCCAATCCGCCGGTCATCAACCTTCTGCTCAGCGAGCCGGCCTCGCGCGCGGAAACCGGCCGGACGCTGGACCTCACGGTGAAGTGGGACGCCGAGCAGAATGTCGCATGGCTCTATCAGGACGGCCGTTTTGTCGCATTCCTGCTGGGTCTCGAGGCGTTTCGTGGCATCAGCTACCTGCGTCTGACTTCGGCCGCTGCCGATACGGACCCGGCAGGATTCCTGCTCCTGGGTCTTCGCAGTCGCGGCGAGCCATAACCTGGCTGCGCTCTGGGAAGGAGCTATGGAGATTGCCGAAATCGCTGCGATCGACGTTCACGGTCACTACGGGCTGTACTGCCGCAAGGGCTTGACTATCCAGAACCGGATCATGAGCGGCGGCGTGGAAAAGGTGCTGGAACGGGCCAGGACGGCCAACATCGAGCTCACCATCGTTTCGCCGCTCTCCGGATTGCTTCCGCGCATGGAGGCGGACGCGGCAGCCGGAAACGAGGAGGCTGCGCGGTTGGTGGAGGAAACTCCCGGGCTGCTGCAATGGGTGATCGTCGATCCGCGTCGGCCCGCCACCTTCGGGCAGGCGGCCGAGCGTCTCCGTCACCCCAAGTGCGCCGGCATTAAAATCCACCCGGAAGAGCACGGCTATCCCATCGCGCGGGAAGGCGGTGCGATCTTCGAGTTCGCCGCGCGGCACCGAGCCATCGTGCTGACCCATAGCGGCGAGGAGAACAGCCTCCCGAAAGACTGCGTCGGCTTCGCCGACCGGTTTCCCGAAGTGACGTTGATCCTCGCGCACCTGGGCTGCGGCTGGGACCGAGACCTGGGCCACCAGGTGCGGGCCATTCAGGCCTCGGAAGCCGGCAACATTTACGTGGACACTTCGAGCGCCAGCAGCATCTACGCGGGGCTGATCGAGTGGGCCGTGCAGGAGATCGGAGCAAGTCGCATCCTGTTCGGCACCGATACGCCGCTCTATTCCGCAGCCGCGCAGAGACGGCGCATAGAAGCCGCCGAAATCAGCGATGCAGACAAACTCGCCATCCTCCGCGAGAACGCCGTGCGGCTGCTGAAACCTGCTCGACACACGTCGTGGTAGCTCTGCGGGGGTTGAGTTGATTCTCCTTCATCGCGCCCGTTAGCCGCTTGAGGTAGTTCATCGCCAGCCGCTTACATGTATGATCTTCGCTTGTCTCGCCGCGAATACGTGTCTGGCAGCAGATCAAGAAGGAACGGCCGCTGCCCTTCTTCCACCCGTTCAGAAGCCGATGGCAGTGCCGACGACCACGCCGCCCACTTTGGAGTGTGCTCGCTTCAACTCAGAGGAGACGAGTCGGCCTGGCATGGACGTGTGGCTCTCCGTCGTCCAGGTTGAGTTCGGCGGGCCAGGCGAGTTGAACGCCCTGTCGAAACAGCATGTCCTGGAAGTCGCCTGGCGCTGCCAGCACGCTGCGAGGAACCATACGCCGGTGGAGGCAATAGGCAGCAAGCGCGCCTGCGGCTTCACCGATGTTCCACTCGACCGGATGGACACGGAAACAACCGTTCGTGATGTGAGTTACTCCGACCGTCTTACCCGCTGCCAGCAGATTCTCTATACGCACCGGAATCAGCGATCCGAGCGGGATCTGAAAGGGCAGTGCCGGAACGTCAATGTAGTTGTGACCGCCGGTGCAGGGATGCAAGTCGATGCGATAGTAGCCCACGCCGACGGAGTCGCGGCAATGGATCGCTCGAGTGGCGCCGGGCCGATGAACGGCGGAGACATCAACCTCAGTGACCGTTCGAATCGCCCGGATCCTTCGCGACTCGCGCATATATGGCCGGAGTGCGAGGCCCGTTGCCGTGCCGAGTACATCGCCACGCGGCCGCAGTCCGCGCCATCCGTAACCGCCCTTCGGGCGTGGTGCTTCCGTCTGGAGCCAGTAGAGCAATGACAGGCTCTGCTGCTGCGCCCGGTGCAGATGGTTGGCGCATTCAACGGCGGATCCGAGTAGATCCCCTTCCATGTAATCGTTCATGGGCCAGTTGACGAGGCAGATGTCGCTCGCAACCGATCCCGGCGCGAATTGCATGCGGTCGAGGAGCCGGCGATAAGTCCAGAGGCCGGAGAATGCGAGCCCTGACTCGCCGTGCGGATTAAACGTATAGCTGACGGGCGCGAGCGTGCGTGGGTTGAGGCCGGCGAGTTGGAACAGTGGGCCCGGCCAGGGCGGTGACAGACGAGGGCGGTAATCGCGCCAGAAATCGTAGTCGCGCGGGCGTTCAATCGTGTGGTCCTCATCCGAGAGGTAATCGACGGCGAAACACCAGGTGAAGGCCTGCATCGACCGCGGCTCCGGTTGGAGTGGAGCACCGGGCTCTCCGGTCATCGCCTGCGACTCCACGCCGCTGACGTGTTCCACCCCCGCGAGCGGTAGAACATCGCCGAGCTCGCTAGCATCCAGGAAAAATCGCGCCTCAATCTCGCGCCTGACACCGGTTTCGCTGTCATACAGAAGCGCTGCCCGGATACGATCGTTGTCTATGTCGAGGGATGCGATGGAGTGGTGGCGCAGGATGCGGAGATGACCAGCAACCTCGTACGGCTCAAGCATTGATTCGAGTACAGCGAGTACACAGCGCGGCTCGGCACACAGGGGAGAGACCCAGCCGTTGCCTGGATTGAGATAGGGATGGAGGCGGGCGAAGTGAGTCAGTGGATAGTGACTCCGATAGTATTCGCGGATTGAGTTACGAAATCTTCGATAGCGAGCCGTGCAGCCGAACTGCTCGATCCAGCCATGCTCATCGGCGGGAACACCCTGGGATGTAAACTGACCACCGATCCAGGGGCTCTCCTCGGAGAGAATGACTCGCCTTCCCGCTTCGCAGACCGCGAGGGCAGCGGCACAGCCGCCGGCGCCGCCACCGACAATGAGCACATCAGTGCTGAGCGGGCCGCCCATCTCACGCGGGATTTGCCGCGAGCACGTTCTCCGACTCGAGAATTTCGAGAATACCACGCCTCTTCTCTTCGGGGACGGGGATGTCATGCGGCGGCGGCGCGAAGAGCGCCGGCATGCTTAGGGCCGCGAAAGCTACTTCAAGCCCCCGCCATCCGCCGTCGGCTTCAAAGACCTGATAGATGCGATTGAGCTGCGCCTGCAATCGCGACGCAGTCGCGGCATCCCCCGATGATGCCGCGCGATAAAGCTGCACTGCCAGACCCGGCGTGATGTTGTGCAGTCCGCCTGTGATTCCGTCGAAACTCATGCCAAGAGCCACATCCATCAGCTTCTCGGCTCCGCAGACGAGCGAGAAACGGTCTCGAGGTAGCTCGTGCTCCAAAACCCGTTCCCACTTCAGTACGTCCGGGGCGCTGATCTTGATTCCGTGAATGTTGGGATGACGCGCCAGCCCGGCGATGGTCGCCGGTTCGAGCGCATTCTGCGTGTAACGCGGATTGTCGTACAGAATGATCGGCTTCTGTGCGAAATCGGCGGCGAGCAAGAAGAAGCGGATCAGTTCGTCCTGCCGGCACATATAGTAGTACGGAGGAAGCAGCACGAGCGCCGCGACGGGCATGGTTTGAATCACGGCAATCTTCTGGCGGACACGAGAGATACTCGTATCCGACACGCCTGCGACCACGGGCACGCCCCGCGGTTGCGCCGCGATTGTTTCGATGATCTGATATTGCGAAGCATCGGTCAGGTGCGCAAAGCCGCCCATCGAGCCATTAGCGAACAGACCGTCGAGGGAATGCGCCAGCAAAAAGGAAAGCAGGCGTCGCAGAGCCGCAAGGTCGGGGTCCCCGGCTGAATCGACCGGCGTCGCAACCGGGACGATGACGCCTTTCAACTTCTGCAAGTGAGTCTCCATAGGATCACGTGCGCCGCTCAAGAGTCCTGCTTCATGAATGACTCGATCCGGCTGCGAGTTACTTTCCAGTTATCGAGAATGTGCCGCTGCATCAACTCGATGGCTCGTTCTTCTGTGCCGTCGCAGATGGCCTCTACGAGAGAGATGTGGTCGACGCCAGCATCGCGCGTCGAATCGGAGCGATCGCGTGAGCTCTCAGAGTAGCGCAGGATCGTGCCCATTGCGAACAGCGGCGAGACGAGGAGACTGAGGTGGCGCTGCAAGGTGCGGTTGCCGCTGATCTCCCAGATAGTCTGGTGTAATTCGAAGTCGAAGGTTGGATATGCACGCGGGTTAACGCCAGGATTGTGGAGCTTGCGCGCGATCGCGTACAGGACATCGCGATCCGTCTGTGTGAGGCGTCGTTTGGCCTGCCGCACCGCTTCCGCTTCGAGGAGCAGGCGAAGTGCGAGCATCTCATCGAGTTGCTCCGGAGTCAGTTCGATCACACGCGCGCCTTTATAGGAGTTAAGCTCGACAAGACCCTCGTGCGAGAGCCGCTGCAGGGCTTCCCGGAGACTGGCGCGGCTGACCTCGAATTCCTTCGCCATCTGGATCTCAGTAAGACGCTGGCCCGTCTTCAGCCGGCCGCTGAAGATGGCCTCCCGGATCGCCGCATAAATGCGATCGGAAGTTGACTCCTGTTTTAGTTTTCCGAACGTTGAAGTGCCCATAGCAATTGAGCAAATTTGTATCATACTGCATTGTCGACAATCCTACAAGCAAAATCAGTCAATATAATTTTAGAAAAACCTCTATTGACAATGGCTCAATAATGATCTATTGTCGACAATATCACAATCGGAGACATCATGAAACTCTCCACCCGTCGGTTAGTTCCAGCGGCGCTGATCGCGCTGCTTCTCCTTACGCGCCCTGTCTATCCGCAAGGCACGGCGGCACGCCTTATTGGCTTTGTCAGCGATCCATCGGGCGCCGCGGTCGTGGGTACCACCGTCGCGGTTCGCAATGTTGCTACGAATCTAGAACGATCGGTGCAGACGAATGAAACGGGCGACTACACAGTAGCGAACCTGCCGCCGGGGGTGTACTCGGTGATAATCCAGCACGGAGGCTTTAAGACGTTCGAAAGCAGTGCGGAACTGGCAGTGAACCAGACTGCGCGGCTTGACGCGCAGTTGAGCGTGGGCGAAACCGCGGAGACGGTGACGGTCGAAGCGAGCGTGCCGCTGGTCGATTCCGAAACGGCAGCGCTCGGACAGGTGATCGGCGCGACTCAGGTACGAGAGTTGCCGCTGAACGGAAGAAACTTCGTGCAGCTAGGGCAACTCGTGCCCGGCGCCACGCCAGGTCCGCCCGCCGCGACAACGGTTCGTACCCGTCAGGGCGGTCACTCGCTCACAATCAATGGACAGCGGCAGGACCAGAATAACTGGATGCTTGACGGAGTTGATAACAACGCTCAGCTATTCGGCATGGTCGTGGTAGTACCGTCAATCGAATCGATCAGTGAGTTCAAGGTACAGACGAGCACTTACTCGGCGGAGTTCGGTCGCGCCGCCGGCGCAGTCGTGAATGTCGAAACCAAGAGCGGGTCGAATGAGTTTCATGGCTCGGCTTACGAATTCCTGCGTAACGATAACTTCGACGCTACCGAGTATTTCGCACCCGTCGCGCCGGAGACAGGGCGAAGGGCGAAACCGCCACTGGTGTTCAACCAGTTCGGCGCCAGCCTCGGTGGCCCCATTTCTAGAAACAACACCTTTTTCTTCGTGAACTATGAAGGCAGGCGGACACGGCGTAGCGCGGCTACGGGCTCGCTGGCCCCAACCGCAGCGCAGCGAACGGGCAATTACGCGGGTAGCGGCATCATCTATGATCCGTTGACGTACACGCCGCAAAGCCCCGTGCGGCAGCCCTTCGCTGGTAACCAGATACCATCGAATCGAATTCATCCTGCCTCGAAAAGCATTCTCGAGTACATTCCGCTGCCCAACACAGATGACTCAGCGCGCAACTTTACAACTATTGCCACTCGCACAGACGATTCCGATCAGGTGCCTGTGCGCGTCGATCAAAAGCTGAGTGACAAGCAATGGTTGACAGGCCGGTTTTCGTATTACAACACGGACAACGTGACGAACAACGCGTTTCCGCTCGACGCCGATATCCTGCGGAACCGCCACCGCTCGTTTGCGGCGCAGCATACATACAGCCTGACTCCGACGCTCATTAATGAATTTCGCGCCGGAATGAACCGGTATCATTTCCTTTTTCTGCACGAGACCGCGGGGGAGAACTTCACCGATATGCTGAATCTGCCATCGCTGGCGAAGGGCACAATCGCCGACGGCTTCCCAGATGTGCGGATCAGCGGGCTCGCCCGGCTGGGCGGCAATGCCGCGGTTCCCCTGGACCGTGAGGAGACAACGATCCAACTCACCGACAGCGTGAGCTGGATTCGGGGCGCGCACAGTCTTCGCGTGGGGGGCGATGCAAGGCGATACACGGCAAACAACTTCCAGCCGCAGTGGGGCCGTGGCCGTTATACGTTCTCTGGAGTCTTCACCGGCCCGGTGGGGGGCCGCCACACCGACGGCTTTGCCGACTTCCTGCTTGGGCTGCCTTCGGCCCAGAACCTGAGCGATGTGTCCCGGTTCCACGGGCAGCAGCCAAGGAACCTGCGCTGGTCGGCCTTCGTTCAGGACGACTGGAGGGTCTCCTCGAAGTTGACACTGAACCTGGGCTTGCGCTTCGAGCGCGACGGAGCTTGGAAGGAGAAATTCAACCAGGTGGGGTCATTCGATCCGGCCACTGGTCAGATGGTCTACGCTCCGGACTATGAGATGCCGTTTGCTCTTCCATATCCAAACCGCCAAGGCGACTCGAATGATCTGCAGGCCGCGACTAACGGTTTTGCTCCACGCGTTGGCCTCGCGTGGCGGCCTCTGCGAAATGCGTCGTTCGTCGTGCGTTCGGGCTACGGAATTTTCTGGGCTGCGCGTACGGCGGAGAACCTGTTGTTTTCGGCAGCGGTCCCGCCATTTGCTATCGACGACCTGCAATCGAGCGGGAGCGTGATTCCGGAGATACAATTTGGCTCAACTCGTCTCGGTGATCCGCAGCAGTTGATTCCGGCTGTATTGTCCACCTCGGTGGTGCCGCTGGGCACAGGCCGTAACCCTTATACGCAACAGTGGTCGCTCACTCTCGAAAAGCAGCTCGGCGCGAATATTGGTGCAAGCGTTGGCTACGTGGGGAATCGCACGCTCCGGCTGCAGCGCTCGTATAACGGCAATTCGGCGCGGCCAGGTCCCGGTACCCTGCAACCGCGCCGGCGGTACCCATTGTTTGGCGCGCTGAGCTTCCATGACAGCGATGGATCGTCGAACTATCACGCCTTGCAGGCGAAGATCGAGAAGCGATTCTCGCGGGGCATGAACTTGCTGAGCACCTACACGTGGTCGAAGGCAATCGACGATCACGGGGGCGAAGCTGAGTCGGCGGGCGGGGGCATTCAGGATCCGGACAACCGGGCGGCGGCACGAGGTCTTGCCGGATTCGATCTGCGTCATCGCTTCACGCTCGCGGCCGTGTATGAGCTGCCGGTCCCCGACCTCGGCAATCGTGCGGCCAACCTGGCCTTACGCGGCTGGCAGGTAAACGCGGTGGCCAACATCCAGTCCGGCTTCCCATTCACACCGCTGGTGGGCGGCGACAGCGTGAACGCCGGTGCTGGTGCGGTGCACCCGAACGTCAGTGGCTCGAGCAATGGCAACTTGCCGGACGGTGAACGCAGCATCGAGCGCTGGTTCGACACCCGCGCCTTCACGGCGCCAGCGCAGTACAACTTCGGAAATGCCGGACGCAACATTCTAATAGGCCCGGGAACCCAGTTGATCGACCTGGGCTTGGCGCGCAACTTTGCGATTCACGAGGAGCACCGGCTGCAGTTCCGCTTCGAAATGTTCAACGCGCTGAACCATCCGAACTTCGGCTTTCCCGGTTCGACCCTGGGCACCGCGAACTTCGGCGTTATCCGCACGGCCGGGCGCCCCCGCGAGATTCAAATGGCTTTACGGTATTCCTTCTGAGCTTGACGGCTGATGATTGCTCTTACAGAACCGCACCCGCGGAGAAAACGGAGATTTATGTTGCTCAGTCGCATTCACACACTCTTATTAGCATCGACATTGATAGCGTCTGCCGATATGCCCATCGAGGTTCAAGCCGGGCAGCCACAGTTGTTCGTCGACGATGCTTTGATCGAGTCCTACGCGGGCGTGCGGCGCACTCTGCACCCGGCGCGAAAACTGGACAGGCCGGTGGTGGAACCGGACAAGCCGTGGGAAGGTAAGCGGGTCAATCTTTTCGGCACAGTGTTATACGATCCGGAAAGCAAGCTGTTTCGCATGTGGTACAACGGCGCACTGCATAAGTCGGCCTATCCGGAGATGAAGGCGTTACGCGATCCTGTCTGCTATGCGACTTCGAAGGACGGGATCCACTGGGACAAGCCGGCGCTCGGCCTCATCGAGTTTGCCGGCTCGAAGCACAACAACATAGTCTACGACATACACAGTCCCAGTGTGGTGATCGACCGCCGGGAGTCCGATCCGAACAAACGATACAAGATGATAGGCGTGTCTGTGGCCCGACATCGCGGCCTGCCGTCCAGCGCACATGGATATTGGGCCGCATACTCGGCCGACGGTTTACGCTGGCACGCCTATCCAATCAACCCGGTGCTTCCACACTCGGATACGATCTCGATGGTTCAGCATCCGCGTACAGGTGAGTTCCTTGCATTTCACAAGCGACCAGGAAAGGTGCGCGGGTTGGACCGGCGGCTGGTCTGGCTCTCGGCCAGCAAGGACTTTCAGACGTGGTCGGAGCCAAAGCTGATTTTGCCGCCCGATGAACAGGACGATGCCTGGGCGAAAACGCCGGAGCAGCGCATGGAGTGGTACAACATGTCCGGCATTCCATACGGCAGCCACTTCCTTGGCTTCATCACGGCATTCCGCATGGAGAAGGTGTGGAAGCGGGACGAGGTGGGGCCGGACCAAAGTCCGCATGACGGCCCCATCGACGTGCAACTCACGTACAGCCGGGACGGCTACACCTGGAAGCGGTTCGAGGACCGATCGCCCATTATCGCAATCGGCAAACCCGGAACCTTCGACGGCGGCATGCTACTGGGCGTCGGCAGCACGCTGGTGTCTCAAGGCGACGAGGTCCACCTCTACTACACTGGGTACACGGCAACCCATGGTGCTCCGATGCGGGACAAAGTAGCAACCATCGGCCGCGCGACATGGCGCATGGACGGCTTCGTCTCGATGGATGCGGCCGCCGCCGGTGGGACCGTGACGACGAAGCTCCTTAAATTCGATGGTCACCGCCTGGAGGTGAATGCGGCCGCCGCGCCCGGATCAATACGCGTCGAATTGCTCGACGACACGGGCAAAAGGCTCGATGAAGCAGCCCTGATAACCGGAGATCGAGTAGCGCATCCGGTGCGCTGGAAATCGAACACCCCGCTTTCCACCGCGAAGCCAGTCCGGCTCCGCTTCACATTGAAAGAAGCTCAACTCTATAGTTTCCGAGTGCTCCCGTAGCCGGGCGACGACTCACAATGACGCTCCTCGACCACATTGTCCTCACGATCTACTTCTGCACCGTCGTACTGATTGGAACTCGCTTCTCGGCGGGTCAGAAAACGTTGCAGGAGTTCTTCCTTGGGAACCGCAACATCCCTTGGTGGGCCGCATCGCTGTCCGGCGTCGCAACGGTGCTCAGCGCCGTCGCCTACCTCGGTGCGCCCGGCCAAGCCTATAAGGCTGATTTAACATACCTGCAGTACCGGCTCGCTCTCCCATTCGCCATCCTGCTGGTCTGCGGCCTGATGATTCCATACTTCTACCGCATGCAGGTATTCACCGTTTACGAGTATCTCGAACGGCGCTTTGATCTGAAAACCCGGCTGCTGGGCAGCGCGATATTTCTGGTTCTCAAGTGCTGCTACATGGGCGTGGTGATCTATGCGCCGTCGGTGTTCGTGGCAGAGATCACTGGTTTCTCGCTGCCGTTCGTCATCGTTGTGACCGGCGTGCTTACCGCGTTGTATACGACCTTGGGCGGCATGCGTGCGGTCATCTGGACAGACACGTTCCAGTTGTTCGTGCTGCTGGGTGGCCTGACTGCGGCGGCGTTGGTAATCGGGATTCGTCTGGACGGCGGCTGGAGCGAAGTGTTCGCCGTCGCCGGGGAGAGACAGAAGCTTCGCTTCTTCGACTTCAGTCCCAGCCTGACAACGGAATTTACGTTCCTTGGCGGCCTAATCGGCGGCATCTTCCTGATGGTCAGTGAATACGGGACGGACCAAGCGTCCGTCCAGCGATTCCTTACCACCTCATCTATGCGGCGAGGCCAGTGGGCCGTCGGGTCGTCGATGGTGATCAGCTCATGCCTCGGTGCGCTGTTGTTTCTCGTCGGCACGGGGCTGTATGTCTACTACCTGGAATTTGCCGATAAGGGTGGCATCGGATTGGCGCCGGACCGCGTGTTTCCGAAGTTCATAGCCGAGGAACTGCCGACGGGATTTCGAGGATTGCTTGTGGCCTCCGTGCTCGCGGCTGCTATGTCGACGATCAGCGGGGTCCTGAACTCTCTCACTACAGTCGTCATGGTCGATTTCGGACAAACGCTGTTGCAGCGGACTTCCTCGGTCGCGAGCGCGCGCCGGGTTACGTTCGGGCTGGGCATCTGCTGCACGTTGTTCGCGCTGTTTGCCGACAGGCTCGGGAACCTGATTGTGGCATCTGCGAAGCTCACGAGTTTTTTCGGTGGAAGCCTGGTGGGGATCTTTCTGCTGGGCATGACGGCGCGCCACGTCGGCGGCAACGCTGCCTTCTTCGGCCTGCTGGTGGGGTCGGCCGCTGTCGCCGTGCTCTCGGCGTCGACGGCCGTCTCGTGGATGTGGTACGGCGCATTCTCGGCCCTTACCGCCTATGTTGCGGGACTGCTGTTTCACCTGATCGAGCCGCGGAACACAGTGAAAAGCGTCGAGCAACGGGAGACCGTGCGTGGGTAGTCTGCGGATTGTCGAGACCGGCATCATCAACGCGGACGACGCCGCTTACCCGAGCCTGATCAGGCTTGACGACGGCGAAATCCTGGCGGCATTCACCGTCGGTGGCGGCCCGCAGGCCCTGGGTGGAACCGCGCTGGCACGATCGTGTGACGGCGGGCGCAACTGGCAGACCGAGTCGATGATTCTGTCCCCATCTGACAGCCCGCCCACGACGAACTCGCTGCGGCTCAGCCGCACGCCGCAAGGGACGCTGATTGCTTACGGATTCCGCAAGTTCTCACAGAATGGGGACCGCTCGTTCGGTCATCGCCTGCGTCGCGATCCGGTGTACACCCTGTCGCTCGACGGTGGTCGCGTCTGGGGGCCTGTGCAGACCATCCCTACATCGGCCGGCGATGCCTGGGAGGTCTCGAATCCGATGGTCGTGCTTTCGGGCAATCGCTGGCTCGCTCCGGCCGCGAGTCTGTTTCATCCCGACCGGTTAGGGGAGACCGCCCTAGTGTTCTGCTCGGACGATGGAGGCGTGTCCTGGCCGGATTCGACAATCGTGTTCCACGATCCCGAGGGCGTGCGGGGCTTCTTTGAACAGAAGATCATCGAGACCGAACCGGGCCGGCTGCTCGCGACCGCCTGGACGGTGCGCATGGGTGACTACCGGGATCTGGACAATCACTTCAGCGTGTCAACCGATGCGGGCCGCACCTGGAGTCCAGCGCGACCAACAGGTATTCAGGGCCAGACATTGACGCCGATCTGGCTGGGCGGTGATCGCATCGCAGCCCTCTACAACTGCCGGTACGGAAGGCAGGGAGTGCGCATGTGCCTGGTGCGTTACACGGCCGAGTTGTGGACGGTAGAGTGGGAGGAGATGTTGTGGGACGCGCGGGCTAGCCGCAGCGTCACACTGTCCACGTCAGGCCTAGAGGAGCTGTCTACGTTTGCGTTCGGTCTACCGTGCGTCATCCGCTTGGATGCCCGCCTGCTGCTCGCGGCACACTGGTGTGTCGAGGACGGGGTATGCCTGATTCGCTGGACTCGTCTCGAACTGCTTCCATAAGCCCGGACCCTCTGCAGAGTTTTCGCGATCGCCAGCCTGCCGACTCTCCAGCAGATAGAAGCCGAACTCATCAATACGGGACACTATGTCAACTCGCACTATGTCAACTCGCCATTGACACGGGCCAATACCTGATATAAACTTCGTCCCATAAAAGAAGATTGGGATCCGTTAATCCTGCCTGTAGAGGAAGCGGAGAGAGGAGATCCCGCCATGCGAGTGTTTCGGTTAATTTTCCTGTTTTCCTTTGTCACAATTGCGGCACTTTCCCAGACGACGCTTGGAACGATTCTCGGTGAAACGACTGATTCGAGTGGAGCCCTGTTGCCTGATGTTGCCGTTGTCGTACGGAATATGGCGACGGGCATCGAACATCATGCCACTACGGGAGCGAACGGCCTGTACCAAGTGACAAACCTGCCCCCCGGTCGATACTCGATCAGTGTGTCTCGCACGGGCTTTCGCACACACGTGATCTCGGATGTGATCCTGGAAACCTCAGCCACGGTCCGGACCGACGCGGTGCTCGCGGTGGGCGAATTGGCAACGCAGGTGACTGTGGAGGCGTCTGCCCCGCTTATCAATACGGAAGGCGCCGAAGTCGCGAACGTCCGCAGCGCGAAGATTATACTCGAGGCGCCGGTCAACTATCGTGGTGACTCGACGAGCGGGTATTACTCCTCGGTGCTTCATCTCACGCCGGGCGCTCAACGCGCCCAAGGCTCAAATTTCAGTTTGGCCGGTGCTCGCGGCAGACAGTACGGTACGACGGTTGACGGGACAAAAATAGAAAGCTTTTCCGCGCAGGGGGCAATGGATAGCACTGCGGAAATGCGTGTCCAACTCGCCAATGACAAGGCCGAGGCACTCAGGCCAGGCGGCATGTACGCGAGCAGCAAATCGGGCGGCAATGACCTGCACGGAGCCGTGTTTTATTATCTCGGCTCCAGTCGGTTGAGAGCGCGCTCACCATTCTCGTTGACTGTGCCGTTCAGAGATGACGATGATTACGGCGCCGCCGTCGGCGGGCCGATTATAAAGAATCGTACCTTCTTTCACTCGATGTACGAGCGCTTCCCGATGCGGATGGAAACCGTTCTGAATACGAGTGTGCCGACGATGAGGATGCGTGAGGGAGATTTCTCCGCGCTTCTGCCCGGCAGGGTCATCCGGGACCCACTCAATGGCCAGCCATTCGCGGATAATGTGATTCCGCAGGACCGGCTCAACCCAGTGTCGCTGAAAGTCCAGGAGCGCTTCTATCCACTGCCCAACTCCGGAACCCCTGGCAGCTATCAAAGCAACTTCCGCGATACTCTGCCGAGTAAGTGGTTCAAGACTCAGGTTGAGACGAGAATTGATCATAAGCTGACCAATGAGAACTCGATGTTCGGGAGGGTGATGTGGAACCGCGGCGGATGGGAGTCGCAGTCCGAGGCCGTCCCGACTTTTCCATATACGCGAGGCGTTCGCAGTACGACGGTAGTAACTATATCCGACACGCATATCTTCACGCCGTCTTTAATCAACGAGTTTCGGTTTGGAACGCTCCGCATACAGTATCCATATTTCAATCCGCTGAACGGGGCCGACCTTATCCGGGAATTCGGGCTCGAAGGTCTCTCGCCTGATGTAACGATCCAGACCGGCGCACCGAGATTCAACGTAACCGGGTTCGCGAGCCTTGGGGCTGCAACAATGGTCAGTGATGACCGTGAACGGCACGTTCAGTTCTCGGATAACGTAACGTGGATCCGCGGCGTGCATACCGTTAAGGCGGGTTTCGATATTCGCCATAACACACGCGCGAACTTCGTCGGAGGAGGCGGGTTTGTACAACGAGCCTTCGGAACATTCAGGGTTCACGGGCGTCTACAGCAATTTCCCGTACGCAGACTTCCTGCTCGGGATCCCCCAGACGTCGAATCGTACTAACCCGGCCGAACAGATGTACCATCTCAGCAATACTGACGTCGCCGGATTTATCCAAGACGATTGGAAGGTGACACGGCGGCTCACGTTGAATATCGGATTGCGATGGGACTTCAACCCGCCGTATCACGAGCGAAATGGATTGTCATTCCATTTTGACCCGACGAGCGGCCGTGTGGTTGTACCCAGCGAGGAGTCACAGCGACACGTAAATCCGCTGTTCCCAGCGAACCTCGCGCCCATCGTTACCGCACGGGACGCCGGCCTTCCTGGCAATCTTTTCTATTCCTACAAGAAACACTTCATGCCGCGCTTTGGATTTGCTTTTCGCCCGTTCGCCGACAGCCGCACAGTAATCCGTGGCGGCTACGGTATGTACACCGATCAGATCACCGATGCTGCGTGGAACAACATAGTAGGCGGACCCTACATCTCGGACGAGACTTTCACAAACGCGATCGTCGGAGGGAAGCCCAATTTCATGTTCCCGCTCGCCTTCCCGGACGGATTCGGTGCAACTGGTGTCCAGAACTTCACTGCGAATGATCCGCACCTGCGGAGTCCTGTGATACAGCAGTGGAATGTCACCGTCGAGCGAGAGCTGTTCGATATGGGCGTCCGGGTGTCCTACATTGGCACAAACTCGCGACATCTGATCTGGACGGCGAACCTGAACCAGCCGGCTCCCGGGATGGAGCCGTTCAGGAACGATATGAGACAGTTCCCGGCCTTCAGGACAGTTGCCCTGCGTCGGAACGGCGGAAATCATGATTACCATTCACTCCACGTAGTGGCCGAACGTAAAATGAAAAACGGTCTCTATTATCAGTTTGGCTGGACGTGGGCCAAGGCGCTCACGGATGTGCTGTCGGACGGCGAGCCTGGAAGCACACCGGAAAACAGCTACGCGCGTCGAATGGAACGCGCGAACGCGGATTACATCCCCCGGCACCGCACGGTGACAAACCTGAACTATGAACTCCCATTCGGACCAGGGAAGCCGTGGCTGAGCGCGATCCGCGGTGTGCCGAAGTTCATTCTGGGCGGGTGGAGC
Organism: Bryobacteraceae bacterium; assembly: GCA_035714225.1. Taxonomy (GTDB): domain Bacteria; phylum Acidobacteriota; class Terriglobia; order Bryobacterales; family Bryobacteraceae; genus CAADGY01. Next base: position 3,587 of record DASTMK010000344.1, on the reverse strand, counting down.
CTGACCGCAATGCTCATGACGGATACCGGGCTTTACTTTAATCCAGTGTTTAGCGGGTACGACGTTTCTAACACGAATACGATCGGAGGCCGGCCAGACCGAATCGCCGACGGAAACCTTCCAAAAGCGGAGCGGTCTGTTAGCATGTGGTTCGACCCTGCGGCCTTCCGCGTTCCTGGAGACCTGGACGGGGACCATAGACCGGATGTAGCGGTGGGGCGATTCGGCAATTCTTCACCGAACGTCTTGCAGGGTCATGGCCTTTTCCACCTCAACGCCGGTCTGTTTAAGCGGTTCTTCATCTCGGAGCGTGTCACTGCGGTTCTGCAAGGCACCTTCGACAATGCGCTCAACCATCCTGGCTGGGGGATTCCCTCCAATAACATAAGCGTACCCGGCGAGGTGGGGCAGATCCGAAGTTTGCGCGCGAGGGGGGGCGGCGGTCCACGCAACGGTATGGTCGCGCTTCGCATCGAGTTCTGACGAAAGTGCACCAGGCATCTACTCGACTGGAAGAGGTCCCTGGAGGGCCCTTAGTTTTTGTGGGTGCTTTACGTTGCAGCGCTCGGGAGCCCAAAATTTATTTGATGAGCATTCAATAGGAGAAGAGATGCACAACCCGATTTTCGCGATACTTTTCGCGCTGGCGGTGCTCGCAGGGTGTGGGGAGCAGAGCCGCCCCTGGACTGATCGGATAGCCGTCGTGGAGTGGCAACCTAACCCACAGGATTTGATTGCATATCCGGCCGATGGCCAGAGCGCCGGCGTGAACCCGCCGGGTTTCACCTGGACGCCGAACGAGAAGGCCAAAACGAGGTTCGCCGCGCTGATGTGGCTTCCCGCGCGGTGATCGCGACCGAGCCACAGACCTCCACGGTGTACGCCTCCAGTAAACCGCTCGCTCCCGGCGACTACGTGTGGCAGGCGGTTTATCTGGACGCGAACGGCGCACCCACCGGCGCATCGAGATCGCGCACATTCAAGCTCTCGGAGAGCCTGCCGCTCCTGCCGATGCCGGATGTGGCGGCCCTCAAAACAAAGCTTGCGAGTGTTCGGCCAAGGCTCTTTTTGACAGCTAACCGCACAGCCGAAATCAAGGCTGCCGTTGCCTCAGGGAACGTCCGGTGGTGGAAGCCGATGCTGCAAGCCTCTGACGCGGCGCTCGAAGAGACGCTCTATCCCGAACCGGCGGGCTATCCGACTGCTGAGTTCAACGTGGACGACTGGCGCCGGATCTACACGCCGGGTAAGATCGGGAGTGCCCACGTGGCGCGCCTCGCCCTCGCTTACCGGATCACGGGAGAAGAAAAGTATCTGGAAGGCGCGCGGCGGTGGCTCTTGCATTTGGCCAGTTGGGACCCGCGCGGCTCCACCAGCCACGATGTGCCCCAGCCCAACGGGTCGAGCGGCAACGACGAAGCCTCTATGCCCATGCTGGATCGCATGTCGTTCGCCTGGGACTGGATCGGCGACAAGCTCACGCCGGAGGAGCGCAAGAAGGTGCTCGCATCCATGACCGAGCGGGGCAACCAGGTGCTGGCGTTACTGCGCACTCAGGACTTCCTCTCGCATCCGTTCTCGAATCACGAGGGTCGCGTGCTGGCCTTCCTCGGCAACGCCGGGCTGGCTTTTCTGGGTGATATTCCCGAAGCCGAACAATGGCTGGATTACGTCCTGCGCTGCTATCTCACGTCTTATCCCGGCTGGGGCGGAGATCAAGGGGGATGGGCACAGGGTGTCAGCTATTGGTCGTCCTACGTGTATTATCTGACGACATTCGCGGAGGCTTTGCGCGGCGTCACCGACGTAGACCTGTTCCGGCGTCCGTTCTACCAGAACACCGGGTATTTTGCCGTCTATTTCCAGCCCGCCTACGCTCCGCGTGGAGCGTTCGGCGACGGAGCAGAGCGCGGACCGGGAGAGAGCCAGCAGGTGATGCTCGAGCGCTTCGCGGATGCGTTCGATGATCCCGTGCTCCGCTGGAATGCCCAGGCGATACCGGTTCCACCGCCGTCGATCGCCGAGAACAAATGGCATGAGTGGGCCATCGAAGACGTGGGCTCAGTGCTGAGGGCGCGGGCAAACGGCGCCCCGGGCAAGGCCCAGCCGCCATCGGAACTGGACGGCTCGCGGTACCTCTCCGATATTGGCTGGGTGGCTATGCACTCGGCTCTGGGAGACGCTGCGAACGACGTGTGGGCGCTGTTCAAGTCGAGCCGCTTTGGGTCCTTCAGTCACAGCCATGCAGACCAGAACACGTTTCAACTGAACGCTTACGGCCGCGCGCTGCTGATCGATTCCGGTTACTACCCGTGGTATGGAAGTGCCCACCACGGTCTCTGGACCCGGCAAACGCGTGCCCACAACGGCATCCTGATCAACGGTCGGGGGCAGCCCACGCATCGATGGGAGGCGAGTGGCAGCATTGAGCACTATGAGCGGAAAGGCCTGATTACGCTCGCCCGGGGCCAGGCAGCCTCCGCATACAACCTGCAGCAGACGCCAGGGATGCTGAAGATGTGGCAAAAGCACATGAAAGAGCCTGTGCCGCCGCTCGATCCGGAGGCCAAGACGTTCGAGCGCACGCTCGCTTTTGTCGGGTCGAAAGAGCGCCCGGTGCTGATCGTCCACGACTATCTGGTGACGGCGAAGCCTGCCACGTTCGGCTGGCTGGCACACGCGCTGAATCAGATGGAAACCGACAGTCAGACGGGCACCATTTACGTTCGCGACGGGGATGCCCGCCTCGCTGTGCGTTTGGTCAGCACAGTACCGTTCCGGTTCTCGCAGACCGACCGGTTCTCAGTTGCGCCAGAGGTGAGCCAGAGTTCCGGATGCGCGGCATCGCCCAAAGATTGTGCGGCCCGATTCCCGAATCAGTGGCACCTTTCGGCGCGCACCACCCAACCCGCGGCGGAGGCCAAATTCCTGGCGGTGATGGTTCCCTATCGCGCATCGGAACCGCAGCCTCAGATCAGCGCCGAAAAGTCTGGGGACGCGTGGATCCTCCGCGTGAACGATACTGTTGCGGGCGCCTGGTTCGGCGCTGGCCGGCTCGGGAAAATACTGCTGGAATCGGCACCGAGTGAAGCTCGCCTCGTCGTGCAAACGGCCGAGGGCGACAGGACCGACACGGTGGTTTCTCAGTAGAAACAGCTCTTTTGCAGAGTGGACGTTTCAGCGATCACACGCCGGCCTCGCCGAGGAAACATTCAGGGCATCGTGGCGCACGCTTCAGCGTGCCGCGTCGGCTCTTCAGCCGACGCCTGGCCTTGCAGAAGACAGCCAGAGGGACGAACTCCCGCGGGGAACCGACTTGCAAGATCGCCGCATCAACGGTAGTCCGCGGCGGTGTCATCAGCGTCGATGTGTGATCGCGAGGCCAGCCGGCAGTTGCCCGCCGACTATCGTGCTAGGTGCAATACTGTTCACTTAGAACATTTTTATGCTATTCTGTTTAGGGCGGGAGGCCCCCAGAATGGCTCGTACCGTCGCATCGTTGCCCGCAGGCAGTCGTATAACCGACTACATCAGTCTGGGTGTCATAGCGAAATACTTCCCACGGGAAAAGGTAGATGCTGTACTGG